>CAZVMS010000097.1:0-28704 GCA_964628795.1 uncultured Haloferula sp. | reverse complement strand
CAAGGCCATCGGCACCCTGCTCGCTGAATTAACCCAACTCAATTTCCTCCACCCAGAAACCCATGCGCGCCTGATTTACCAACTCGCCTGAAACGCCCAAAAAGTGCCAAATCATTTTCCACCGAGATCAGGAAGTCTGACTTTATTTGGCGGATTCGCGGTGTTTGGCAGGGGAAGCCCGTTTCTTCCACCGGCTTGCCGCTGGTGCTGGTCGGTGGCTTGGGGCTTTTGGGCGTCTTGGGTGTTCTCAGGGTGGTCGAGCGGGTTGATCCCCGATGGACGCTGCCGATTTGGATTCAGGCGGGTTTGGTGGTTTCTGCGACACTCTTTGCGTTCCATCGCCTGGCCGGTTGGCATGGGGTTCGCCGGGTGGTTCCGATCATGCTCTTTGCTTGTTCGGCGATTCCGCTGCCGACGCCAATTGAGCGGGCGCTTGTGTCGGCTTTGACCGAGAGCGTGGTAAGTGCTGCGGTGGTCTTACTTGGAGCGATTGGGATGCCGGTTCAGGCGGTGGGTGACCAGCTGGGCATGATGGGTGAGGTCGTCCGGGTGACCGAGGGCTGCAGTGGCATCAAGTCCGCGCAGAGCTTTCTGATGAGTTCGCTGTTTTTCGGTGAGTTGTTGCGCCTGGGTAGCGGCTCGAGGGTGGTGCTCGTCATCATCGGGCTGCTCTCTGCATGGGCGATCAATGTGGTGAGGGCGAGCTCGCTGGCAGTGATTCGTTTCAAAAAAGGGGGGGAAGGCTTTGATGGGGCTCACGATACGGCGGGGTGGCTTGCTTTTGTGGTGGGATCCGTTTTGTTGCTGGCAGTGGCCGGATGGTTGGAAGCCCGACGGCAGGCGCGGCGGACCGTGAGCAAACAAACGGGAAGGGGGCTGGCATGAGGGCTGCGATCGGAATTTGGAGCCTCGTCGCAGCGGTGGTGGTGGCTGAAGTCGCGGCGGCGCTCTGGATGCGACCGGCTGAGGTTTCGGATTCGATCCTGATTCCTGAAATCACGCTGCCGCTGGGTGACGAGTTTTGGCAGTCCCGGAACGACCTCGTGAGTGAAGTGATGACGCCGCTGAGGTGCAGTGCTGGGCGGATTGGTGATTATGACGACGGTTCGGGGCTGGTGACCCGGCTGTCCTATTTTCGCTGGGACGCCGAGGAAACGGTGAATACCCTTGAGGCCTTCAAGCATCTTCCCGAGCAGTGCATGGGGGCGCTTGGCATGCGCTTGGAAAGGGTCTATCCCGCCCGGGTAATCCGCGGCGATCGCGGACAACTGATCTTTGACTCCACGCTTTTCCGGCCAAAGGATGGGGGTGCTGCGGTTCACATCTTCAAGTGCGTGTGGGTCAGTGGCTTTGAAAGCAGTAACCTACGTGAAGATGTTCTGATGGGTCACTCCGGTCTCAATCTCCGGCAGCTTCGTCTTGCGGCCGCGCTGTCCCGCTTTCGCCCGCTTCACGCCCGGGTGATCATGGGTGGAGTCTCCGGGATGCCGACGGAGGAGCTTGCCTGGGCTCACTTCCAAAGCTTGATTAAGGAGAGGCTGCAGTGGATTCCTCCGGATCAAATTCGCTAAGCGCCGCATTTCCCCCCATGAATTTTCTCGAATCTTTACGAACCCACTGGGCCAATTTTCACCCGATTCTGAGATGGCTGATCGTCGTTCTCGTTGTGGGTGGGCTGCTATCTGTTAGCTATTCACCCGCTCTGTCCGTGTATCGGACTTGGAGGAATGATCAGGACACTCAGCGAGCGGCGGCGGCGCTGGCAGCCGGCCGCTTTGCCGAAGCCCGCGATTTGGCCATCGGCGTGGTTCGAAGGGACAATCAACGAAAGGATATCTATCCCACGCTGCTCACGGCGGCGAACGAGCTCCGCGATCCACGCCGCGCGGACATCGCCATGACGATCTTCAGCGATGAGCATTTTTCCCCAGATGAACGACTCAAGGCGTGGAAATTGATCTGCGAGACGGCGCCGGGTTATGGGTTGATTCGTGGCTGGTCGACGTTCAGTGAGAGCGAGAAAATCGATCTGGAGCGTCTACTTCCGCTAGCGGATCGCTTGCTCGGGGACGGTCTGGCAGCGGAAGCGAGTGAGATCTTGTACGCTGTCCCCGAGCCGCGGCCTGTGGAAGTGGAGTATCGTTTGCTGAAAGCGTTCCTGGTGGAAGGCTCAGCCAAGGCGAGTGAGGAGCTTCAGCTGCTGCTCATCCGCTTGGTCGAGCAACGCCCTGAAATGCGCGATCGGCTGCTCGATCTGCTCGATGGGATTCCGCAAGATCAGATCTTGCCCGATCTGTATGCGATGCTGACGATGGACAATTCCGAGCCTTCCCGCGGTGATATTTCCGGAGTTCTGAGGCTCGCGCGCAGTGAGATCGCAGCTCATCCTGAGAGGGCCGAGGGGCTCATCGAGCGATGCCTTGCGGCGTATGCCGAAGACGAGCCGGAGCTCCTCGTCAGGTGGGCCCTTCAGCTTCAAAAGCCGGAGATTGGTGCGGATTTGCTTGATCTGGACGAGCCCGCTGAAACGCTTGAGCGGTTCGAGCTTCAGTGCGAAGTGCTTGAGGCTTCAGGGAAGATCAAGCAGCTCAAGGCCTTGCTTGAAAACCCTCCGCCCAGGGTTCCCCGATGGTGGGTCCATTGCCGGATGGCCGGCATCATCGAAGATGAAAAAGAGCAAGGGAAAGAGGCTGAGAAGGCGCTCAAGGTCGCCACGGACAGTGTTGAGTCCGATACGCTCATTCTTCTCGCTCGCGAGGCCGAGCGTCGGAATTTGCCTCAGCTTGCCCTTGATGCCTGGACCCGCGCGATCATTCGCCGGGCTGGGCCGCTGCCCATTTCGAGGAAGCTCAAGCACGTCATTCGGGGACTTTCGGAAGCGAGGCGCGAGAGTGAACTGATGGAAGTGCTCGCTGCCTTCCGTCAACTGGAGCCTGGCAATCCGGTGATCAGCGTCCAATTTAGCTACCTCGCATGCCTGACCGGACGCGCGGATCCCGCGACTGTCATTCAGGAAATCGAGCGCATCCATGAGTCGCTGCCGGACCAGGTTCCCATCATCAGCACCTTGGCGCTTGCGCGACTGCTCTCAGGGGATGCTTCAGGAGCGGCGGAGCTTACGGACCGACTTGATGTCGACTGGTTTGGGGTAAATATTGCGTATCGTGCGATTCGCGGGCTGATCCTCGCCTCGACCGGCCAGCGGGAGGAAGCTGAAGTTTTTTTGGGAGATTTCCCTTGGAATGATCTGCTGCCTTCCGAGAAGCGGGTCTTTCGGGAAATCGCCCGAGTTGCTGGGGAGGAATAGCCGAGTCCGCGGTGTCGATCTGGAGGAATTCGACAATTCCGTTGCCTCGCCAACACCATCAGGATTGGATCTCCTCAATGAGATCACTGCCGCTTCTGATTGCCTTGAGTTTGCCGCTTGTGGCTGAGCCTGCTACGCTCGATTCCGATCAAAAGGCGGCTGAAGCTGGGAACCCTGAAGCGACCTACCGTCGAGCTCTGGTTCTTCTCAAGTCGGAAAAGGAAAGTGAGCGCAAGCAAGGGGTCGAGGTGCTGGAATCAGCTGCCAAGGATGATCCGGGAAATGCGGGCCGGATTTTAGGCGAAGCCTACCTGCGGGGCCTGACCGGTGAGGAGGCGGACTTTGAGAACGCGGCCCGCTGGTGGACCACGGCGAGTGAGGCGGGCGATACGGCGTCGATTCTTCTCTTGTCACGTCTCTATCACGGGGAGTTTGGTTTTGCCGACCAGCGTGATCCGGCCAAATCGCTGGAGCTGCTGCGCAAGGCTGCCAAGCTGGGCGAAACGAGCGCCTACGTCGGGCTCGCATCCAGGCTGCTCAATGCCGAAGAGGAACTCCGCAATGAGAAAGAGGGCCGGGAATGGCTGGAGAAGGCGATTGAGGAGAAGCTGCTTCTTGCCTACCTGGTGCTCGGTGACTTTGAGGAGAACGTGAAAGAAGACCCGAAGGCCGCTTACCGCGCCTACCTCACCGGAGCCGAGGCGGGTCAGACCGACTGCATGCTGCGCGTGGCCAATCTCCGCCTGCAGGGCAAGGGCGTCGAGAAGGACGAGGCCAAAGCAGTCGAGTGGATCGACAAGGCGGCAAAGGCAGGAAATCCGTCGGCGGCGTATGAGATGGCGAGCCGTCTCTCGCGTGCGGAGAAGCCCGATCCGCTGAAGTTTTATCCTTATCTTCTCGCCGCCGCCAATGGTGATCTGCCTGCGGCGCAAAACGAGCTCGGGCTACTCTATGTTTCCGGGAATTTGGGGGCGGCGGATGCGACGGCTGCCGTGGCGTGGCTGACCCGTGCCGCCAAGAATGGTCTGGCCGATGCCCAGAGCAATCTCGGTGCCTTCTACGAGCGCGGAGTCGGCGTGCCGGTGAACTATTCCAGTGCCGGTGAACTCTACTCGCTTGCCGCCAATCAAGGCCACGCCGCCGCCACCTCCGCTCTGGCTCGGATGACCTCTCAAGGAATTGGCACCAAGAAAGACATCGTCAAAGGCTGGGCGCTCGCGACTTTGGCCGTCGAGCGCGGTGATGAAACGGCCAAGGCGATTCTCGGTGAGCTCTCTACCGAGTTGACCCCCGGCCTGTTGATTGCCGCGAAAAAGGTCCTCGAGGAATTGAAGCAGCCAGCGGCGGCAAAGGCGGAAGCCGGGGACTCGGAAGAGAAGCCAGCTGGGAATTAGGCGGTGGTTGGATGGTGGATGTCGATTTTTCTTGGCATTCTTGGGCAGCGACCGGACTTCTGCGGCGGTGGATTTGATCACACAGGCAGCCCTCGGGGCGGTAATGGGCGGGCTGGTCCTGGGAAAGAAGCTCGGTAGGCCGGCGATCGGCTGGGGCACCTTGTTCGGCGTGCTGCCGGATGCGGATGCCATGCTGACTCCATTGATCGATACCGCCTGGGATTTGAAAATCCACCGAGGCATTACCCACTCGATTTTGCTGACGCTTGTCCTGAGCTATGCCCTCGCCAAGCCATTGGCGAAGCGCTGGAAGAAACAAAAGGTGACCCCGCAGCGGGCGGGAGCATTGGTGTTTCTGGCGTGGTCGACGCATCTCCTGATCGATTGCTTCACCGCTTACGGCACGCAGGCGCTGTGGCCGTTTTCCGGCTATCCGGTCTCCTTCGACAACCTTTTCATCATTGATCCGGTCTTCACGATGCCGCTGCTGGTGGCGGTGATTTGGGGGCTCTTGATTAAGGCACCGACGTGGAAAAAAGGGCAGGGGATCAAGATGATGGCGATCTGTCTGGGGATTTCCTGCTTTTACGTCGGGCTGAGCTTTTGGGCGAAAGATGCGGTTTCGAGCGCGGTGAAACGCGATCTCGCTCAGCGGGAGATTGCGTTTGAGCGGAAAATGGAGGCACCAGCACCCTTTAGTATTTTGTTGTGGCGCTGCCTGATCGAGCGCGATGGGGAGATCTGGATGGCCTACCGCTCGGTGTTCGATGGCGATAAGCCGGTCCTTTGGACGATTTTCCCGAAGCAGCAGGAAGTCCTGGACGAGTGGAGTGAAAATCCTGAGGCGTGGGAAGTGCGGGAGATCCGCCGCTTTTCCAAAGACTGGTGCCTTGCCCGGCCGACGCCGAAAGGAGTCTGGATCGTGGACCTGCGCTTCGGCGAATACCGCGAGTGGGACAAGCGCGGACTGGAGCTGCGTCCGCTGAACTTCGCGTGGGAATTCCAGATCGATGGTCGGGGTGATCCTTTGAAGAAAGCGGACCGCGAAATGAAGGAGATGAAGCCGATGCTCGACCGGATGTGGGCGCGGATCTGGGGTGAGCAGGAGGCATGGAGCGACCGACCGCGATTGATCGGGAATCCAGCCGTGCCTCAGGAGTATCTCGGGACGGTGCGTTGATTCGGGGGACTTCCATCATCCCCGGGGCTTGCGGTGCCAGCCTGCCATGTCATTAATCACGCCCATGCGCACATTGATCCGTCACTTGCTTGCCTCCGAAACCCCGGCGGAAACGATCGAAGCCGCCGGTTGGGTGCGGACCCGACGGGATTCCAAGGCTTTCTCCTTTCTCGAACTCAACGACGGCTCGTGTCTCGGGAACTTGCAGGTGATTGTCGATCAAGGTACGCCGGGATCCGAGGCGCTGCAAAAAATGTCGACTGGAGCCTCCGTGGCGGTGGCCGGGCGTCAGGTCGCATCGCAGGGTGGGGGACAAAAATGGGAGATTCAGGCGACCTCGGTGCGTTTGCTCGGTGAGGCGCCCGATGACTTTCCTCTGCAAAAAAAGGGGCACACGCCGGAGTTCCTGAGATCGATTGGTCATTTGCGGCCTCGCACGAATCTCTACGGGGCGATGTTCCGCGTCCGCAGCCGGATGAGCTACGCGGTGCACCGCTTTTTCGCCGAGCGGAATTTCCACTACATCCACACGCCGATCATCACGGCGAGCGACTGTGAGGGGGCGGGGGAGATGTTCCGGGTGACGACGCTTGATCCGACTTCGGGAAAGCCTCAGTCGTTTGAAAACGACTTCTTCGAGAAGGCCGCGCATCTCACCGTTTCGGGTCAGCTGGAGGGCGAGGCTTTTGCTTGTGCGCTCGGAAATATCTACACCTTCGGGCCGACATTCCGTGCCGAGAACTCGCACACTTCGCGGCATGCGGCGGAGTTCTGGATGATCGAGCCTGAGATGGCTTTCTGTGATCTAACAGGCGACATGGACCTGGCGGAAGAGATGGTGAAGTCTCTCGTCCATGAGGCGCTTGAAAATCAGGACGGCGATCTTTCGATCTTTGAGAAATTCGTCGACAAGGGTCTGCGGGCGCGACTGGAAGCGGTGGTTTCGAATCCCTTCGAGCGGGTTTCCTACACCGAGGCGGTTTCGATTCTCCAGAAGTCTGGCAAGAAGTTCGATTATCCGGTGGAGTATGGTCACAACCTTCAGAGCGAGCACGAGCGCTGGTTGACCGAAGAGCACTTCAAAAAGCCGCTCACGGTTTTCAATTATCCGAAGGAGATCAAACCGTTCTACATGCGGCTCAATGACGACGATAAGACGGTCACGGCGATGGATCTGTTAGTTCCGGGCATTGGCGAGATCGTCGGCGGAAGCCAGCGGGAGGAACGCCTCGATGTGCTGCTGGCCAACATGGAACGCCATGGGCTTTCGACGCAGGAATACGGCTGGTATGTGGATACCCGGAAATATGGCAGCGTGCCGCACGCCGGTTTCGGCATGGGCTTCGAGCGACTGCTGATGTTTGTGACCGGGATGCAGAACATTCGCGATGTCATTCCATTTGCCCGGACTCCGGGGTCGTGCGAGTTCTGATCCGAAATTTTGGGACCAGGATGGATAGGATGGATAAGATGAAAATTCGAAATCCTGCCAATCCTATCCATCCTGGTATTGGATGCGGGAAGTCCGTTAATCGACCGGCAATTCCGAGTCGGGGAAAACCGGGAAGCTTGCGGCTGGATTGAGTTTCTCCGGAGTGGAGACCGTGAAAGTGTGGTCCTTGCCGACTTGATACTCACCCATGGCGATGGGCACGACGGTCATTTGCACGACGGGCGTGTCGCCGCGTTCATCGCGAGCGACGCGGAGAACCATCGCGCAGTTCGGCACTTTTGAGACGGCGAGTTGATCGCCGACTCGGAACCATTCTTGAGCCGTGCTGTTGGTGGTCGGGAACAGGTAATCGATGGTCACCGGCCATGGAGCGGCTTCCGAAAATTCATCCGGCTGGATCATCGCCTGACCCCGGACGGCAAAGCCCGGATGAAAGAGGTCGGCCTCTGTTAGAGAACGGACTTCGGTGACGATGAAGTTGCCTTCGACGTATTGGATCAGGCCGGGCTCGGCGAGGCTCTTGAGGTAGTTCCGCATCAGAGCGGAGTTCAGGCTGGCGAGTGAATCGGCATCCAGTTCGGCGTAGCGACGGTAGAGCGCGCGTGGATCGGCGGACTGACCTGGAGGGGCATCCTGCAGGCTGAACCCGACAGGCGGGTCGGTGCGGCCGAGTTTGGCGAGGATTTGGTAGTTCTGCGGGATTTCCGGATGGCCAAAAACGTGGAGGCAGAGCACCCAGCTGAGAGTGGCCACGCAGCCAGCCAGAACATTGGCTAGCGTCCACCAGTAGAAGTGGGGCTTGCGCTTCCAGGTCCTCTCCTTCTCCTGAGGCATCAGGGTTTTCCGCAATCTTCGATTTCCTCGGGGGCTAGCGGCTTGTCGGTTTCCTCAAACGAGGTGCCACAACCACACGCGCGGGCCGCTCGCGGGTTCTGAATGCGGAATCCGGCGTCCGAGAGTGAGTCCGAGTATTCCACGCGGCAACCGTTGAGCCTTTCGAGGCTATCGGCGGCGACAATCAGGCGACCGCCATCGAATGCGATGACTTCGTCGCCGTCCTGAGGGTCGGCGACCTGCATTTCATATTGCCAGCCCGCGCAACCTCCGCGGCTCACGCCGAGGCGCAGGCCGGTTCGCGGTCCGGCGCCTTTGCTGGCGAGCAGTTTGCGCAAGGCTTCGGCGGCTTCTTCCGAGATGGTGACCATGTCCATGCGGACTGATAAGGGCGCATGGCCCCACTGCGAAGAAAAAATGCGCTTCGTTCTGGAACTGATGGGCATGATTTTGCTCCCCCTGACGCTTGGGAGGGCGGGGAGTCCTCATATCGCCGGAACTAATCAACGTCGTCCCTCAATCGCTTCAATTGCACGACCGACGACGACAGCCATCTCCGATTTTGCTCCTTCTTTCGCCTCCCGCAGCGCGGGCAGGCTCTTCTCGGTTCCCACCTTGGCAAGCAGCGTGGCCGCAGAAACCTTGAGCGTTGGCGAACCTTCCTTGAAACGCTGCAAGACCGAATCCTCAATCGGTGGACCCATCTCGACATAAAGAGTCTCCCAGGAACCTGATTCTGCCGCCCAGAGCTGATCAAGGATCGGGATGACCGCCTGATCCTTGTTCTGAACCATAAAGGCAACGATCGACCTCGGCAACGACCTCTCTTTTTCCATGAGATCCAGAGCGACTGCGCGAACGATTTCGACCGAACCATCTCCTTGCTCCGACCAAATACTGAGTGCTTTGGCCAGGTCTCCTTTCATTTCGGTATCCGCGAGATCGAACAGTTCCTGCATTCGTGCGACAATGTCCCGGCGGAACAGCTTCGGCTCCGCCCCAGCGAGTCGCTTGACCGCCTCCTCCACCCGCCTGAGATCGATGCTTTCCAATTCGCGGCGATTCAATTCGTAGAAGGACGGATTCTCGGGGTTCGCGAGTTTTTCAAGTGGGCTTTGGACAAAAGACTCGTTATCCACCTTCACCTCAATCACCCGCAGCTCGTCAATAACCCTCGTCACTTCACCAAAGCGACCACAGAGATCCACAACTTTCGAAATATCCTCATCGATGTCGATGAGCACCATGAGGAAATCATCAGGAGGCCGCGGATAGAGCCATGATGCTTCCGAGGCATGGGTCGCCCGCGTGAGATACTCAACGACCTGCAACTTGTTAAAATCACGGAGATCACGCAGCCAAACCCCGACTGCGGTCTTTCCCTGGGCCGTTAGAGTCGGGCCATAAGCAGCCAATGCTTCCGCCACCGGCTCATAGTGCATCTCGGTCTTGATTGCCTCAAACGGGTCATCGATGGCCTCTTCCTCATTTCCGCCATCAAATCCAGGAAGCTCTCCGTAATCCGAGGCGACCAACTTGCTCGCACCCTCATTGAAGAAAAACGGTAAGGTCAGCAGTCCGGCGGCAAAAGCAAGACCCACCAGAAAGGCTTTCAAGCGCCCGTGAGGATTTGCCACGAGCAGGAGAACCAGCGTCAGAACGGCTGTGAATGAAGAAAGAATCAAGCGCTTCGCGACCGATGTCCCGTCAAGTAAAGCTCCGGGGCCCCCGCCAAACATGAGAATCAAAATGACGATGACCGCGAGCAGCACTCCGGCAATCCCAAGAATAATCCGCAACGGCGAAGTCGGCTCAACCGCCGCTGCGGGAGGCACTTCCGATTCATAATAAATGGGTTGGAACGTTGGCGCCACCGAAGATTTCGTCGGAACCCGGCTGAAACGCTCGAGCGAGGCATTCTTGCGCTCGCCCGGGTAGGTTTTCCGCTGTCGGATCATCACATCGTCCTCTACCCGGAACCTTCGATCGCAACTGCCACACTCGACCATCCTGCCGCGCAAATCCGGGCCGACTTTGAATCGCTGTCCGCAACCCGGACAGCGGATGGCGATATCGCCTGATTCGGAGTGGGTGTCATCCATGTGCGGAGAGATCATTGCCGCTGCCTTTCCGTAATGCAATACCCGTCCCGGGCTTGCCCGTCACCATTCCTCAGGCTAGACCTTCTTCATGCTACCGCAAATCGAGGACCTGCTGGTCCTACAGGACAGGGATCGCCGCATCGCAAGCCTTGCCAACCAGCTCGAAACGCTTCCTGCCGACGAGGCTCGCGCCACAACCCGATTGAAATCGGACACCGAAGCGGTCGAAGCCGCGCGACAGGCGATTCTCGCCAACGAAATGGAGATCAAGAAGGTGGAACTGGACGTCGGAACCCGCAAAACCTCGATCACCCGCCTCAGGACCCAGCAGTTCGAAACACGTAAGAACGACGAATACACCGCGCTCGGCCACGAGATCGAACGCTATGGAAAAGACGTCGATACCCTGGAAACCCGGGAACTGGAACTGATGGAGATCGGAGACACGCTCAGAGCCAAACTGAAGGCTGCAGAAGATGCCCTAAGCAAAACCCAGCGTCTGGTAGAAGAAGACCTCAAGGCGATCGCCGAACGCTTCCGGCGGGTCCAAGCCGACCTCGATGAAACCCGCGCCGATCGCCAAAAACTGGCCGAGCAGGCGGACGGAGAGATTCTTCACCTCTATGAACGTCTGCTGAAGACCAAGAATGGCGTCGCCGTGGCACCCGTCAGAGCCGGCCAGTGCGGCGGATGCCATGTGAGACTGATTCCCGCAACCCTGATCAAGGCTCAGAGCGACAAGGAAGTCGCGCAATGTGAAAACTGTGCGCGCATCCTTTACATCGAGCCGTGAAACTCAGGGCTGAGTTCCGGAGACGGAGTAGAACTCGCTGCGGCGCTCCTCCACGACGACCAGCCAGTTCATCATGGTAATTGGCGGCAAAGCCGCAGGATGCGTAATCGGCGAGAGGTTCACCTCGACCTTATCGTGGTCCATTCCGATATTGGACGAGTTCTTCATGTCGAGCAGATGGACCGACTGCCCATCCACACCGCTGTCCCCCGCAAGACTTCCTACCTGGCCTGAAATCCTGAGTTTGAATGGATTGTTTTCAGCTCCGTAGCGCTTCTCCGGCGCAAAAAGAGAGCTCGGCGGATAGAATGGATCCGGCAGGCCTGAACCCGCTGGGGCCGCGACCGCCTTGGTATTGAAATCGTCTGCAATGTAGAGCCGCAGATTGGTCACCAAGGAAAAGCCCTTGGGAAATCCGCTCAAGTCCGCACACTCTTTCAATATCACACCGTAATCCAGATCGGTGCAGGGGATCGATGGCTTGGTCAAAAAGATGTTACCCGGATAATCCACATTCACGGAAATCGAGTGATTCAAGTCGGTCTTGTCCGCCTTCAACAGGTCGAGGAATGCAGCAATCCGCTCTGGGTAAATCGCAATGCAGGGTTTCGTATCATGCAAAAGCGTCACTTCGAATGGATAACTGGGTTTATAATATCCGGCTTTAAAGACTCCGAAGAGCGGATCTCCAAAGCGGGGATTGTCGAAGGTCACGTCACCCGAAACCCCCGTTTGGAAATAATACTTACCATTCTTTCCGTAGGCGACATCGACAGGATGATCAAATTTGACGGTGTCGTGCTCATTGGCGCACCAGATGTAGCCCGGAGGAAGATTGGTATCCAGGCCCGCATCCAGATCGACCACCAGCGATTGCTCGGTGCCATCTTTCTGATAACGGAAAGTCAGCTCACCGGGCGTTGAATCATTTTCGCCCCTCACATCGGTGATATCGAGGTGCATCCCGCACTGAACCGATCCGGCACTGTAGCTATTCCAGGTGGTATCAGAAAGGGTGTTCGTCTCAGAGGCGTGGGCATAGCGGTCGAAGAAATCGATCCCGCGGTTGATCGGGACGAAGGCCGCGCGACCTGTCTCGGAGGTGAGGGAGACCGGCATGAATGAGCCGTGTGTCAACTCATACAACTCGCGGACACCTGGCTGGAAGGGATTGGCAGCAAGCGTTGAGCCCCCGCTTGAGTTTGTGGAACTTAAAATCGGGTTGCTCCCAATGGTCGCATCCGTGGAAATATCGAGCCCCCTACGACCAGAGATTCGTTCAAGATTCATTCCAGCTTCTACTTTAGCTCGGGTCGCATAAACACCGCCGGCGATCGATGTATTCGCACCCCAATCGGTCCCATCTTCATACTTCCCTAGCACCGTGAATGCTTCTGCTGAAATGGCCAACTGCGATGGCACTTCATAAATCGACAGCACGAACTCGCGCTTGTTCTTCTCGACTCCCGTCAATTGGTCCTGATGATCCGAAAGATCCATCCGGAATGCCCACCAGTTTCGCTTGGCGACGAAGTTTTCGCCAGGCTTCGCATAGCCGAAACGAATATTGGGATAAGGAATCAGATTGAACTGGGGATAATCGTCAACCGATGCGCCCACGCTTCCAGAAGCCATTGTGCTGTAGACTTTGCTCCTACTGATAATGGGCCAAAGGCTATCGTTGTAGACCACCGTTCCCGAACCACTTTGCAGGGGGACAGGAAATCCGATGCCGAGATCCTTATTGAGCCCCGGAGAGACATACCGGTCTTTGGTCTCATCATAGGCCTCGAAGGTCTGGGAGGCCCATGTCTTCTCATCGCCGGAGTTCCCAATCACCACTGTCCCTAAGTCGAACTGCTTGATCATCGCAGTGCTGACCGAAGTCTCCGAATTCGCCTGGAGGATCGCAGAACGGAAAATCTTCTGCCATAGCAGTGAGGTATTTACCGTGCCACTCGTACTCGAACCGCTCTGCATGCAGCGCATGGCAGCGTTGGCCGTCAACGGGACGACAGCCCTGAGGATGGCGTCTTCCTTCGCCGCATAATCAATTCGAAGACCCGCCATGGTCTGAACCTCCTGAGAGCGGATGGCCGTCTTGTAGCTATTGATCAAAAGCAGAAGCATGACCATGCCCATGGAAAGCACCATGACATAAGAAACATATCCCTGGGGAGGACGAGTGCTGGGGGACGACTTTTTCATAGTTGCTGCGTGCCAGAATAAATCAGTTCCTCACCATTCGGCCCTGCGACGAGCATGCGCAGCACTCCCTGATCGATCATGAAGGAAACCAGCGAAGGCTGTTTGCTGAGAGCCCAATCGGGGGCAGGGATCACGCCATTCTCTGGAATCATGGTGTAGTAAAGCCCCAAACCGGTTCCCGGGTCCTCGAAAGAGAGAATCGAGGCGCGCATGGAGCCGTCCGCCTCCTTGAAGCGTAGGACCAGCACGGTCGCCCCCGTCATCACGGGATCTCCCCCATTCTTCAATGTGCTCATGTCCGGATAGAGACGATAGTCCTCCGCAGCTCCGATCACCCGCACCACGTAGTTATTGATCATCGGTGCCTCACGAGTGAGGAAATCCTGCGCCTTGAAAATATTCAGGAAAGTCATCTGCTGATTGAACAACAGCAATCCCATCGCCGCGATCATCATGCCAACACTCATCGCAAGGCTCAGCTCCAAAAGAGTGTAGCCACGCCGGAGGCTCTTATTGAGGGCGGTTTTCATTGCGATCGCACGACGACTCGGGATTTCACATACTTGCGTTCGCCGACGGTGTAAGCGAGCAAGCTTTGAAAGTTGTAGACTTTCATGCCTGAAGGGTTGGTAGCGATGGTTCCACTGCCCCCATCGACCGGAAAGTTATTGGCGTTGGGGATCCGCGTCCGGATGACCGTTCCATAAATCGGGTTCCCGCCGGGAAGCTTGCCGAGTTCCACCTGGGCTTCCGACTTCTTTGGATACTCAGGCCATGGCGAATCCTCGTCCAGCAAGTCGGAAAACGGAAGCCGCTGAGCCCAGGCCTTCTCATAGGTCAGGTAAGCGTCAGAGACCGTTTGCTGCAGCGTCCACTGGCGGGGTGCCATGACGTTGATCGAGAGCTTTAAAAGAACCAACGAAAGCCCCGTCAAAAAAGTCATCGCATAGGTCGCCTCAAGAAGCACCGAACCACGGGATCGGCGCACGCAAAGTGAGCCGAATCGTGAGCGTCGGCGGATTCGCGACGCGCTTCGGGTGGGGAAAACCTTCAACATTTTACCAAGCTTAACAAAAGATCCCCTCTTCTGCAACCCACGTAATCGCGTCAATGCGCCGGAGCAAAATACCTCAAAAAAAAGCGGCGTCGATCCTTTCCTTCAAAGTCATTTCCTACCCGGTAATCGTACCCGGTAATTCCTATTTTTTCGTGGTCGGAAGCTCAGGGAGAGCTCGCCGCGTAGAACTCCGCGCGCCGCTCCTCGACGACCACCAGCCAGTTCATCATGGTGATGGGGGGCAGGGCTGCGGGATGAAGGATGGGAGCCAGATTCACTTCAACTTTGTCGTGTGCCATATCGGCTTCACTCGCATCCACCATGTCCAGCAGGTGAACCGACTGACCACTCGCTCCCCGGTCTCCTGCCAGACTCCCCATCTGCCCGCTAATCTTGAGTCGGAACGGATTCGTCTCGCCGCCATAGCGCTTCTCGGGAGCAAACAAGGAACAGGGAGGATAGAACGGACTTGGAATCCCCGACTCGGCGGGAGGCGCCACCGCGACCGTGTTGAAGTCGTCGGCGATGTAGAGTCGCAAATTCGTCACCAACGAGAAGCCCTTCGAGAACGCGCTGAAATCCTTACACTCTTTGAGCACCAGACCATAGTCCAGCTCGGTGCAGGGGATTGATGGCTTTTCGATCATGACGTCGCCTAGATAGTCCACATTCACCGAGAGCGAGTGATTCACGGATAGGTCGCTCGCTCCGATGAGATTCAGGAAATCAGGAATGCGTTCAGGATAGACGGCGATGCTCGGTTTCATCCCGTGAAGCAGCACCACCTCAAAAGGATAGCTCGGCCGATAGTAGCCCGCCTTCAGTGTCCCTACGAGGGGATCACCAAATCGCGCATTCTCGAAAGTCACTTCACCGCTGACCCCTTGCTGGAAATAGAATTGCCCGTTCTTGCCATAGGCCACATCCACAGGTGATTCGAACGTGACGGTATCGTGCTCGGTCGCACAGCGGATGAAACCTGGCGGAAGATTGGTATCCGGGCCGGAGCGCAGATTGACCACCATGGTCTCGCGTCCTCCACCTTTTGCGAACTGGAAGGTCAATTCACTGGGCGTCGAGTCTGTCGAACTGACGACCTCGGTGATATCGAGGTGCATGGCACACTGCAGCGCCCCGACCGAATAGTGGTTCCAGCTCGTATCTGAAATGGACTCGGTTTCCGCCAGATGGGCGAAACGATCAAAGTAATCCACGCCTCGGCTGATCGGGACAAACGCCGCCCTACCGGATTCCGAGGCCAGTGACAGGGGCATGAACTCATCGTTGGTCAATTCATAGAGCTCCCTGACTCCGGGTGCGAAGGGGTTGGCGGTGTTGGACGTGCCGCCGTTCTGTCCGTCGGTAATCGTTTTCGAGCCAATCGAAGCCTCCGTGGAGACATCGAGCCCTCGCCGTCCTGAGAGCCGCTCCAAATTCATGCCGGCCTCGACCTTCGCGCGAGTCGCAAAAACCCCTCCAGAAATCGTTGCGTTCGCCCAATCCGTGCCGTCCGCATGCTTCCCAAGAATCGTAAACGCCTCGGCGGAAATCGCTAACTGGGAGGGTATTTCGTAGATCGAGACCACAAAGTCCCGTTCATGCTGATCGAGTCCGGTTAGATGATCCTCGGCATCCGCGAGATCCAAACTAAAGGCCCACCAATTGCGCTTGGCCACGAACGGCTGACCCGGCTCGGCGTAGCCAAAACGAATATCCGGATAGGGAATGAGGTTTAAATTCGGATACTTGTCCACCGGTAGGTCGACCATGCTCTGCGCCCGGCTTCCATAGTACTTCGATTGGCTAATCAAGGGATAAAGCCGATCGTTGCCGGTCACCGTTCCGGACGAAGAGTTCAGCAATGGCGGATAGCCCGCGCCGAGATACCGCCCCGTCCCCGGAGAGACATCCCAGCTGTGGGGATCGGGCTCGATGGGGTCAAAGACCGCCAAAATATTCGAATAACTCGTATCGCCGCTAGTTGCCCTGTATGAGTCATCCAGGTCGAATTGCGCTGCCACCGCAGGATCCACCGACGTTCGGGCATTCGCCTGATCGATGGCATCGGAAAATACCCTCTTCCACCTCAGCGCATCTCGACTCGCTGAGGAGGCATTCGATTGGCTCTTCATGACACCCATCGCTCGATTGGGAACCAGATTGACAAGCGCCCTAAGCACCTCGTCTTCCTTAGCACCGTAATCGATTCTGAGCCCAGCCTGTGTCTGTGCTCGTTGCGATCGGATCGACGCCTTATAGGCCCCCATCATAAGCAACAGCAGAAGCATTCCCATACTGAGAACCATCACATAAGAGACATATCCTCTCGACTGCCGACTGCCGCGAATAAGTAGTGATTTTTTCATAATTGTTGGGTTCCCGAGTAAGCCAGTTCCTCACCGTTTGGCCCCGCCACGGTCATTCGCAGCACGCCTTGTTCAATCGCGAAGGAGACCGAGGCGGGCTGCTTGCTCAGTGCCCAATCAGGCTCCGTAATGACCCCACTTTCGGGGATCATGGTAAAATAGAGACCTTCGCCCGTGCCGGGATCCTCAAATGAGATGATCGAGGCCTTCATCACACCGTTCGCTTCACGAAATCTCAAGACTAGCACCTTAGCCCCGGAGATCACTGGATCAGATCCATTTTTGAAGGCGGCGATATCCTGATAGAGGCGATAATCCTCAGCTGATCCGATCACCCGCACCACGTAGTTGTTAATCATCGGGGCCTCACGGGTCAGGAAATCCTGCGCCTTGAAAATCCTCAGGAAATTCATCTGCTGATTAAAAAGCATCAAACCCATTGCCGCGATCATCATCCCAACACTCATGGCGAGGCTCAGCTCCAACAGGGTGTAGCCACCTTCCTTACGGTACCTGGAAACCCGTTTCATTGCGAGCGGACCACGGTTCTTGATTTTACATATTTTCTCTCGCCTATCGAGTAGATGAGCAGGCTTTGAAAATTGAAGACCCGCATCCCCGAGGGGTTCGAGGTGATATCACCGCTTCCACCGTCGACCGGGAAGTTATTGGGATCCGGCAGCCTCGTGCGAATGACCGTTCCGAAAATCGATGTTCCGCCGGGAAGCTTCCCCAATTCCACCTGCACCTCGGATTTTGAGGGATACTCGGGCCACGGGGAATCCGTTGCCAGCAGGTCGGCGAAGGGCAGACGCTGGGCCCACGCCTTTTCATAGGTCAAGTAGGCATCGGAGACGGTCTGCTGCAGCGTCCATTGGCGCGGTGCCATCACGTTGATCGAGAGCTTGAGAAGGATCAGCGAGAGTCCGGTAAGGAAGGTCATCGCGTAGGTTGCCTCGAGCAGAACCGATCCCTTGAAGCGCTTGCCTGGATTCCGCCGTGCAAGCTTGCCTTTTCCCATCAGTGTTCCGATCTTCAACATGCGGCGAGCTTCCTTTCCATTGCTCGGTCAGGATGCTTTCGGAGCACACTGACCATCTCAATGGGGGAAGTCATCGGACGGAGATCGATTGCGCGTGGTCGGCGCTTGTTCAGACGGCTAGGGCGGTTCAGTCTACCTCCATGCCGAGATTCGTGATCTTGATTTGGCTTGCCTTGGTCGCCCCACTGGCGGCGCAGGCGGTGTTGGCTCCCCCGTTCGGGCTCAAGTGGGGTGACTCTCCCGAAACCTTGATTGAATTCGCTGCACGCCATGAACTCGATGTTCAGATCACCCTTCCGGGAAAGAAACCCGAGCTCCGTATCTTCAAAATTGGAGTGATCAATGGAGCCCTGCCCTCGTCCACAGCCCGTGATCTGGAGGCCAGATTTCACAGCGGTCGCCTGTATGAAGTGACCATCCATTTCGGAAGCCCCGACGACAGTGCCGACCGGATCGAAGGTCAATTCAACGAAATGAAACGGCAACTTTCGGTAAAGCACGGTGACTTCGTCCCCAACAAGCAGGAGAAAAACGTTAGTGATAACTTTTCGACCAACATGGTTTCCTTTCATCACGAACCCGTCAAAGGGCTGTTCCTGAACATGGCTTTCACGGAAATGGAAGATCTGCTCCGCAAGACCAAAGAAGCTTCCTTCTCGCTGATCTACCGGAACGACAACCTCCTGCAGCAGCTCGAGGCTGCTGCTGCAGAGAAGAAGTAGATCCGATGATAGAGTGGGGTTCATGGTCGGCGGCCTTGTCAGCGTGGGCTAAAACTATTCCACAGTCGTTACCGTGCTATTGATCTCGATGTCGCGGTTGATTGAGAAGGTGACGTAGTCGAGGCGGTCGATGCCGAAGGGAGTCGCGGTCAGCAGCTCAATCGTGTACTGCCCGCTTTCCTCGATCGTATCGGCCCAGTCATCAATCACAAGTGTGCGGTCGTGGGGCACCGAATCATAATAGATCAGTGCTGATCCGGAAATGACGGTTCCAACCGTTCCCAACGAAGGAGCCCCCTTGTAGATTTGCGCATAGCTTCGCGAGTCAGGATACAAATCGTTCATTGTCAGGGTGATCGACGGCGTGTTGAATCGCAGGGAGGCGCCATCAGCGATACCGCTGATCATTCCATCGGCCACTGGCCAAATCTGAACAAACATCGATGCAAGCTGGGAGGCTGGAGCCTGATAGTCATCCAGGGAGAACACGGAAAACCGTTCCTCTCCTCGGATTTTCGAACGATCCGCACCAGGAATGGAAGAAAGTGCGAACGTCATCCGGTGAATGGCATTGTTTACGAGAGACACCTGCGTCAACCGTATCGCTTGAGTCCGATCAATCTCGACACCCGTGCCACCAGCTCCGTAGGACTGCACGTGACGAAGGAGGTTGACGCTCTTTGAGGCTACTGGGTCCGTAAGTCCACTAAGAAGGCCTCCGACCTGCACATCGACCACAAATTGGCGATCCGCTCTCGTTCTTGGAATTCCCGTGTAGATGTAGGGGTCCTCGGTTCGAATGATCACATCTGCAATCGGCACGTAAGCGCCCACGTACTTCGTATCTAGAAGATAGACGGTAACCGGATTCGATTGGACCGTCCACAATTCGAAGCGCGCACCACCGGGATTAATCGCGAGAGGCGAAAGTTGCTCTCCTTCCGGCAGCACGGAGATATCCCACCTCACCTCTGGCATGCCAGGTTCCAGTTGGACTTGACGCACGAAGTTCGTGAAGAAATCAGCAGCTTGACCAACCACGGAACTCGAAGTCGCCAACAGGCTGGTAGCGGTAAGCAAAAGGTATGTTTTCATGGCATTTTTGTGGTATTTTCCGAGGTCTCCGACGTTTCTGATTCCGGGTCTTGATGAGGAAAGACCGAAATGGGCCCACCCATGAGGGTTGCGACGACAAGATTATTACTTTTCCCAATCCTCTCCTGCGTTTCCTCGGCGATCGCCGTCCGACCTTGAGCTTGGGTTCGACTCACCTCTACGGTGGTGATCCAGCCGCGGTTTTTGGCGTAGAACTCAGCCCAGCCGATAAATTTCGTCCCGGGCTCCAGCTTGAGGTGCTTCACGACTCGGGGCGGAGCAGCCAGAATGGCCTGTTTGGGAACCAGTGTTGCGAAGCCACCAAAGCTAATAATGTCGGACTGTTCGAGTAGATCCTGAGGGATATTGGCCGTGGATGGGTCCTCGCCCTCGACGGCCTCGAGCTTTTTCATCGGATCTCGCTGCTGGAATTTCCGCAGTGAAAGTGAGAGTTGGTCATGAGTTGCCACGTCTCTGAATTGCGACCGAAGAGCCACTTCTTCTCCCATGACAACACCTGAGAAGGTGATGAAAAGTATAAGAATTCGTTTCATTGGATTGGATGTGTTTGAGTTTCAAGGATCGCTTGGAGCGGCACCGCCACCCGGTCCCTCGTCGTCAACGGTAGGATCGGTATCAAGGTTGATGAACGGGGCGCTACCGGGGTTACTGGAGTCAATCCCGTCAATATTGTTTCCGTGACCATTGTTGGTCGATGCCCGTGACTTGAATGTCAGCAGGAGAACCATGTCCTGAAGGTCGTATCCCGGGTTGGACGCCTGACTATCATAGTGGGTCAGCTCCATGAACACGATGACATCCATTGGCCCAATCCACACCTTGCCATCCGGGCCAAGATAGGGCTTGAGAAAGCTCTCGAGAGAAGGAGCACCGTAGGAAGGAATGTTCGAGGGAGGAACCATCCCATTCACCAGCGTCCGAACATTCTGGGTGCCGCTTTGAGACGTGAAATTCGGCCCCCATCCCGAATAATAGTAGCTTCCGCCAAAGTTGAGTTCCTTGTTCTTTTGAAGGACGAAGGTATTAATCACTTGCTCGGGATTTACGTCATGATTGGTGCCGTAGAAGATGCGCTTGTAGCTATCATTATCATACCTCATCGTCGCCTCCGTCGGGACAAACGAGTAGCTAGTGCTGTTGGAGCTGGAGACCGTGACGCCTGCACCCAACACACGGATTTCGCAATCCACATCCTCATCCGCTGTGACGGTTCCGGGAGGCGTGATCGTGACATAGTCCTCAACGATCGACGGGTAGTTGATCCCCCAGGTCAAAGTCGGCTTGGTGCCGGTTTGCACCACTGTTGGAAAGGCGGTCAACCACCCGGATGGCATGGCGGGAAAGGTCGCGGACGTATCGCTGTTGGCGTTCGCGTTGGAACTGGGACTAATTCTGCGCTTGGCGTCTGAGGTCGTTGAGACGACGAGGCACGCGGCGATGGTTGCTACCGTGACGGCAGACTTTTGGCTGGTTTTCATGGCTGGTTGGATGGGTGAACGTTTGTGGGACACTCGCTCGGCAAGGCTTCCATGGATCTCGGGACCTGGGACGGGTCACCGGGGGAAGTTGGCTCGGAGGAGGTGGAAAGGCAGGAATCATCAGTGGCTGACTGACGGGCCATGCCGGTTCGGGACAGAACGGCCCTCTCCGAGCCGCCGGAGCACGCTCGGGACAGCGGGCTCCGGACGAATTTGCCGGGTGGATAATATTTGGACGATTACTTCGTTGTTTTCGTTTTCAGGGTTGGATAGGGACAGCAGTTGTCAGGCGTGGGAACCTGTAGGATTTAGCGTGGGGATCTTTCTTCAACGTCCAGAGTGCTCTTTCTGCTCCCATCCGGACCAAGGCCCAGCAGGAACATCACGACTTTCAACGAAGCGCCATTGCACGCGTTCGCCACTCTGAAGACCGAGGTGGTCACGTACCGCTGGACTCAGGTCGATGCCTGCACCTCCGTTGCGGTTGTCACGTGGTTCCTCGCCGCCGAAAACATATTGCCAGTGGTCGGTGTGGAACGGGCCGACATCCTCCCACTGGGCATAACAAACTTTTCCTGCCCGATGGATGGCCACCCAGCGCCCTTTGCAAACCGAGATCCCCTCGCCTTTGTAATCCCTCCAGAACCAAGGGATCACCTTTGAAGCTTCGGGACGGTGGCGGTAATCGGAACCAATGTCGTTATAAGGAAGGGCGATATAGAATGGATTGAGCTGCGGCACGAATGCCTCCGGGAAATACCCGTTGCGGCGATCAGGGTGGTCATAGCCCCCAAAATTGGACTGCCAATTGGCGTCCCAGGAACTCGCGACGTTGGGCGTAGGATTCCCCGCTGTTGGCAATTCGCCGACCCAGAAAACCGTTGCGACCACATTTCCCCGCCATCCGCGGAAGTTGAGAAACTCCTCATCGGGCTCTTCAAGAACAAGACGGGCACGGTCAGGAACTCCAAAGGGATCGCTCAAGGAAGGAAGCATCTCACGCCGATCTTCAAGCAGGGCCTCATGGCGCTCGGCCAGGCGGCTGGACAATTTCAGCGCACCGTCCGCCCCAGTGATCAGGAGCAGGCCAAAGATGACCGAAAGGTTTCTCGACGCACTCATCGCTCTAAAAATTTCCAAGGGACATCTGTCCCTTACGCGATCGAGTATCTCCATTTCGGAAATCCAAACAAGACATTTCTGATTAATTTTTGAACGTTCTGATATTTCAGGTGTCTTAGATTGCCGCCCCGGGGTCCGGCGACCGAATTTCCCGCCTGGAATGGCGATTTTTTGGAGCAGACCCCGGAACGACACATCGAACGCTTAGCCTTGATTTGTATGGTTTTCCTCAGGTTTAGCCTCGCTGGGAAAAACTAAAACCAACGAAGCTCCAAGGAGCCCAAATCAAAACCGACAAAAGAACAACAGAGGTAGATCTCTCGCTCAACCTTATTTTTTGTAATTCCTAGAAGAAGACCCTTGATGATCGTTCGGAACATTAAAATTATTCATGCGGTTTCCTTTCCTCCACTTCCGCCGAATCGTTTCTCCAGCTCCCGCAGCGAGAATTCCGTCAGTGTTGGCCGCCCGTCAGGGGCGCAATAGGGCAAATCACAGCGAAACAGGCGGTCGAGCAGCGCCTGGGCCTCCTCAGGCCTTGGAGCTTCTTGAATTGCGGCACGTCTGGCCAATGAACGCGCCAGGCGATCCAAGGCAAAACGAGCGGACGGCCCGGCACCCTCCGCCAAATCGTCGATCACGCGGGTCAGGAAAATCCCGATGTCTTGCGAGTTGAAGAAAACGGGCACGGCCGTGACCTGAATCGTCCCGCCCCCAAAGTCCTCCAGCTCGAATCCGGCGTCTGCAAAGGTCTCACGATGCCTGAGCAGGAGCGCAACTTCCCGCGGACCCGGCTCGAACAGGGTCGGAACGAGAAGATTTTGGGTTTCCACCGACTTCCCATCGCAAGCCGCCAGCCATCGCTCATAGAGAATGCGCTCACGGGCCGCCCGAGGATCCAGCAGCACCAATCCATCTTCGGACTCGAGCACGGCATAGCGTCCCAGCAGTTCGCCAATCCTGCGAAATCGGCTTGGCGAGGGAAAAGCCGGCACCGCCGGGGTTGGCATTTCGAGCGGCAAAGTCGGTGCCTGCACGGCAGCTGCCACCGGCCAGCTTCTCGCCGGTTCAGCGCGAGGCGTGGAAGCCGGAGTTTCGACCTTCGGCCGACTCGGCCGACGCCTCTCGTCCTCCGCCTTCAAGCCCTCCCGCACGGCCTCGGCAATCGCTTCGCGAAGCTCATGTGGCCGATGCAGGCGGATCTCCCGCTTGGCCGGGTGCACGTTCACATCGACGAGCCTCGGTTCCATTTCGATCCACAGCCAGGCCGCCGGATGAAGACCATCGGAAAGCCCGCCCCGGAATCCTTCGAGGAGCCCACGCGAAATCGCCGCGTCCTCCACTGGCCGACCATTGAGAAACACGCACTGATGCTTCCGTCCCTTGCGCGCATGCCCCGCAGGCAGCAGAAAGCCCTCCACGCTCAAGCCATTCCCATGCCGCGTCGGCACCGGCACCAGTTCTTTGCCAACGCTCGTCCCCAACATCCAGCGGACCCGATCGAGCCGTGACATCCCTGCCGGCAAATCAAAGACCTCGCGCTCGTCCTTGCGGAAACGGAAGCGCACCCCGGAGGAAGCGAGCGCGTGCAACCGAAGTTGATGTTCGATATGCGCCGACTCGGTCGTCTCCGCGCGCATGAATTTCCGCCGCGCGGGCACGTTGAAAAACAAGTCCCTCACTTCGGTCATGGTGCCGGGCGCGCTGCCAGCTTCCTTGACCTCCTTCACCACGCCTCCCTCGATGACGATCTCCGTGCCCGAAACGGCTCCGCTTTCGCAACTCACCAGGCGAAAGCGCGAGACGCTTGCGATGCTGGGTACCGCTTCTCCGCGAAACCCGAGCGTCCGAATATCCTGAAGCCCCCGGGAATCGACCAACTTGCTGGTCGCATGCCGCTCCAAGGACAGCAGCGCATCCTCGCGCGACATCCCGCAGCCATCGTCGGTGACCCTCACCAGCGCCGCTCCCCCGCGACGGATCTCGACGAGCACCTCAGCGGCGCCCGCATCGAGGCTGTTCTCGACCAACTCCTTCACCGCGCTGGCCGGCCGCTCGACCACCTCCCCCGCCGCCACCTGGCTGGCGAGGATGTCTGGAAGGATTCGAATGCGCGCCACACTCCCGATGTAATCCCGACTCCCCGCCTTCCCAAGCGTCAAAGGGAGAAAAATCGATAAGGGTATTCGTCGCCGGCCCCGCTTGATTGGCGCGCCACGTCAATTGAGCCTCGGTGCTTATCTGGGATGATGGCTTCATGAGGACTGGATGGCGGCGGCGGGATTTCAACATGCCGGATGCGGCGGATGGGGGTCGACGAGTTACCCGTGCTGTGCGTGTTTCTGCCTTAGCGGATCTCGATGAGCATCGCGGTGGTGTTATCGCGGCCGGATTCGGCGATGGCGAAGTCGACGAGGGTTCGCGCGTTGAATTCGCCGCGTGCCATCTCGTTGATGCGTTTGTCCCACATGCCATCGACGAGGCCGTCTGAACAGATGAGGAATCGATCGCCGGGTTCGTAGCCGACGCGTCCGGTCTGGGGTTCGATGGATCGGGCTCCTCCGCCGAGGACACGGTTGAGCACATTTTTCCGCGGGTGGTTCCGGGCTTGGCGCTCGTTGATTTTCCCCTGGCGGAAGAGAGACCCGACGCCGGTGTGATCCTGGCTGACTTGGATCATGTTACCAGCTTTCGGCAGGTAATAGATACGGCTATCGCCGACGTGGGCGAAGGCCATCCAATCGGGCATGAACCAGCAGAGGCTGAGGGTAGCACCCATACCCCGGCATTCTTCGTAGTGGCGGCCCAAGTCGCAAAGCGAGTGGTGGGTGCGTTCGAAAATCGTGCCGAGGACGTCTGAAAACCCGCTTTCGAGCTGCTGCGCAGCCATGCCGAAGCTCTTGGGGAGGAGGCGCGTGATGTTTTCGACGGCGATTTTGCTGGCGACTTCGCCGGCCTTGGCACCGCCCATGCCATCGCTGACGGCGAAGACGAAGTCGGCGGCTTCGAGCGAACCTTCGCCCTCCCGTCCGAGGTATCGGAGCTCCCGTGCATCGAAGGTCACCGCAAGAAAAGCGTCCTCATTATTGGCTCGGAAGCGGCCGGGGTCGGTCACGCCGGACCAGCGCAGATGCCGGGGTGTCGGGGCTTCGGGGGCGCAATCCATGGGTTACTCAGGTGGGAAGAAGCATGGCGGGATGGCGGCGGTGTCACAAACGCAAAAAATTTTCGTTTCGCTCCGGCGAGTGGCCCGCTAATTGCTATCTGCACCGAGACGACTGCTCCCATGCGTATGCCTGGGGCACTCTCAACCATCCGCGCGAATACCGCACTTCAAACCAACCAAGACAACTAAGATGCCCAAATTCAAATTAGAGTACCTCTGGCTCGATGGATACACGCCTGTTCCGAATCTTCGCGGAAAGACCCAGATCAAGGAATTCGACACCTTCCCGACCCTTGAACAGCTTCCCCTGTGGGGTTTTGATGGTAGCTCGACGAAGCAGGCTGAAGGAAGCAGCTCCGACTGCGTGCTCAAGCCCGTGGCTATTTATCCTGACAGCACCCGCAACAACGGTGCCATCGTAATGTGCGAAGTCATGATGCCTGACGGCGTGACTCCGCACCCGAGCAATGCACGCGCGACCATTCTGGACGACGAAGACGCATGGTTCGGCTTTGAGCAGGAATACTTCATCGTTGAAGATGGACGTCCTCTCGGTTTCCCGAAGGGTGGCGGCTTTCCCGACCCACAGGGCGAGTATTACTGCGGTGCTGGCCACAAGAACGTTGGCGACATGGCACGCCAGATCGTCGAGGAGCACCTCGAAATCTGTCTTGATGCCGGCATCAACCACGAAGGCATCAACGCCGAGGTGGCCAAGGGTCAGTGGGAATTCCAGATCTTCGGCAAGGGCTCCAAGAAGGCCGCTGACCAGATTTGGGTCGCGCGCTACCTCCTTGTCCGTCTTTGCGAAAGCTATGGTGTGGACATTGAGTTCCACTGCAAGCCGCTCAAGGGTGACTGGAATGGTTCCGGCATGCATGCCAACTTCTCGACCAAGCACATGCGCGAAGTCGGTGGTAAGGAATACTTCGACAAGCTGATGGCAGCCTTCGAAAAGAACTGCGAAGAGCACATCGCCGCCTACGGTCCGGACAACCACATGCGTTTGACCGGTCTTCACGAAACTCAGTCGATCGACCAGTTCTCCTGGGGTATTGCTGACCGTGGTGCATCGATTCGTGTGCCTCACAGCTTCGCCAACAACGACTGGAAAGGTTACCTCGAAGATCGTCGCCCGAACTCGCAAGGTGATCCTTATCAGATCGCTTCGCGCATTCTCCAGACGATTGCCGAAGTGCCGACCGCGTAAGCTGGTTGCCTAGCCAATCTCAGAAGCCGTCCGGGAAACCGGGCGGCTTTTTTTGTCGACTTGCGGTTCGGTCCGGGGAAAAACAGGGCCGCAATTTTTGGATCAACAAAGGATTTGACATTCTTATTTTGAACTGTTCAATGGAACATTATGAAGCGACTTGAATCCATCGAGCTTTTCTCGGGGGCTGGCGGTTTAGCGCTAGGGCTGCATCTGGCGGGATTCCAGCATCGAGCTCTTTATGAATGGAACCAGTTCGCCGTAGACACCTTGCGTTTCAATAAGGCGAATGGGCAAAGTGCGTTCAAAGGGTGTGAGATTCATCGTGCCGACGTTCGAGATGTGGATTTCTCCAAGCATGCTGGAGTGGATTTGGTTGCCGGGGGACCACCATGCCAACCATTTTCAATGGGGGGAAAGGCCGCTGGCATGAATGATACTCGCGACATGTTTCCTCAGGCGGTTCGAGCTGTTGCCGAGATCAGGCCGCGAGCGTTCATCTTCGAAAACGTGCGTGGATTGATGCGTCCTGCATTTTCCAATTACGTCGAGTACATCCGGTTGCAGATGGAGTTTCCGACGTTCGCGGTGTCTAGGAATGCCACATGGGACCTGAATCTCGCTCGACTTCAGCGGCATAAGGAACGAGTTGGTCGGGGCGATACAGAACTTCGCTATCGAGTTCACGTTCATCAGGCGAATGCCGCTGACTATGGAGTTCCTCAACAACGGCATCGAGTGTTTTTTGTCGGCTTTCGATCAGATGTCCGCAGTGACTGGTCATTTCCTCGTCCGTCTCACAGTGAGCAGGACCTGCTCATCGATCAATTCGTCTCTGGAGAGTATTGGGAGCGTTCCGGTATGAAAGAGATCGCTGATGGTGATCTTCCTCCCTCGATTGCCAAAAGGATTGTTGCGCTTCGCAAGTCGAAGTTAAGGGCAGCTCCTCAAAAACTTCGACCTTGGGCCACTCTTAAAGAGGCCATTCGAGATCTTCCGAAGCCTACGGCGAGTGAGTCGCAGCGTTGGTATAATCATCGTTTCCAAGATGGAGCGAAGTCCTATCCAGGTCACACGGGGAGTCCGCTCTATCGTCCTGCGAAAGCACTGAAGGCGGGTGACCATGGTGTGCCGGGAGGGGAGAATATGATTCTCTACCCAGATGACTCCGTTCGCTATTTGACGATCCGCGAAAGTGCGAGGGTGCAGACCTTTCCCGATGACTATCGGTTTTTGGGAAGCTGGACCGAATCCATGCGCCAACTTGGGAACGCGGTCCCTGTCGATCTCGCAAGAATTGTTGGGGAATCGGTTGCCAAGGTGCTTCGAAGGGAGTTTTCTCGGATGAAAGAAGATCGAGGAGATGAAGCCCTACAATCCACTTGAGAAAGAGAATCTCGGCAAAAGCGTTGCCGAATCATTGTTGGTATCGACGCCCGTTCGAATGAGTGATCTGGATGAGTTTTCAGGAGCTGGAATCTACGCGATTTACTACACCGGTTCCTTCAAATCCTATGAGCCGCTTTCGTGTAAGAATTCAGCTCCCGAGACTTTGACCTACCCGATTTATGTAGGGAAAGCAGTACCGAGCGGCGGGCGGAAGGGGATCATCGATCCACAGCTTTCTGCGAAGGGAAAGAAGCTCTTCAAGCGCTTGGATGAGCACCGGAAGTCCATTGAGGCGGCTGGGAATCTCGAAGTGGAGGACTTTTGGTGTCGCTACCTCATCGTTGATGACGTGTGGATTCCGCTCGGGGAGTCATTGATTATTCAGCTCTTCAGGCCATTGTGGAATGTGGTCGTCGATGGATTCGGGAATCATGATCCGGGGGGCGGACGTTACCAAGGAAAACGGCCGAGTTGGGATGTTATTCACCCAGGGAGACCGTGGGCGGAGAAGTGTGCTGGGGCCTTGTATTCGGAGGAAGAGATTCTCGGGCAGGTCGCAACGTATTGTGAGGGGCTTTGATCTGATTAGCGTGACCCTATTCGAAAAGCCATTCGGGCAGGGTGTTTTTCGAATTTTTAGTTGAAGCGGGCGGTCTGCAGAGGGTGCCGAGGGCTTGCGGGAGGTGCGCAGCGCCTTTCACTGGGAAAAATGGCCCAGCACCCTGACTAGATCTCAAGTTTGGGGCGCAATTCTCCCATGACAGT
>CAZVMS010000096.1:0-4580 GCA_964628795.1 uncultured Haloferula sp. | reverse complement strand
GACCAGGTCGGGCGTGTCCATGGGGTGGGTCTCCACCGCAGCCGTTTTTCGAGGCCCGATGTTGTAAAATCAAGGGTTCCAGCGCCTCAGATGGGCGAAATTTGGCGATTTTTGAATCTAACAGCGAAAGTCGGGTTAGATTCACGGATGCCGCCGGACGAACGCCAACGACGACTTGGCTCAGGGCGCTGTGAACGTGGTCTGGTTGGATGGTGGTGGCAGCTCTGCGGGCGGCGGTAAGCCAGGCGGCTTGCGCTAGGAGGTTGAGGGTGCGGGGGTTGCCTTGGCTGGCTTCGGCCAGCAGATCAATGGCGGCGGGTTCGAAGATGTCGCGCTCGAGACCGGCACGACTGACTTGCCAGTTGAGGGAGGCGGGGATGTCCTCCCGGATCAGTGGGGCGAGTACGGCGGTGGCGCTGATGCGGGTGAAGAGGGCGCGCTGGACGGAGAGGCGCAGGCTGCCAAGAAGGTATTCGTCGCCCACGAGGATGAGGGCGAAGGCACTGCGCTGATAGGTCCGGTGCTTGTGAAGCTTCTGCTTGCCAGCACAGCGGGCACCATCCTCCGGTGCGCAGGGGCGCGATTCTCCGGCCAAGGCTTCGGCGTGAATTTGCACGGGCGAGATTCAAAGCAAACCGCCGCCACCGCCAAGCCGCAAGCGCGACCCCGACAAGCGCGCCCCCCGGTAGCGCCGCCGCATGGCAGGCTCTCATCACATTCCCAACGAGTCCCGCTGCGAAACCCCCGAGATTAGCGCGATTTCGAATATACCTGATTTCCCGTGATTATTGCGGAGCGTTACATAAATTAACATCGGGCAGTGCACGCTTGTTGCCGGACATCCCTCTTTTCTTTTGCTTGGAGCAAGAATTTCGGGGGAAGGTGTTATGCAGGGCGCGGCTTGGCGAGGCTTCCGCCCCCAATCCGCCCCATTTTCGACGTATGAAAGGCGGCGCAAGCCATTGATTTATCGCTGATTCCTCCACATTTAGAGACTGTTTGCCTGGCACCTATTTGCGAAAGCCGTGCCTAGGTTGGACTGTATGGCATTCACCGCGCGGAATCAAAACCGCGGATCATGGATATCAAAGCAAATTTCGGGATTTCGACCGTAAAAATCACCAGTTAGATCAGTTTGCTCCCGCTCATCCGGTCGCAAAGGATTCTTCACCGCCAAGGAACATCCCTTCATCCAGGGTCCGCGGAATCGTTTCGCGCTTGCCGCCCCCAGGACCAAACACGGGAAGGACTGGACAAGCCGCGCCAGGAGTCCAATGTTTGGCCCATGGCCACCATCCTCCGCACCGTCGCAATCGTCGAGGACGATTCCGAGCTGCGTGACTCCATCCGCACCTTCGTGGAGGAGGCTGGCTGGAAGCTGACAGGCGTTTTTTCCAATGCGGAGAAGGCCTTGCCAGTCCTTGAAAAGGAGGTCCCTGACATCATTCTGATGGACATCCAGCTGCCCGGAGCCTCCGGGATCGAGCTGGCCCGCCATTTGAAGGGGCTCCATGAAGACGTGGCGATCCTGATGTTGACCGTCTACGACAAGACGGAGCTCGTGTTTGAGGCAATCTCGGCAGGCGCTTCCGGCTATCTGCTGAAACGCGATGTGCCGATCCGTCTGCTGGAGTCGATGGAGGAAGTCCTCGGCGGCCACTCCCCGGTATCCAGTTCCATCGCCCGCAAGATATTCCAGCACTTCAACAAGCAGGAGAGCTCAGAGAGCAAAATCCAGGAAGAATGGCAGCTGACCAATCGCGAACGCGATATCGTCGAAGGGCTGGTCAAGGGCTTCCTATACAAGGAGATCGCGAATGATCTCGACATCAGCCTCGATACCGTCCGCTTCCACCTGCGAAACATCTACAAGAAGCTCCACGTGACTTCACGGACCGAGGCCGTCGTGAAATACTTGAGCTGACGGAGGTGCTCCGGCGAACTCAAACGTCCAACTCAAACGTCCACCTGAACCAAGACCTTCGTCCCCTGCCCCTCCAGCGAGGCAAACTCGATGGCCCCCGCCACTTCTTCGATTCGCCGCCGCATGTTGTCGAGACCGTTGCCGTCCCGCGGAGCGCCAGGATCAAAGCCGCAGCCCGTATCGCTGATCTCGATGGTCAAGCGGCCGCTCTCGCTCTGATAGCGCAGTTTGATCTTTGCCTCACACGGCCCGGCGTGACGCAGGATGTTGTTGCAGCATTCCTTCACCATCAGGGAAAGGTGGTGGCGCAACTCCGAGTGCAAGGTTACCTCCGGAAGATCGGCAGGTAGATCGAGTCGGCACTGGATCGGCGATTGGCCGAAAATCTCCTGAGCGCAGCGCGCCAGGAAGTTTCCAAAGTCCTCGAGGGTGTCGTTGCTGGGATCCACCGACCACACCAGGTCGTCCATCGCCGCCACCAGATTGCGCGCCGCCGCATCCATCCGATCCAGGTGCGCCAGGCTGGTTGCGGGATCCGTTTCGAAATGCCGCCGCACCAGCGCGCCACTCATGGTGAGCACGCTGATCCGCGTTCCCAAGTCGTCGTGCATGTCCCGGGCGATGCGGGCCCGGTCCTCGGCCAGCGCGTTCTTCAGCCGCAGGGCGCGCATGCGGAGCCGGTTGCGCCTGCGGTAGAGCGAGATGATGATCCCCGCCACCAGGGCGGCCGCCAGCGTGCTGACCAAGCCCCAATACAGCGGCCGGGTCCAGAAGGGTGCCTTGATCACAATCGGAACCGAGAGTTTGGAAGTGGCGCTCCCGTCAGGCAAGGCGGCGATGGCGCGGAAGCTGTAGCTCCCCGGAGAGACATTCAAGTAGCCCGCCCTCCGGGTTTTCCCGCCGATCACGTTGTAGAGTTCACGCCACTCCAACATCACAATGGCCCCTGACGGGACGTTATCCGGAAGCAGGGCTTCCGCCACCCAGGCCGCGGCGGAAGACTGGCTCCCGTCGATGAGGGCCAGCCCAATGTTGCCCAAGCCCCCCCCGAAGGTGTAGGGCCTCGCGATGGATCGATTCGAACCACGCCGCTGCCAACCGCTGGGTGTTCCATGCGGAGCCATGAGATGCACTCCCTCGCTGAAATTCGAATTGAACCAAAGGGATCTCGTTTCGCCGCCCACCGGACGATAGCGAACATTCAGATCATCAATCAAAAACTCCCCGGTGGCGTCGGCCGCTCCGGAATCGAACACCATGCGCAGGGCGTGGGCTCCGGGCTCCAGCATGATCGGCTCGCTCCGTTGCGTGTACTCGGACCCATCCAGGGAAGTATCCCACCTCTCACTTGCACCGAGCGCCGGGAAGCTCGTCTGGGACAGAATCTCGCTGTCAGCTCCGAGGACTTCGACCCGCAGCACCATCCCTTGGCCCTGCTCCTCCCAGTCCCGGTCGAGGCCATCGAGATGCCAGCGGATTCGCGGAGATGCCTCGAGCCCCGGCGGCTCAACCTGAAATTCGAAATCGAGCCGATGCAGGCCAGCCTCCAGTTCAAGCGTCTCCCGGGGACCCGGCAGCGGCGTCGTATTCCCATCCACCGCCAGTTCAAGCAAGCGGATGCCGAGTTGACCCTCCATCGGTATCGCCAGGTTCTCCCCGCCTGCAGGATCGGTATTCCTTCGCTCGGGTGGCACAAACAGGAAATCTGTCGGATGACGGGCCCGGTCACTCAAGCGCACCTCGTCGATCAGGCCCGCAAAGGGTGATGCCTCGGCATTGCTGGAGGTTCCCCGCGCCTCGTTACCAATCGCGAAGTCACCGCAGAGGTCCAGGAGATCGGCCGGCATCGTTCCCTGACCGATGAGATTGGCTTCAGTCAAACCGGGTCGCAGCCGGGTCCAATAGAGAGCCAGATTGTTGTCCGCTCCCTCGTGTCCGGTGTAGCTGACGGCCACGTGGAACCAGTCCTCGGTATTGATCGCATCGGGTCCGGTGGTCGGAATCGTGGCAATCGCTCCTCCTGCGGAGGCCACCGAGTTGATCGGAACGAAGACCAGGAACCCATTGGGAGAAACATACCACTGGAAAACCCGCTCACCGCCCTCGCCATCCATCGTGACGATCGCCAGAGAATCCCCGAGGGCCTCGCTCGGTGGCACCTTCAACTTCACCAGGGCCTCAAAGGTAAAAGCTCCGTCGGGTCCGGTGAAGGCGAAGGGCTCTGGAACGCGGTCCTGAGGTCCGTTCGCCAAGCTGGGTGCCGCCAGCAGCACTGCCCCCTGCAGCATCCTGCCGTGACCGCCGGCCGCATGGTGGAAGGAGACCGAGGAGCCGAATCCCGGCAGCGACGGCCGGCCGGCCTTGGCCCCGTTGAGCAAGCCCAGGAGAGGCGTGGCAGGGCTCGCTTGGTCCTGAAACGGGGCCACCTTTTCATCGAGATGCCAGAGGTGGAGGGTGTGTTCGTCGGGAGCGTAGGGCGCAGGCTTCCAGCCACTCTCCGCGGCAACGACCATCGGGGCTAGCAGTCTGTCGGACTTAGATCTCGATCTTATAAGCAGATCCTTTCAAGCTCCCGCATGGCAGCGAAGTTCGTTCATATTGATCACGACACCCCATTGTTGCTCCCGCCCGATCTGCGGGACTGGATTGCCAAAGA
>CAZVMS010000095.1:0-12605 GCA_964628795.1 uncultured Haloferula sp. | reverse complement strand
GGCACTCCTCCTCGGGGCCGCGCCCGCGAACAGGATCAGGGCTTCACCCTGCTTCATGTTCTGATAAAACTGCTGTCTTCGGAGTCGGTGAGGGTTTGTGCTCATTTGGGGGATGATGTTTACCCTGATGAGCCTGTAAACCCTAAAGCCCGAAATGGGAGACCACTCGATGAGAGTCCAATTGCTCCATTCCGCGCGTGGTCATCAAATGGATCTGCTTCACGATCGCAAGAAACGTGCCGCCCACCATCAGAGAGCGCACTTCGGGCTTACGGCGATTGGGCGAAGACCCGCTCACAGCCTGACTTCGTAAGTCTTGTTCGCCGTCAAAGGCTCGCCGCAGACCGTCTCCAGCCGCGACCGCCGGTGGATGCCACAGAGCAATCCAACGGATGCCAGGGTAAAGACCAGATTGGTGCCGCCGTAGCTGACGAATGGGAGCGGCAATCCTGTATTGGGAAGCACGGCCGTCGTCACCGCGATATTAATCATCGCAGGCACGACAATGACCGCTGTTAGACCGATCGCAAGGCAGCGATTGAAGACGTTTTGTGCCGTTACTCCGATACCGGTGCCAGCCACCGCGATGACCACGTAGCACAGCACCGTTCCAAGCGTGCCCCAAAGCCCGAGCTCTTCGCCGATGTTGGGAAAAATAAAGTCGGTATGCGCAAACGGCATGTGACCGAATTTCTCGAAGCCATTGCCAAGGCCCTGGCCATTGACACCACCGTTTCCGAAGGCAAGAAGCGCGCGCCATTGCTGAAGACCTTTGTCGAGCTGGTGATGAGGATCTTCAAGATTCAGCCAAGCCTCGATCCGCTCCCAGCGGTTGTCATTCGATCTTACGAGGAAACCAAAGGCCACGGCCCCAAGCCCAGTTATTGGTAGAAGGAAGAGCAAGCGACTCCCCGCAATAAAAAGCACCGAGAACCCGGCGGCACCAAGTCCGACGGCCGTTCCCATATCAGTTTCAAACAAGATCAACGCGAAGGGAATCCCGAGAAGGATTGCCGGGACGATAAAACCACGGATCAAGGTGCGCGTCTCCGTCTGCCAGCGGGCAAACCATCCCGCCATCGCAATCATCGTCACCGCCTTCGCCACTTCCGATGGCTGGAACTGACCGATGCCCGGCAGGGTAATCCAGCGGGTCTCCCCGTTGATCGTCTTCGAAATCCCGGGAACGTAGCAAAGTGCCAACAGGACACAGCAGGCACTTAGAATCCACGGCCACCACTGGCGAAGGTGCTTCGGATCCAAGCGAGCGAGCATGAAGGCTGCCATCACCCCGAAAACGGCCATCCCGGACTGACGCCAGAAAAAGTGATACGGCTCCTCGACTCCTTTTACCCAAGCACTCGTACTCGCAAGCATCACCAACCCGAGCGCCACCAAAGCGGCGACCGCCGTGCACAGGGCGATGTTGCAGTAGCGAACCATTGATTAAGAAACCTCAATTACCGGGGGATCGTCAAGCGCATGCCAATTTTAAGATGGCGAGCATTGTTGATACCGTTGGCTTTCGACACGGCCTCCACCGAGGATCCGTATTTTTTCGAGATCGACCAAAGGGTGTCCCCGGATTTCACCACGTGCGTGGCTTTGACGCCGGAACTCACAGAAGCCGGAGCCGTCGAAGAACTTGCCGGAACCGCATCGGCGCGCAGAGCGGCCTCCGTGGTGACCATGGCTGGACCGCTATCGACTGCGGGAATGGTCTCCATCACCGATCCTCCACTGCTTTGACGCACGTTGGCGATTTCCGCGGATTCCAGCGCCACGATCTTCTTCGGCGGAATTCTCAGATACATGCCGGGGCTGATGTTTTCTACATCGCCATTGTCTTCGCGCAGATCGCTTTCATCAACGCCCAAGCGCCTTGCAATGACATCCCAAGTATCGCCTGTTCCGACGGTATAGAACTTATCTTCAGGTTGAATCTTGGGCAGACTCTCGCCGACATTCAAAGACGCGGTCACCAGCAAGGGTTCTGCCTTATTGGCCGCCGCCACCTCGTTCTCGGACTCACCGTCGAGCCAGTGGCTATGGAAAAAGATCCCGGCGATAGCCACGACGTGGATCACCAGAATCACAACCAGCGCGCGTGCCACACCGAGGTTGGGCACATCGCCATCGAGATCTCCTGCCGGCATCGCTGCGGTCGAAGCGCGTTGGCGCCTCCTCTTGTTGGCAACGTTGGCGAACAGCGTGCGAAACGCTCCCTTTTTCTTGGAGCGACGTTTCACGGGCATGCTTTGGAATTTCATAAGGGTGGGTAGGATTAATGAAGTTTGTGAACGAGCTGACAGAAGGTATTGCCTCGCTCTTCGTAGCCGGAAAATTGATCAAATGAGGACGTTCCTGGAGAAAACAACACCGTGCTTCCCCTCTCGCAGTGACGCCGCGCGGCATCGACCGCTTCGCTCAAGGTCTGAACAGGCTCCACCGGCACCACGTGCGAAAGCAACTCGGCAAGGGGGTTGGAAATCTGGCCAAAAGTCACCGCCGCCCGCGCCTTTTCCGCAAGCAACGGCAGCACCGGACGATAGTCGAGACCTTTGTCCTTACCACCGGCAATCAGCACCACCGGACGCGTTTGAGAACGCAGCGCACTTTCCAAAGCGTGAAGATTGGTCGCCTTGGAATCATTGAGCCACTCAACTCCATCGAGCGTCCTAACAAGCTCACAACGGTGACGCGGTGGCGCATAGCCATCGAATGCCTTGACGATGGCTTCGCTCGAAACGCCCAGCGCAACACAAGCCGCAATCGCCGCCATGGCATTCTCGGCGTTGTGCTTTCCGCGAAGATGAGAACCTGCCTCCATATCGAGAACCGTTTCGCCTTTATGCTTCAGGAAGCGACCATCAGAAAACCAATCCGCAGACTCATGCTCCGTCGAAAAAGTTACCACCTGCGCGGCCAGCTCCGGCAGGTCTTCTCCCTCGCGAATCACGGCAAGCTCCGTCGATGTCTGATTCTCAAAAATCCGTAGCTTGGCCGCCTTGTAATTCTCAACCGTCGGATAGCGGTCCATGTGATCGGGCGCAAAGTTCAGCCATACCGCCACGTCGGGCTTAAAATCCACCACCGTCTCCAACTGGAATGAACTTGCCTCTAAAGCAAGCGCCTCGGCGACTGGCTCACGCATCACCACTTCGCAGACCGGCACTCCATAGTTTCCGCAAGCCACGGCATCGATACCACTGGCCTTCAGGATTCGTTCAACGAGCTCGGTAGTGGTGGTTTTGCCATTCGTTCCGGTGATCGCGATGATCTTTCCCTTGAAGTGCCGACAGGCAAACTCGACCTCACCGATTGTCTCGGCGGCACAGGCAGAGAAGGCCGCAACCAATGGCCCAAAAGTATCAATACCCGGACTCACAACCAGAAGATCGCCGTATCCATCATGAGCGTTCTCAACAGACGCGGACGGATACACATCAGCGCCTTCCGGCATGCCTTCAATCTTCGAAGCCGAATCAAAAACCTTCACTTTTGCTCCATCCTTCAGAGCAAGCGCCGCCGCTGCGCGGCCACTGCGGCCGGCGCCAAGGATAGTGACAACTTTTCCGACGAGATCCATTAGACAATTTTTAAAAGTGCGAGACCGAAGAGCGCAAGCATGATCGAGATGATCCAAAAACGGATGATCACCTGACTTTCATGCCAACCACGGAGTTCAAAATGGTGATGAATGGGTGCCATCGCAAAGATACGCTTTTTACGTAGCTTGAAGCTCCCAACCTGCAGCATCACGGAAACAGCCTCCATCACGAAAACCCCCCCAATGATGACCAAAAGCAGTTCTTGTTTGGCGCAAATGGCTGCCGTGCCGATCGCACCACCAATCGCTAAAGATCCAGTATCACCCATGAAGACTTTCGCTGGATGGCAGTTGAACCAAAGGAAACCAAATCCGGCACCAGCCAGCGCTAAAAGAAACACCGTCAACTCCCCGACGAATTGATTGTAGGGAATGGAGAGATACTCATTCGCCATGAAGTGATGTCCTGCCAAATAGGCAAGCATGCCGTAAGCAAGTGAGACCGTAATCGTGCAACCACTCGCCAGTCCATCGAGTCCGTCGGTCAGATTCACCGCATTCGAGCACCCGATAATGATCGCAGCGAAGAAAGGAATAATCAGAAAGTGCAGATCGATGATCGGCACCTTGAACAAGGGAAATGACACCTCGCTGATCTTCATCGGCACCCCACCAAACTTATAACCCGGAGTGTAGCCCAGTTTCTCGACAATTTCGGGTGTCGCACCGAATCCCGAGACTTCCATTTTAAAATAGAGAAACGATCCCGCCACGAGCGCCACCACCAACTGCCAGAAGAGCTTGGTCCGGGCACTGACGCCATCGGACTTCTTTTCCTTCACCTTTTTGTAGTCGTCGCAGAACCCCAGCAGGCCAAGCGCCCCCATCGAGCAGGCACAAACTGCGACAAATGGATTGAACGGCCGCGCACAGACCAGAGTCGATATGAGCACCGCTCCAATGATCAGCACTCCGCCCATCGTCGGGGTTCCCACCTTTCCGCCATGTAGCTCGGCGAGTCTGTGAACTTCCTCTGCATTGCGAATCGGTTGACCAACTTTCAGTGAAATCAGGCGACGAATCACCCTTGGCCCAAACATGATGCTCAAGGAGAATGCCATGATGCATCCCAAAGCCGCACGGAAAGTAATATACTGCAGCAGGTTGAGAAACCTCATTGAGTGCGCCCAGCCTTCGACCCCCGCCACTTTTTCAGCATCAGAAGCCGCCTGCCACCATTCGTAAATCCAGTATAACATCAGTTGTTAGAGGGAAATGCTTTGTTCATGACCCGCTCCATGGCAGCACTCCGACTTGCCTTAAAAAGCACCGCGTCACCCGCCGTCACCCGTTCGGCCAACGCAGCAGCCGCAACTTGTCCATCAGCAAAAAATTCCGCATCCCCCGCACCCTCAGCAATGCCTTCCGCCCCCGCACCCACGGCAATCACCAACAGACCACGCTCGGCAGCATAACGCCCAACACGCAAATGCGCTTCGGGCCCGTGGGATCCCAGTTCACCCATAGGCCCCAGAACCACATAGCGATGAGCGCCTGCATTCACCGGCGTATCGGCCAAGGTATCGATTGCCGCCGCCATCGACTCTGGATTGGCGTTATAGGTATCATCGAAAACCGTGATACCACCGCTGATGTAGCGCCGCAGACGACCACTTGTTAGGACTGTTGACGAAAGGCATCGTGCGATCAACTCCGGCTGCATCCCGAGGAACCACCCACAGCCAGCAGCAAGCAGTGCGTTCGTGACCATGTGCTTTCCCGTGACTGGCAGATCCACTTCAGCCACAGGTTGGTGCTCAATCACGAGAGTAAACAGCGCTCGACCTTCGTCTTGACGAAGATTCTCTGCACGCACAAGACCGCGGCCATTGCCTACCGGGATGGCACGAGCCTTGGTCCTTGCTTTGAAGTAGTCGTAAAAATCACATCCCGCCGGCACGAAAAGCACCCCATCTTCAGGAAGCGCCCTTGCAAGTGAGCCCTTTTCCTCGGCGATGCCTTGCCGACTTCCCAAATGCTCAATGTGAGCCGTGCCAATATTCGTGATGATCCCAATGGTGGGTCTGGCGATCTGGCACAAAGGCGCAATCTCGCCGGCGTGGTTCATCCCCATCTCCACCACAGCCGCCGTATCACCTTCTTTCATCGACAGCACCGTCAATGGCACTCCGATGTGGTTGTTCAGGTTGCCACGCGTAGCGCAGACCTGATAGGCACCACTCAGCACCGACGCCGTAAAATCCTTGGTGCTGGTCTTGCCGTTCGATCCGGTGATTCCAACAACCGGCATCTCATGCTGCATCCGATACCAGTGAGCGAGCCTCTGAAGTGCCGACAATCCATCAGTGACCTGAACAACCGCACGATCCCCCGGATCACCACCGTCCCAGCGCTCAACCACCGCAATCGTCGCCCCTGAGCTCAAGGCCTGCGGCGCAAAATCGTTCGCATCAAATCGCGCACCACGAAGCGCCATGAACAAGGCACCGTCTGGCACAGTGCGTGTATCCGTCGATACCGAAGTCGCCACCGCGCTGCCAGCACCAGCAATCAAACGACCTCCGGTCGCTTGGGCAACGGTATCAGCATCGAGCGTTTTCATCGGCGTGGCTCCTCCGGGCTTGGTCGCTCCTCGATGGCTCGACGAGCTTCTCTACGATCGTCAAAATCCACGGTCCGATCGGCGAACTTCTGATAAGTTTCGTGACCCTTTCCCGCAATCAAGACGATGTCTCCTGGTCCGGCTGCATGGATGGCAATTCGGATGGCTTCAGCACGTTCAGTCACGCTTTTATAACGAGCCGAACCCATTCCTGATTCAATTTCCTGAATGATGGTCTCCGGCTCCTCACTACGTGGATTGTCAGATGTGATGATACAAATGTCACTCTCACGAGCCGCAGCCTTCGCCATCAGTGGACGCTTCCCGCGATCTCGATCACCACCGCAACCAAAGACGGTAAGCAGGCGACGTGGCTCAAGCTCCTTCAAAGTATGGCAGGCATTTTCAAGCGCATCCGGGGTGTGCGCGTAATCGACGAAGACCGAAATACCATCACGATTTCCGCAGTTCTCCATGCGCCCCGGAACCTGGGGTGCCTCAGCGATCGATGCGACACCTTCACGCAAGGGAATCCCTGCGGCCTGAGTCGCCGCCAGAGCCGCGAGAATATTATAGACGTTGAAGCGCCCGATCAGCGGAGCGCGCACGAGAAACGACTTCCCTTTTGCCTTCAGCTTGAACTGCATGCCACGCGGCGACTGACGGAAATCCAAAGCTTGGTAGTCTGCTTCGAGACCGAATCCGAATCGAATCACCGGCATGCGCTTTTCAAGCAATTCAGCGAGATCCGCACCACGAATGTCGTCGATATTGATCACCGCCACCGGCTTCTTGCCACGCGGGTTATCCGCCGCGTCTTCGAACCATGAAAACTTGGTCGCAGCATAGGCCTCCATCGTTCCATGATAATCGAGGTGGTCCTGAGTCAGATTGGTGAAAACGAGAGCGTCGAATGCCATTCCGGCAACACGCTTCTGATCGATGCCGTGCGATGAAACTTCCAGTGCCGCACCGCGGCAACCATGATCGACCATCCGGCCAAGCAAGCCCTGAAGTGCCACTGGATCGGGTGTGGTATGGCTCGCAAGAGAGGTCTTTTCACCATCATCAACAATGATCGTACCCAGCACCCCAGCACGATGCCAGAAGCGCTTCATGATGTGATGGGCGAGAAAGGTCGTAGTCGTCTTTCCATTCGTCCCCGTCACCCCAACAACTCGAAGTTTTGATGCCGGATGACCTTCCAACATGGCCGCGATTGAAGCCAAAGCCATACGAGGATCCGCGACCTGAATCCAAGCCGAATCCGTTGGATCGCCGGTCTCCGGAGCTGAGTCCGTAATGATCGCCACGGCACCCTGCTCTTTGGCTCTCGGAATGTAGCGACGACCATCCAGTTGATGACCGCGAATCGCCACGAAGATCGAACCTTCCGCAACCACTCGCGAATCCGCAGTCACGGAGCTCACCACAGCATCCAGCGGACCACAGGCAAGTGGTCGATCCAAGCAAGGGAGTATGTCGCGAACAGTCGTCATTCGGCAGTGTTGACGAGGGCCTCCTCGGGTTCGATGGGTTCGGTCGGGGTGAGATTCATTTGAGTCGCAAGCCGGGCGGCAACCTTGGCAAAAATGGGCGCAGCGATCGTTCCGCCGTAGCGTTTCACATCCGTCGTCAAAGGATCATCAACGACGACCAGGCAAACGAAGGCTGGATCTTCGGCTGGCATCATGCCGGCGAATGAGACCGTATAGTGACCTGACTGATAGTGACCGTCCTTGATCCGAACCGCCGTGCCGGTTTTACCCGCCACCATAAAACCAGGCACTTGGGCCAAGGTAGCCGTGCCACCCTCCTGAGTCACTTTACCCAGTGCCGTTCGCATCTCCTTAGAAGCCTTCTCGCTCACCACGCGGCGCACGATTTCCGGCTGAAATTTCTCTAGGATGGTTCCGTCACCAGCGACGATCGAATGGATAACCCGCGGCTTGATCAATTCACCACCATTCGCAATCGCACCATAGGCCGAGGCCACCTGAAGAGGGGTCACATTCAGCGCATAGCCGTAGGAGGCGCGGCTAAAATCGATCAAGTTGTTGGTATTCCTAACAATCCCGGAGGACTCACCACTGAGAAGAATTCCCGTCGACTGACCAAAGCCAAACTTCGCTGCGTAATCATAAAATCGATCAACTCCAAGCTGGCGCGCAATTTTGAAAGCTCCGATATTGCTCGACTTGATCAACACGCCTTCAACCGGGAGATAACTGTAGGGATGATGGTCGGGAATCCGAAGCTTGCCTTCAGTAAACAACCCGTTGTGACAGAAAATCTGCGTCTGAGGAGCGACGATCCCTTCATTCAAGGCACCCGATGTCGCTACGATCTTGAAGGTGCTACCCGGCTCGTAGACCCCTTGAAGCGCGTAGTTCATCGCGCCTTCCGCCAGCCCTTCCTTGCGGATCAGATTGAAGTGCGGTCGGTTCACCATCGCCAGCAGCTCACCGGTCTTCGGATCGAGCACCACGATGCAACCACGCTCGCTCTTGAATTCCTTGAGACCGGCATCGAGTTCTTCTTCGACGATCGTCTGAAGACCCATGTCAATGGTCAGCCGCACGTTCAGCCCATGCACCGGCGGCACCATCGTCCCCTCTTCACCGGGCATCGGAATATTCAGATGATCCCACTTGCCGTCCTTCCCGTGAAGATACTCTTCCATCGCCGCCTCGACGCCGAACTTTCCGACCTGCACGAAGACATCCTTACCATCATCGCCAACTCTTTTTTCCTCACCGGTATAGCCGATGACATGAGTCGCCAGATCTGGCGAGGTGTACCAGCGCTTGATCGAGTTCTGGAATTGAAAACCCTTCAGGTGATTCTCTTCGATGAGTCCGCGAAGCTGGTCGGCCGCATCTTCAGGAAGATCTTTGGCGATCGGGAAATACATCCGGCCTTTCGACATCGGGCCCTCGATCCGGGCACGAAGTTCTTCGCGGCGAAGCCCAAGCGGACGAGCGAGCACACTCACCGCACGCGCCAGATTCTTGCTTACGATCGCATCCGGCTTCTCCTGCTCAAGAATGACGCTGCGCTCTGCCTTCAGCCGACGATCACGATCCACCGGGCTAAGCTGATCCCAGCCTTCCTCCATCGAAGCACGCTCATAAGCCAGCGCTTTGACCACCACCACCGGATCGCTCAGAAGCTTGGCGTCCACCATCACCGTGCTTAGCGCGATGCTCTTGGCGAGCACCTCCTCGTGACGATCAACAATCTTGCCGCGCAATCCCGGCAACACTTCACTGCGGTCATACGCGGCGCGCGCTCGGTCCGCATACTTTTTCCGCTCCCACAGCTGAATTTGAATCAGGCGTACAGAAAGAAAGCTGAGCCCAGTCACAAAGACCAAGCACAGCATCAAGCATCTGACCTGAAAGGAGCGAGTGGACATGAATCAAGAACGGGCAGCAACCGGGTCGGCCACCGGAGCTGGAAGCGGGTAAACCTTTTCGACCACCCCGTGAGTCACTGGGATAAGATCCGAACTCCAGTGATCGAGCTGCTCGCGGATTTCATAGCGGTCGATCAGTTTCTCGCGGCGCACTTCGATCATCTGCATGTCGAGGCGGTGCTGTTCGATGCGCTGCCGCGTGTCCGCGATCTTGCGCTCGGTCTTGATCTGGCCGTTGCGGAAAATGGCATGCATGGCCCCTCCCGTGGTGGCCGCAACGAAGGCGATCACCAGGGCGAAGAAGGCGAAATAGTGGGACCGATGGTCCTCGGATCGACGGCGGTTCATGCTTGAATTTGGGCTGGGTCTAGAAGCTCGGCGACCCGCAGTTTTGCGCTGCGGGCCCTGGGGTTCACTCGGATCTCGGCGTCGCTTGGGGCGATCGCTTTGCGCTGTGGCAGCCGGAAGGCCCGTCGCGGGTTGCGCCTTGGCTCAGGCCAGTCCGGTTGGTCAAGCCAGACCTTTGACCGATCCTGCATAAATCTTTTCACCATCCGGTCCTCTAGGCTGTGGAACGTGATGACCACCAGCTTCCCTCCCGGCTTAAGAAGATTCACGGAAGCTTCAAGCGCCCGTTCAAGCGAACCTAGCTCATCATTCACCGCAATCCGGATCGCTTGAAAAGTTCGTGTCCCGGGATGAGTTCGTCCCGTCCGACCCACCGCATTCTCAATACAATCTGCAAGGTCAGTCGTCGTCGTGAATGGACGCTCCGCGCGACGCTTGGTAATCGCCGCAACAATCCGACGGGCCTTAGGCTCCTCACCGTATTCCCACAGGATCTTCAGCAAGTCCGCTTCCGACCATTTGTTGACCACCTCAGCCGCCGTCAGTTCCGTCGCCGGTCCCATGCGCATGTCGAGCGGGCCTTCACCGCGGAACGAGAATCCCCGCTCCGCTGCGTCAAGCTGACGAGACGACACCCCGAGGTCAAGCAGCAGGCCATCAGCCAGCTCTCCCCCCTGAACCTCGGGGTGATCGCCTAAATCGGCAAAATTTCCCTGCCATGTCCAGAAGCGGTCTCCGTACATCGAAAGACGCTGGGAAGCGTGGGCCAGAGCTTCTGGGTCGCGATCGACACCGAGCACCCGAGCGCCTGCTTTCAAAAAAGCTTCGCTGTGCCCGCCACCACCAAGGGTGCCGTCGATGATGAACTTCCCCTCCGTCGCAGCCATCCACTCATCGGTTTCGCGTGGCAAAACCGATACGTGGTAGCCCGAGCCCGAACCTTCTTCAGATCCGGCGCTCATGAAAGTCACCGATTGCCGCCCCGTAAACCACCCATGGAAACCGGAGCGAGCAATCGTGTCGTGTCGATCAGAAGCCGCCAATCTCCCGCATGGCGTCTCCTTCTCAGTGGGAAAATGTCCCGCGGTCCGTACCGACAACCAGCCATGGAAAGCGGCACGGACCAGCGGTTTAAATGGCGAAAAGAGTACTGTCCCGAGAAACTCTTTCCGCTCAGCCTGGAAAATCACCGATTGCTGCCCCGCAGACCACCCCTGGAAAACGGAGCAAGCAATCGTGTCGTGTCGATCAGAAGCCGCCAATGTCCCGCATGGCGTCTTCTTCTCAGTGGGAAAATGTCCCGCGGTCCGTACCGACAACCAGCCATGGAAAGCGGCACGGACCAGCGGTTTAAATGGCGAAAAGAGTAATGTCCCGAGAAACTCTTTCCGCTCAGCCTGGAAATTCACCGACTGCCGCCCCGCAAACCAGCCATGGAAACCGGAGCAAGCAGTCGTTTGGGCTACCACGTCGCGAATCACTGTCCCGAGGGATCCGATCCGTGGTAAAAATACGCCCAACCCTGACACCGGAGCCGTTAATTCAGCGGTGGGTGCCACCGGACGGCTTGGTCCGGATGCCAGAGTTGGTGGGTCGAACAGCATGTTGTCGTTCGTGGGTAAAATTAGGTTTGCGGATTAGAGGACTCCAAGTCCGCCATCATCCATGTTGAGATCAGCTTCGCTGATCCGGGTGAAAGTATCTTCCGTGCACACAATGAAGTAACTGTCACGGCCAGCGAGCTTGACGGAACCATCGGCCTTTAACCCGATCTTATCCGCCCAGTCCTTTGGAATGGTCAACTTGCCTTGGGCATTGATGGCCACCTGCTTCGAGGTCATCCGCAACGCACCAGCGAGCTTGTTCTTATTTCCCTGAGGAATATCTGCCGCCTCGATCTGGCGGAACTTGTCCTCGAAAGCTTCCAGCGTGAACACCTTGATCACCTTCTCATCGTGCTCCTTCGAAACTTGGAGCCGAACCGAGTCCCCCTCCTCCGGCCGGAAAGCGACTGGGACGGAAACCCGATACTTCGGGTCCATCTTATAGTCATAGTCACTTTCATAGACTTTGGAGGGAACGGACATGGGGAGGCGTCACTTTGCTGACGTGCCCAAAATCACACCAGAGTACACCGAAGTGCGCAAGTATTATTGATTATTTCTGATTTGCAGATTTTTATTCATGGTTATCAATGAGTTACGAAGTGTATTTTGGTGCACCGATATCGAATTTTGAGACCCAAAAAGCCCTAGCAGGTGAAGTTTTTTGGAATTTCGAGTCCAAATCACCCATTTCGGACCACTTCAGCCTACTTCAGTGTACTGCGCCTTGATTCAGTGCTCTTCGGTGTACTTTTCCCTCGAATTCGCATCTTTTCCGCCTCTCCAGCAACCCGTTATTTAAAAAAATGAAGCCGCCAAGAATGGCGCGCTCCCGAGCGCCGTGGGTGGGCAAGGCGTCTTTCAGTCGATCTTATTAAACGGACATAGATCGGTGTGGAAAACTCAGGCGGAAGATTGCCGTTGCCTGGTAGCGCCCGGCGGCGGCAACGGCCCTTCATGGATTCGCGCGGCTCCGGGAGCTTCGATTTCAGATCCAGTGGTGGCGCTCGAAATACCTCCGTACAGGGCCATTTAATCCTTGTTCCAGACTGCCACGAGCCG
>CAZVMS010000094.1:0-34379 GCA_964628795.1 uncultured Haloferula sp. | reverse complement strand
GTGGGTGATCTCGATTTCGACGAAGGTCACGTCGGAGACGCGCCACGGCTTGGGTATGGATTTCTTGGCCATCCAGCCAGCGTGAAACCGGACCGGCCAGGAAACCAGATTTCAGCGAGGTGCGGATTTACCCCGCTTACGATCGATCGCTGCCATCGTCGTCATCGGGTCTTGGAAAATCTGATCCCACTGACCGAACACCAGATTCGAACTGATCAATAGACTCCGCCGCTCATATCGCTCGGCAAGCAGTGTGAAGATTACTTCCATTTCCTCCCGGCTCTGCTGCACGTCTCCGGCAAGGGATTCGAATTCGAAATCACCGACGACTGGAACCAGCTTTACTCGGACGAATTGAAGCGCAACGGCGTGCCGCGACTCACTCCAAACATCGACGACTGCCGCCTGCTGCAGGAACTTCCCAAACACCATACCGATCCCTTCGACCGCATGCTCGTATGCCAAGCCAAGCGCCTTGGATTGGGCATCATCTCCGTGGACAAAATCATCGACTCCTATCAAGTCAGGAGGGTCTGGTGATGCCTCACCACCATCGCTCTCGTCTCACAGTCGTCGCTCATCCCGGTGAATCGAAATCAAGCTCCAAAATCACAGAAATGTGACGACGCGAGGGCTGGTGACCCGAAACATGACAAACTATCAGATTCCACACGGGCTCCGATAAAAGCCGAAATGAAGCTTGGCAGAGCGGACGGCCCCATGAACCAAGCGAGACCGAGAAATTCGCGAAAAATCGGAGAAATTCCGCAATCATCCAAATTTTTTGACAATGGCGGATCTCGTTTGCGGTGGAGGGCTGCATGAAGACCAACACCTTCTTAATTGTCCTACTCGCTCCTGCCATTTCTCTCGCCTACGGACCCATCGGTCCCGCTGACTTCGGCGACCTCCCGGATGGGACGGTTGTCGGAGCTCCGGTGACCTATCGCACTCGGATTGCCGATGGTGGCCCCTGGCACCTCATTGGCAAGCCGATCCAGATTGGTGCCAAGCCCGACGCCGAAGCCGATGGACAGGCAGATATTGACGCCAGCGGCGATGACTTGAATTTCTCGCCGGACGAGGACGGCATGAGCATTCCCGCCGCCATCCGGGCCGGAGAGCCCACCGTGATCAACGGCGTGGTCACGAATCAAACCGCCACGCCGGTCTACTTCCACGCCTTCATCGATTGGAATGGCGACGGCCAGTTTGCCGGTCCTGCCGAGACCCTCGTGCAGGTCGTCCCTCCCATGGTGATTAATCACCCGATCGTCCTGAACTACAACGTCCCCTTCACCTCAGAAACAGGCTATCGGGTGGGAGCGCGCTTCCGGATTTCATCTCTCGCACTCGACCCAGATGACATCGCCCCTGATGGCGAAATCGAGGACTACCTCATCTCCATCAAGCCCGGTAAATTCGACTTCGGAGATCTTCCTGCGCCGGACGATTTCAGCCCGGGCTATCCCACCTTGATCGTCGACAACGGCCCCTACCACGTGATCGATGACCGTCTCCACCTTGGAATCACTCCAGCCGATGCCGAAACCGACGGCCTTCCCAGCGCCGCGGCAAAGGGCGATGACGCCACTGCCACGAATGACGAAGACTACTTCACACCGATTTCAAACCTTCAGGCTGGCACCACGACCACCTTCACTCAAGTCGTGACGAACGACACCGGAGCCCTCGCCTACCTTCACACCTTCATCGACTGGAATGGCGACTTCGATTTCCTCGATGCCAGCGAATACACCCGCACTCCGGTGCCCGATGGGATGATCAATGCACCGCTCAGCTACACCATCGCCATCCCACATGGCCTACCCTACCTTGCACCGGTAGCCGCCCGTGCACGGCTGTCTTCCCTGAAAACCCTGGGGCCCGGAGGGTTCGCCCCGGATGGCGAAGTTGAAGACACCTTTGTAACCGTCAAACCCCTTCTCGACTGGGGCGACTTGCCCGATTTTACCGCCGGCAGTCGCGCCGGGAGCTTCGACACCTCGTGCCTGCCCGACTACCGCACCCTCGCGTCGGACAATGGCCCAAGCCATATCATCATCGATGGGCTGAGCATTCACAATGATTCCGGTTCTGGCGATGCGGACATTGACGGCGAAGCCGACGGCCAACCCACAAACGCTGCCGATGGAGATGATCTCGATGGCAACAACGACGACCTGATCCTTCTCATCGCACTGACCAGCCAAACCTTTAACGTCGCGTCGCCGGTGGAACACTCAACGATCACCATTGACATCGCGACCAGCCAGGCAGTGACCAACACCACGGGAAATGATGCCACCTTCTATGCCTTCCTTGATGGCAATCGTGATGGGGATTTCGATGACCCGGGCGAGACTCAGACCGCAGTGATTCCCGGTGATGGCAGCATGATCAGTCAGAGTTCCACCCATACCATCACCATCCCATGGCCTGGCGACCTTGAGTGGTCCGAGACCTTTGCCATGCGCTTCCGGATCAGCAGTGACCCCTCACTTGATGCTAACGGCCCCGCTCCCGATGGCGAGGTTCAGGACCACCTTATCACGTTCAGCTTTTCCATCAGCGATCCCCGACCCGTCTTAGAAACCATTCCAAGCGTCTACGATGTGCCAAACACCACAGTGCTGACTTCCGTCCAGCATCCCTATGAGTTGACCAGCGCCCTCCCGGTCGACCTTGGCCCCTACGAGGACCTCGTCTGGTCCATCAATGGGGTCTCGCTCGAAGGTGAAGCGCCTGTGCTTGATCAAGAAGCCCTTGCTGCCTTGGGACAAGGCGCGCATCCAGTCGTCGTCACCTTCACCCTCCCGGGAGGTGCAAGAGGGGTGGCGAGATTCTCGCTGATCGTGAGTAACGAGCCGACCTATGAGGCATGGATCAATCTCCATGGTCTCGCCGGTGAGGACGCGCTGCATGATCAAGACGTGGATGGTGATGGCCGCTCGAACCTCGAAGAGTTCGCCCTCGGCAGTATCCCAGTTCTGGCCGCGGACCTGCCACCTTACCACCTGACTTTCGATGGCACCCACCAACTCTACAGCTATCTGCGCCGGGCGGGTGGAGTCACCGTGGTCGATGGAAGTTATCATGCTGATGGCATCCGCTACGTCACACCGACATCGGTCGACCTCACAGACTGGTCAACCCTGGCCAATCAGGACGTCAACCCCGCCGGTCTGCCCGCAGCTCCCGCCAACTACGAATGGGTGACCTTCCAGCTCCCGTCTGGCAGCAAGGGATTTATCCGAGTCGAGTATGAAGTCTGCAACTGAGGTGATGGCTGAGATCTCTTGAGCAGGGAGCATTAAAGTAGCCAGCATCGCTTCGATATTAGCTGAACATCCTTTCCGTTAGGAAGGGGTGTTCAGCCAATTTTTCTGAGTCGTATTGCCTCCGCGCTTGGCCGGTAGTCAGCGAGTCTTCTTTGATCTTGGTTAGATGAAGCGCCAGCATTCACCAGAGAGCTCGTTTTTCAGGGGTTATGGCTTTGGTGATTCCGCCGAGCGGATTGTCTTGAAAGACCTCAATCGCACTCCTCATCTACCTCAAGTATTACAGGGCTCAAAAGCTTGTAGTCCTGAATTCCAAGTGGAGCCTGCAGGAATGAAAAAGCTTCGACGGTGACGTGCCGAGATGCTTGAGCTTTATTTCGGCAAGGCATCAAGCAAGCTGTGCCGAAGACGGGCGATCACGTGTCGTGCGTTAAGATAAGGCACGAGTATTCGGCGATGCCTGATGTCCAAGGTAGCTCGCAAAGCGGTGGTAAGCTTCCTTCGACAAGGCTACGGCGAGCCAAGGCAACCGCACTCCAAATTATGGGCTCGGAGGAAGTTTCGCGAGGGCCCTGGCAATGTCCTTGGGGAGAGTGATCCCGGACTTGAGGGAATGGCGGTAGAAGCCGTTTCCACCGGCATCATAGGCCTTGAGGGTGGAGTTCCCGAGGTCGACAACGACTTTGGGCGACGTGATGGCATCGGCTTCCTCTTGGGTTGAAACTCGCATGAGTCCACGCGGGTCGATGAGTTCATCAGAAACGAGTCGCTTGTAGGCCTCGTCATCGAAGCCCAAGAGGACGACGCGGGCGGTATCGCGGTTTTCTTCGCCGGTGTTTCGGAAACTGTGGCCATCCTTGAAAAGCGGCACGGCGAAGAAAACCACGACCACAAGAGCGGCGACACCGCCGAAGGCTGGGGTGGCGATGAGGCTGCGTAGCTTCTCGAAGAAACCCGGCTTTGCCACGGGGACAGGCGCGGTTTTTGTGCCCGTCAGACTTTTTTCGAGCTCGTCGAGAAGGTCATCGGGAGCACCCGGGACCTCATCGACTTCCGGCCCGTTGGCGGAATCCATGAGGATCTCGCGGATCGGTTTCAGGTGGTCTGGAAGTTCTTCACTCATTGTTGTTGCTACCTCAACCGCAGTTGAGGCGGGCGAATGTCAGGGCATCAGACATTCGCGTAATTTTTCAAGGGCGGCTTCGATCCTGGCATTGATGGCACGGCGTCGGGTTGAGGGCGAGGCTCCAGATTTGACGCCGAGGCTTTCGCAGAAATCACCGTCCTCCACGAGCTCTTGGACAGTAGCGGATTGGGCGACGTAAAGGGTGATCACGAGCTTCCACTCATCGGGCTCGAGCGCTTCGCGGCACTGGGAATAGATTTGCTCGAACTTCGGCGTAGCGCTGGTTGCGGTCGAGGGGTCGGCAAACTGGAGTGGCCGATTGGGGTCGTCGCTAAGGGCGTCGAAACTGGGGCCGGTGTTGGTTTGGTTCTTCTGCGCGCTACGGCGGCGATGCCAATCGATCGAGCGGAATTGCAGCATCCGGGCCTGCATTGGCACGATCTCTTCGAACAAAGTCAGGTCGGTGATTGGGGCCTTGCTGTCGCTGCCGCGCTCACGGGCGAGCTCGGTAAGGATTTCGAGGAAAAGGTCCTCGGCGTCGGGGCCCTTGATGTCCTTTTTTCCCAACTGTGCGAAGGCGAGCGGACGAAGCAGGTCGGGAAGCTTGTTCCATTCGGGCCGATCGAATCCGCGCTCGGGGTGCTGCCGCTGCAACTCGTCGAGGTTAAGGTTCTCCGGATAGCGGGCGTCGGCAGGGTCGTGGTGGCGGTTGGGATCGGCTTCACAGGTGCGCTCGGTGGCGACAGTGGCGCTGCTGTGTTCCGCAGCCTCGCGCAGGGCGGCAGCGAGGAATTTCGAAACCTCCGGGGGGCCGGCGGTTTCCACGGCAATGTTGCGCAACGCCCGAGCCGTGATCTGGCTGGCGAGCTCGCGTTCGACCAGGACACCCTCGATGGGGCACCGAGCGCGCTGCCAGCAGGAGCGCCAACAGGCTTGGAGGAAAGGTCGGAGGCCAGCCATCGTTAGAAGGATGGAAAGGTTGTGGGGCAGGGCTTGGCAAGACAGGACCGTTTTTTCTCCCGTTTTGACAATGGACGATGTGGACTGCGGTTGAGGATCGTGATGAAGGCCCAAATTTCAGGAATGCTGCTACTGCTCACTCATGTGGGGCAGGCTGACCTGTGCCCGGGCTCTGCGGGAGGTCCGGAGTTGCTGACGCCGGGATCGGCGAGTTGTAGCTCGACCCTAACCGCGACGGGCACGCGGACCACCTTCACGGTGTTCGCTGACACCATCCTGCGCTGGCCGTGGCTGGAGCTCCCGGGTGGCGATGAATTGATCTTTGATTTCGATGGAGGAAATGCCGTGGCGAACTTGCTCGGACCAGGGAAGACGCACCGCATCGATGGCAAGGTGAGTGCCAACGGCAAGGTCGGGTTTTTCTCCGAAGGCCGCGGCTTCGAGGTGAACGGAAATATCAACGCGAGCGACGTGACCCTTTCGACCCATGCGCTCACGAATGTCGCGGATTTCCACGGCGGCGGCCCCTATCAAATGCTGGCGGGCACAAGCTTCCAGACCATGTCGATCAAAGGGAAGGTGGAGGCAACAAACGGCGATGTAATCGTGGCGGGGGATTTTGTTAGAGTGAGTGGCGAAGCACAGCTCCGAGCCTCGGGCGCGGTGCGAATCGGAGCAGGTCACGAAGTCAATGTCGGCTCCGCGGGAAACTCTCGGCTTGAGACGAATGGTGGCTTTGGAATCCTGCTGCACCTCGGTGATAGCCGTGCGAGTTCGCTGGAGCTGGTGGCCACGAATCAGATTTCGAATGCGGGCCGGCTCGATGCCGCTGGTGGATTCGGCAAGGTATTCCTCGAAGTCGGCACAGGTGGGTCAATCCTGAATGAAGGCACCGGAGTCATCCTTGGCCAGACGATGGTAACGGGAAATTTCGACAGTGACGGCGTGATTCTTGGTCTCGATGAAGGCGATGCTTTGGCGGTGGTGAATTCGTCGGTGATCGACATCCCGGCGCTCAAGAACCCGAGTGGTCGGCGGGTCAGCAAGGCTCGTAAAATCGAAACCAATGCCGCGATGACCGGTTCTGCCGATGCCTTGCGGAAACCCGTGAAGAAGCCCAGCACGATCGTGCGCAACGAGCGAAAGCCTCGACTTCGGCGGCAGTCATTCTTCGGAATGCGCGGCGGACAGAAGCCGGAGCGTTGAGCTCAGCTTGGGTTCTAAGACCTGCCCCTTTTCGGGCGGCTGAAGCGGGCGATCAGGAAAAGGAAAAGAGGCACGGGAATCATCCAAGCCCACGGAAAGCTTGAAGAAGGAGGTGGGATCTCACCGAGTGGGAGCGCCGGGCCGCGTTGGGTCAGGGTAAAAGGGGCGCTCAGGAGAACGGCGGCTTCGAGGTCGTCGGCATCGGACAGGAACTCCCGCTGAGTTTGCCACAGGGCTTGCGCCGGGTTTTCAGTCGCGAGGGCCAATTGATAGAAGCGTTCCATAAAGTCGGGGGAACCCTGATCGGAGACCGGCCACAGGGAGGTGATGACTTCACGTGCGCCTGCGAGAGCGAAAGCCCGGCGCAGGCCGATTTGACCCTCTCCTTGGACGGCGGTTCCGGCCCCGGAGAGACAGGAGGACAAGGTGACGAGTCGGGTTTCCGCGAGCGGGAGCTCGGCGATTTCGGAGGGGAAAAGGAGGTCGTCATTGGGTGCCGGGATCGGGGTGTCGGGCGATCGCAGTCCGGCACGATGAAGAAGGATGCCGCTGGCGAACAGGCGATCGGCCGAGCGGTCAAAATCAAGCGGAGCGTCCGTCGGATTCACATGATTGAGAAAAAACGAGTGGGTGCTGAGGTGCAGAACCCGAGGCGAGCTCGCGAGGTTCTTCAGCTCCAACTCCGATACTTCTAGTAGTTCGGTAATTCTCTCTGGGGCTAGGCGACGGATCTTTTTTAACTCAGATCGAGTGCCGGGTAGAGGAGTCGGGTGATCGAGGACAGACGCGAGGTGACTTGCTGGATCAAGATTCTCCGAGGGGAACCGGCTGACTCCAGCGAGCAGCCATGGGGAATCGCCAAGAGCACGGGTTGGTGGGCCGATGAGCAGATCACGGCCACTGCCGACCTGGCTCAGGAGCTCCAGCGATTGGCAGAGGAACTGCCCATGATCGTCGCGAAGCGCCGCGAAGGGGGTTAAGTGAAGAAGCCCATCGGGCGCGACGATCCAGCGTTGGCATGTCTTTGGGAGATCTTTGAGGATCGGCTCGAGGAGTTCGCGGTGGAGTTCACGCAAAATTCCGGTGAGGCGGAAGGGAGTGGATTTGGAGGGTGACCCCATAAGTTCGTCAGACTTCCACGCAAGGCGCTTGTGGAGTGCGTCGAGCCAAGCATCGAGCTGGGTTTCGGTGGTGAGAGGAATCCAGCGCGGCGGACCCTCTGAACGCAGCAGGATCGCGCCGTATCGAGTCACGCCACCGGGCGGCGTGTAGCGGCAAAAGTCGAGGAACAAGCTGTCAACTTCGAGGATTGATTGGATGTCCTGCCACGATGGCGTCGGAACCGATTCACCGGGATGGATCAATTGGTCGAGCAGGCGGGACTTCGAAGCGAGCAGTAGATTGGCAATGGTTTTGGCGTCGCCGAGAGTGCAGGACAGGGACAGCAAGTCGATGCGCTCAAGGAAGTTGAGGCGCTCCGTTTCAGATCCCTGACGAAGCAGTTGGTCGAGAAGTTCCAAGCCAGTTTGATTGGCGACCTTCACCCATTTTGCGGTCTCTTCGTCTTTCGCGAGAAGGCAGGCTGCGGCGATGTTTCGCTCCGTTTCTGCGACGCGCAAATGAATCTCCGGCAGGTGCTTGCGCTGTAATTCCCGCGCGCCAAGCAGGGTCTCCTTTGCCTCCTGAAAAGCCTCAAGCTTCATCTGAGTCACGCCGAGGTTGTTCAGGGCGGTGATGGCCGCCGGGTGCTCGGCGTAACCATAATCAGCGAGCAGCGAAAGGGCCTCGGTGAAGTGCTGTGAAGCGCTCTCGGGATCATCGGTCGCGAGGGCGAGAATGCCAAGATTCTCCAAATGAGGAAGAGCTTCCAAGGGACGGTTCGCGAAAATCTTCCGGGCGATTTCCGCCGCTTCTTCGAATCGAGCTCTTGCGAGATTGACCTCATGAAGCCGCAGCAGCGAAAGCGCCTGATGCGAGATCAGGGAGAGTCGGAGTTCGATTGAAGGCCCACCGCCGTCGAGCGAACGTAGTCCTTCTTCGAAGTGCTGCAGTGCGCGGGCGTGGCTGCCGAGGGTGTGCCAGTAACGCCCAAGGTCTTGATGTCGCCTAGCGAGATCGCTCGGACGATCGGGGTCGGTTTTTTCATAGGCCTCATTCAGCAGCGCTCCGGCTTCTTCGTAGTCGCCTTGTTGAAGTCTGAGAATACCAAGGTGGGCGATGCTGTTAGAATGTTCTGTGGAGAGATTGCGACGGAAAAGACGTTCGGCTTCGGCAAGTTTTCCCTGATCCTGCAATGTTAGAGCGAGGACTTCCCGAGTGCTGCCAGCCTGATCCGGAGCATGGGCTTCCAGAAGGTCGAGCGCTATTCGAAGGTGCTCGACTGCTTCTTCAGGCTGGAGGAGTTTGCGTTCGATGGTCCCCAGAGCCATCAGCACCCGGGCCCACTCAACCTTATCCTCGGGAGTGGTCGCCGCAGTTTCCCAATCGGCGGCGAGCTTTTCGAGACTCTGCTCGGCACCGGCGAAATCCCCGGCAGCAAGCTGGGATTCGAGATCGGCAGCCGCCGACGCAACGAGCGCCAGCATCAGGGCGCAGGCGTGACTTTTAGCCGGAAAAAACATTCGCTGTCGATTGGGGTGTCGGTCAGGGTGACCCCGACGCGTGATGAATCGGTCTCGTCAAAAGTGAAACTCCCATCCGCCTTCGCCCAGTTGGAGAGATCGCTGCTACTCTCGACTTCCCACAGGGTGCCATCGCGCAAGGCACTCGGGGCGTCCGGGTCGTAAATTACGGCATTTATCGTAAATGAGAACTCGGAGGTAGTGCCATCAAAACTGAAGATCGTCTGGGTCATCTCGTCGGGCTCACATGGGTTGAGTCCGAAAACGAATTCGAAGCCATCGGTGAGGCTGTCGCCATCCGAATCTTCGTCGCTATCAATCGTCGCGAGTCCAAACCAAGTGGCCCAGTCTGCGAATGAGCCGCTAAACGCCGGACCGGCGGCACTGAGCTGGATAAGATCATGAATGCCGGAAATGGCCGAGCTGCTAACCTCGGCGAGCAAGCCATTTTCAAAGTCGGCGGGCGATTGCCATGGGTTGACCGAAAGATGAATTGCTCCAACCGCCGCAGTGATCGCGGCGGAGGCGCTGGTGCCGTCGAAGCTATCGTAACTCCCAAGGGCAGGGCTGGCGTAGTCGACGACGCGAACGACCTCTCCCGGAGCGTAAAGGTCCACCGGAGCGCCGTAGTTCGAACCGGCCCAAGCCTTATTGGAATAATTACTGGCACCGACACATAACACCCCCACCCCGGCGTATCGTTGCGGAACATAGAGGGTGGCATCGTCACCTGAATTTCCTGCCGAAAGCACCACCGGAAGGCCTGAGTCGATCGTTGCGCTCAGGGCAGTAGATAACGTCGCACTGGCCGCAACGCTGGTGGAACTGCTGGCAACACAAATCAGCCCGGCTTGGCATGGATAGGTGGAGCGGTGGATACTCAGCGCCTCTAACAAGGCATCAGCGAGAAGTGCTGAAGTCGTCGTTGCACCGCTCGGGTAGATGTCAAGATTGACCAGTCGAATCGGAGTGCCCGAAGCCACTCCGGCTTCGGGCCCGGCGATCAATGAGAGCATCTTGGTGCCGTGCTCGAAAGCCGAGGAGCGAGTCGGATCCCCCGCACCGCGGATCAAGGTCGTTCCTTCGATGGTAAGATTCGGATTGGCCGAAAACCACCCACCAAGTTCGGCCACCGCCGTATCGATGAGATAAACCACCACTTCGCTCGCGGTATCCGGGCAAGTGAAGGGGTAAGGCGAAATCGTGCTGGGGACTGGATCATTGAGACGCCCAAGCGCCCATCCGGCATCTGCCTTGCTGGCATTGACGGAGAGGTTTGATTCCTCTTCGAAGGCGATCCCCGGCGTGCCAAGAATGTCAGAGAGCTGGCTGGGCGCGACCCACGCACTCACGGCGATCTCAGTGAAAGAATTTTCAACCACGGCATAGACTTGCCCGCCCGCCTGATGAATCCGGTCAATGATCACGGGGAGAGCGGGCGTCGGGCCGTCCGGACGAAAGACATAAAGGGTTTGGTTGGGAACGGGATCGGCAACGGCGAAGAAAGCCTGCCCGCTAACTGTGTTGGCCAAGTTGAGATTGCCGGAGTCCCGGGGGAAGGTGCTGCCATTTCCTGAATACTCACCAACGATCATGCCAAGGGCTCGGGTCGGCGCGGCAACGCCGAGTGGCTTTTCATCGGCAGCTCCCGTCGTGCGATGAAACTCGTAGAGCAATCCGGTGCCATCGACGGCGATCATAGCGGCATCGTCGACACCAGTTTCATCCTGGCCTTCGATCTCCCAGGTGCCGGTGAACCTCGCGGCGACCCAGGCGTTGCCATTGGCATCACAGTCCAGGTCGGAAGTCGTCATCGTGCCGCCACCTTGGGCGATGCCCACCGGAACGATCCATTCAGGGAAACCAGTAGGACGCACCCTCACCATGATGGTGTGAATGGCGGAGCCCAGAGGCGCGCCGGACACGGCGATGCCATCAAAGGTCGGCGATGGATGATCAGCGGTGAAGGTAAGTCTAACATCGCCATCGTCCGCGACATCGAGGCCACCGAGGAAGTCCGGGCCAGAGCTACCCATGACTCGGGTCCAGATCGTGCTTCCATTGTTATTCAGGTCGATCCGCGTCAAAGACACATCCTGGCTTGTGGTAGTAGGACGCTTGGTCATCACGTAGCCAGTCTTGCCGCTTGGCTCGACCGCGATATGGGCCCACTCCGTCGTTCCGGGAGGCACGGCTGCCGACCACTGCTGGACGCCCGCATTATTGTAGAGCGAAGCAAGTGTCCCGGGTCCGGTGACAAGGACCTGTCCTAACGGAAGCGCCACCAGACTGACAGGCTCGATCCCAGATGTTTGATACGCATCGGTCCAACCACCCGTGTCAGGATTGAGGCGTGCCACAAATCCATGCGGCCCAGCGGGATTGGTAAAACTAAAGGTCGAACCGACGAATTGGATGTCGTCGAAAAAGGTGCCACACACATAGATGTCGCTGTTAGGTGAAATGGCGACGTCGAAAATCTCGACATTTCCTGAAGAGGAAGCGTGTGCCCTCCAGTCCACGTCCCAACCCGGATCAGCCGACAAACGCACGACCACCCCGTCCTTCCCCGAACCATTGATCAAAGGGGTGCCCAGACCGACATTGAAATCCCCATCAAAAAATCCGCAGGCGAACGCGCGGGGAGGAAAGCCAGAGCCACCGCCAGGCAAAGCTTCAACGGCGGTGAAAGTGGAAGTATTCGTCGCGTTTCCGGCAATAGCGGCACGCCACTCAAGCTGCTGCGCGCTCACGGCAAGCGCGCTAAGTAGGAGAGCGATGAGGGACCGGTTCAAAATCATGTTGCGGCTCGGAATCATGTGGTGGCTTCAACCGCAAAGCGGCGTGGGGGTTAGCAAAGCCATAGCGGATTGTTCCGGCGAGGTCGAGCCACCTTGGGGACATGGTTTTGACTCGTCTGATTTTTCCCTCCGATTGGAAAATCCCAAGCCGATTCCAAATGCGGGAGCCGGGAGGATGAATACGTTGCGAGGTCATGAAACAGACCCCACAAAGAATGCAGTCCCTTCGCCGCAATATTGTCGCTCTAGCTTCACTGCCGGAAACGGAATCGCCTGTCATCAGCGCCTACTTCGACACGACCGAAGCCCCGGAAGCCATGCGCCTTCTCATCAGCATCTGGAGTTCGTCGGTCCGCTCGACCTTCTGCCGTAGCCAGCAGCAGGATTTCGAACAGGCCAAAGCAGCCGTCATGGATGTACTCGCCGACGGTTGGCCACCCGGAAGCCGGAGCCTCGCCGTCTTTGCCCGAGGTGGCGATAGTCCGATGAAAATCGTCATCCCCCTTGGGGCAAGGATCGATCCCTCATTCCACGCACTGGAGCTCCCCGTGATCTTCCCGCTGATCCAGGCAAAGGACCGCTTTCACCGCTTCGTGATCGCGATCTGCACGGAGGAAAGCGCCCGTATTCTCGAAGTCACCCTCGGTGCTGTCAGCGAGGAACTGTTAGCCACCACGCCCGAGCTCAGAAGCCGTCTCGGACGCGAGTGGACGCGTGAGCATTATCACCACCAAAAACGCGAACGGCATCGCCGCTTCATCCGAGAAAAAGTGGACATCATCACCGATCTGATGTCGCGCCGCGGCCATAATCACCTGCTCCTCGCCGGACATCCACGCCATGTCAATCGACTCAAGGACGCCCTTCCGAAACACATTGCCACCCGCGTTGTGGGTGAAATCTCGAAATCTCCCAATGGCGCGAACTACTCGTCGATCCTCGAAGAATCCCTCGATGCCTTCGTTGCCGCCGAGCACGCAGAATCGGTCCAGAACGTGGAACGCCTCCATCAGGAAATCCGTCGCGGCGGTCTCGGAGTCGTCGGGATCGAGAGCAGCCTCAAAGCCGTTCGCGATGGCAGCGCCGACATGCTCATCATTTCCGAAAACCTTCCAGAAGAAGAGCGCGAGTCACTTGTTAGACTGGCCACCCTCCGCGACGTATCCATCGAGGTCTGCGAGGATGACCCTCTCATCGACGACTACGGCGGAGTCGGCTGCTTGCTACGCTACCGCGCGGACTTCATCACCGAATCGATCGAAGACGCCGTAGCCTGATGGCGCATCATCCATGAACGGATCGCGAACCAATGCTGATAGAGCGACGGGTTTCCTCAACCTGTCGCCCTATCCATTTTTAGCCCTCGAAAGCCGAGCGCAGCAATGACAGCGATTTCGGAATCGCTGTTAGAGGATCTTCTTTACCCTCGAATTCAAGCGAAACATAACCCTCGTAGCCAGCGTTGCGCATGATTTTTGCAATGCGCGGGTAGTCGAGATCGAGCGTGTACCACACGCCATCGCCAAAGTAGGTCTTCGCCTGAACCAGCACGGTATCCGGCGCGAGCTTCTTGAGACGATCATAGGGATCTTCGAGGAAATTCCCGGTATCGAGCGTGACCTTGAGCCACGGAGAATCCACGGCATCGACCACGCGTTTGACTCCTTCCGGCGTGCGACCAAGACCCCAGTGATTTTCAAGCCCCATGATGACGCCCCGTTTCTCCGCTTCCTTTGCGAGCGTCTCATAAGCCTCGATCACCCAGCCATAGGCGTCTTTCTCGGTGTAGCCATCGAGCGGCGTTTCTTCGCCCCGGTTGGCCATGAGTTCGTCGAATGATTTCGAGGTGCCCCAAGTTCCCGAGTTCACCCGCATGGTCGGGATCCCGAGTTGATACGCCTGCTCGAGGCACTCGATGGTGTGATCGATATTTCTTTGGCGCTTCTCCTTATCCGGAGAAAGGAAACCCTGATGCGTCGAATACCCCATCAGGTCCATACCCAGCACAAAGGCCCGGCGCTTGATTTTCATCAACTCTGCCCGATCCCATGAGACGAGTTGCTTCTGGAGGATTTCGAATCCGTCGAAGCCCATCCGCGCAGCGTATTCAAGGCAGACATCGATGGGGCGCAGATCATCGCGCTTGAATCCCCAGAACGAGTAGGATGAAACCCCGATCCGGTTGGCGCGAAGCTTGGCCGTGGGTGATTCTGCGGTTTCCGCACCAGCCCTCACCAGAGTGGAGCTCGATACGGCAGCGGCGGTGGCGAGGAAAGCGCGTCGTTTCATGATGCGAACATGCCGAAAATCCACGGCAGGGAAACCCAAATCCGCGCCGAACGCTTCAAGCCCTGAGGAAGAGCAGACATCATTGGCGAAAGCACGGACTGGCTTGGAAAACGATCGACACTCCAGATCATATCCCCAGTTCCTCCAAACTCCCGTAGTAACCCGAGTAAAAACTCACCAGCTTCCACACCACGAAACACACGATCAGCGCATAGCCCAGCTTCGGCAGCACCACCGACAAGGTCCGCACCCGACTCGCCGCCTCGTCCTCGAACAGCTTCGCCCAGCGCAGCAGATCCTTATCCAACATCCCCGACTCCTCCGCCGTCGCATACGACTTCGCGAAAGCCTTGGGAAATGCCTTCTCGGCGAGAAACACCGGCCCCAGGGCATCCCCTTCTTTCGCCGTCGCCTTCAGCCGCTTCGCCGCCTCACGAATCGCCCCGCTGCTCGAAGCATCGCCCGCCATCGTCGCCGTCTCCCCCATCGATAGGCCGGCCAGCAGGCCCGCGTGATAAACTTTCGTAAACCGCGCCATCGCGAGCTTCATCCGCGCCCCGCCAATCATCGGCACCGCATTGATCAAGCGGTCCACCGCCGCGTTGTTAGGCGCGACTCGCAGCCCCCACATGACGAACATCGCTCCCGCAAAGATCAGAGCGTAAGTCACCACCAGCGAAATCACCAGATTCTGCAAAACCCCCGCTGCCCCAATTCCGCCACTCATCACATCCGAGGGAATCACCGCCAACAGCAGCCCGAGATGCAGCAGGATCAGCGGATAAATCATCGCCTTCAGCGCATCCCGCCGTGCCCCAGCCACCAGCTCAAAGTAGTCCGCCAGATGCTTGAACGCCGGCCCCAGTTTCCCGCCCTTCTCACCCGCCGCAATGATGCAGCGCTCCATCTGCGTGAGCTCCTTCCCCTGGAATGACTCCGCAATGCTCCGCCCCTCCCCGAGCCCCGCCAGCAAATCCTTCAGCAGCTTCCGCTCCCCACCCGACGGCCGGTTTTCCAACAATACCCCCGCCGCCTCTTTGATCCCAAAACCCGCCTCCACCAGCTTCTCAAGCTCGACATAGAACAGATGCTTTTGCTTCGAGGACAACCTAGCCATTCCAAGAATGATGCACCATCCAATCCCATTTCACCACCCCTCATTCCGTGTCAGCCGACCATTTTTACAGACAAGCGGAGCTTCGTCCGCCATTTATTTCTCAGGCGTCGAAAACGCTCCCACTTGCCATGCCCGAAGCCCCCCCCTCCGTTTCCTCCTCTGTTTCCGTCTCCGAAACCTCCGACTATCTCCACTCTATCCGTGAACGGGTCGGCACAATCATCGTCGGCCAGGAAGTGGTGGTTGAGAGAATGCTCATCGCCCTCCTAACCAGCGGCCACCTGCTGCTCGAAGGCATGCCGGGTCTCGCCAAAACCCTGCTGGTCAACGCCATGGCTCGGGCCATGCACCTGAATTTCCGGCGCATCCAGTTCACCATCGACCTGCTCCCCTCCGACATCGTTGGCTCCGAAATCCTCGACGAACGCAGCGGAGCCTTCCGCACCCATCAAGGCCCGGTCTTCACCAACCTCCTGCTCGCCGACGAAATCAACCGCGCCGCGCCGAAGGTCCAGGGCGCACTGCTGGAAGCGATGCAGGAACGCAAGGTCACCATCGGCAATCAGTCCTACACCCTGCCCGTGCCCTTTCTCGTCATCGCCACCCAGAACCCGATCGAACAAAGCGGCACCTTCGAACTCCCCGAGGCCCAGCTCGACCGCTTCATGCTCTGCCACCGCCTCAGCTACCCGTCACCCGAGGAAGAAGAGGAGATCCTCCGCCGCAACCTCAAACTCGGCGTCCAAAAGGAAGGCAGCGGCGCGGTCGCCCGAACGGAGTTCGACATGATCCAAGACGGGTCGATCGGCACCGAAGCCGACCTGGTAACCGCCATGGAGGCCGCCAACTCGATCCACGTCAGCGATGTTTTCCTCAAGCACGTCGTCGATATTGTGGAACGCACCCGCCATCACCCCGAACTCGAACTCGGCTGCAGCCCGCGGGCTGGCATATCGATCCTGAAAGCCTCGCGCGCCCGCGCCCTCATCCATGGCCGCGACTACGTCGTCCCGGAAGATCTTTTCGCCCTCGCCGAGGACGTCATGCTCCACCGCATCCGGCTTTCCTACGAAGCCCTCGCCGAAGGAAGAACCGCAGCCACCGTGCTACGCGAAATCCTCGAAGAGTCGATCTCTTGATGGAAGCCCATCTCCAGCACTGCGATCCACTCGATAGCCGGCAGTTCCTGCTGGCCGTGAAGCGCGTCGCCGATTCACTCAGCTACGGCACCGACCGAAGTCCCTTCCTCGGACAAGGTTTGGAATACGTCCAGTCGCGACGCTACCAGCCCGGCGATCCGGTAAAATCCATCGATTGGCGAGTCACCGCGCGCACCGGCAAGACTCACGTCAAACAATTCGAAACACCCCGGCAGATGCCCGTCTGGCTGGTCATCGACACCTCGGCCTCGATGGCGCTTTCCTCACGGCCTCCGGGAAAATACGGCCTCGCTCTGCAAGTCGCCGGCGGTCTCGCGCTGACCGCCATCGACCGCGTTTCACCCGTCGGCGTCCTCGGTGTGGGCGGCCGCGAACTCCGCATCCAGCCCTCACTTTCGCGTGATGTGCTGCTTCAATGGTTCCACTCACTCCGCCACTACCGCTTCGACGAACCCACCACGCTCGGCAGCCGATTGCTCGCGCTCGAGCCGACCCTTCACCAGCGCGCCATGCTCATCGTCCTCTCCGATTTCCACGATCCTGATGCACTCGCCGCCATGAAACTGGTCGCGGCCCGCCATGACACAGTCGCCATCGTCCTTCGCGATCCTGCCGAGGAAAAACTCCATCATGCCGGCTACTTCCGCGCCCGCGAAGTCGAGTCAGGACGCGAGCTGCTTTCCCACGGCAAACAACTCCTCTCGACCACCGAGCAACTCGAAGCCTCGCTCAAACGCGCCGCCATCGATCACTTCCTGATCCACACCGACAAACCCTTCCTCGCCGCCCTCCGCCACTTTCTCCGTTCGCGGGGCGTGCTCACCCGTCGCAGCAGCTCATGAATTTCCGCCCCACCATCCTGCTGCTCCTCTCGCTGATCTCGCTATGGAGTCTCAGCCAAGCCGAGGAAATCCCGGAAGCCCGCGTCGGCCAGCCGCTGCGCATCGAGGAAATCCACATCCCCGGAAGCCAGCTCCAGCCGATCCCCCGCCGTGACCGCACTCCACCGCTGGTCATCCGCATTCTCGATGTGCGTCCCGCCAAAGATGGATTCCGCTACGACTTCGAAGTCCAAGGGCTCGATCCCGGCGTCCATGACCTTCGCCAGTATCTCGAAACCATCGACTCCACCACTTCACCGAATCAAGCCCCCCTCCAAGTCCGCATCACCACCGCCCTCCCGGAAGGACCACCGCGACCTCACGACTTGGCACCCACCGAAATCCCGAAACTCGGCGGCTATCGTACGACGCTTCTAGTACTTGGCTCCATCTGGCTCACCGGACTGATTTCAATTCTTCTCTGGAGGAAAAAGAAACCGAGCGCCGCCACAAGCGAAGGCCCGCCGCCAACACTCGCCGAACGCCTCACCCCGCTCGTTGCCGCCGCCTCCGCCGGAACCCTCTCGTCTGAAGACCGCGCCTCGCTGGACCGGCTCCTTCTCGCCCACTGGCGCCGCCACCTTCCCGAAATCTCCGACCTTCCCCCTGCCGAAGCACTCGCCACCCTGCGTCGCCATCCGGACTCCGCACCACTGCTTCTGGCCTTGGAAAAATGGATTCACTCTCCCGCCCGAACGGAGCCCGAGAATCTCGAAGAACTCCTCCGTCCTTACGCCTGAAACCAACCCTTCCCGCGTGACTTTCGCCCATCCATGGCTGCTGCCCGCCCTTCTTATTCCGATCGCCCTGCTGGTCGTCGGCATCAGGCGCGGCGGCTTTCGCGTGCCCCTGCCATTCGATCACGCCCCTCTCCGTCGTCGGCGTCTGCTTTCCTTCATGCTGCTAACGGCTGACTCCCTTCCCTCACTACTTCTCGGCGTCGCGATCCTCATCCTCGCAGGCCCCAGGCGCTACGAGCAACCCCGCTCCGAACGCGAGCTCACCAACATCCAGTTCTGCCTCGATGTCTCCGGCTCGATGATGGCCAGTTACGGTACCGCAACCCGCTACGATGCCGCCATGGAAGCCGTCAACTCCTTCATCACCCATCGCAAGGGTGACGCCTTCGGACTGACCATCTTCGGTTCCAGCGTCCTCAACTGGGTCCCTCTAACATCCGACGTCTCCGCCTTCCGCTGCGCCCCACCGTTTCTCCGGCCGGAGAAGCTCCCACCTTGGTTCGGCGGCACCATGATCGGCATGGCCCTTCGCTCAGCGGAAAAGGTGCTCATCTCCCGTGAAGAAGGCGACCGGATGATCGTCCTCATCACCGACGGTGAAAGCTTCGACCTCCAGAACGGCCAGGATCTCGCCATCGCCAACAGCCTCAAGGAAAACAACATCACCGTTTTCGCGATCCACATTGCCGAAGGAAACCCATCCGATTCGGTCGGAGCCATCACCATGGTCACGGGTGGTGAAATCTTCAGCGCGGGAGATCCCGCCGCCCTCGACACCGTCTTCGCCCGCATCGACGAAATGAAGACCGCACCACTGAAACGCGTCACACCCGACCCGGTCGACTACTACCAGCCATTCGCCCTCGCCGGCCTGGCCATCGGCGGACTCCATCTCCTAACCCTGTTCGGTCTCCGTCACACCCCATGGTAGAGGTCCTTCCATTGCTGCTTGCTACGGCATCTCTAGTAATTGCCGCCGGAGCGGAAGCACTGCACCTGCGCCGTGTGCGTGCGGTCGCACCACTCGCCTTCGGTCCGTCAGGAAAACCCTCAGTCACCGCACGGCTCGCCGCACCTCTGAGGATCCTCGCCATTCCCACGCTCGTCTGGGGCCTGCTTACCTTGCTTCTCCTGCCACCGGCCGCCCACCGTTCCACCCCGAAGGAAACCGAGCCCGCCGACCGCCAACACCTCCTTCTGGTGCTCGATGTCTCGCCTTCCATGCGCCTGCATGATGCGGGGCCGGGAGGAAAAGAAAGCCGCATGCAGCGCGCCCGCGCCGTGATCGATTCCGTCTTTGCCCGCATCGCCACCGACCGACTCCATACCAGCGTCGTCGCGGTCTACAATGGCGCCAAACCTGTCGTTCAGGAAACCAGAGACCTCGAAGTCATCCACAACATCCTCGGCGACCTGCCGATGCACTACGCCTTCCAATCCGGCAAGACACGCCTGCTCGACGGACTCGCCTCAGCCGTCGAGATTTCAAAGCCGTGGCCCCGCAAATCAGCCACGCTCGTGCTCGTCAGCGATGGCGACTCAGTCCCGCCGACCGGCATGCCGAAAATGCCACCTTCAATCGGTGGCGTACTGGTCATCGGGGTCGGCGACCCTTTGAAAGGCACCTTCATCGACGGACGAAATTCCCGACAGGACGGCTCAGCCCTGCGCCAAATTGCCACTCGGCTCGGCGGCGAGTATCACGACGCCAATGCCAAACTCGTCCCAACCGCAACCCTCGGAAGCCTCGGTTCGCTAAAAACGGACGACCCCACCGAACGGCTTACCCGCCGCGAGTGGGCGCTCATCGCCACGGCAGCAGGGGCCATCACCCTCGCCTTCCTGCCCTTGCTGCTACGGCACTTCGGCACCTCCTTTCACCCCGGTCCACCGGCCCGAGTTTAGCATTTCCCTTATCCCAATTCCTATGCAATCCTCTCCGCAATTATGAAGATCCTCGTCCTCACCCTCTGGTGCCTCCTACCGCTCGGCCTGCTCGCCTATCACTACGGCCCCGGCCAGGAAAAGGCCGCACTCGACCTGACGGGAGACGCCCTTCGCTCCGCCGAAGATCATCTCGCCGCCGAAGAATGGCCTGAGGCCATCGAGCAATTCGAAGCCGCCCTCGCCACCCTGCCGGAAAGCCACGGCACCGAGGCCCAGCGGATCCGACTCGAGCTCAACAAAGCACGCATGAACTCCGGCGGCCTGCCAATCGCCCGCACCGAGCTTGCAAGCCTCGTCGATGAAATCGATGCGAAGGCGGAACCACAACTTCACCGCGACGCTCTCGACGCCCTTTCCAACGCCCGCTTTCACATGACTTATCTCATGAAGTTGGAAGGCCTTCCTGACACCGAATGGGAGCCCGAAATCGAAGCCGCACGTCAGGAACGCAAACTCCTCTTCGAACTCGCCAGCGCGGACGGCGATAGCGAAAGAGCCGCTCGCCACGCGGACGACCTCGAAAGCGCCATCAAACTGGCCCGCATGGACCCCGAGGATCTCTACGGCAAGGCCATTCCGAAGCAGTGCAAGAACTGCTCTTCCGGCAAGTGCAAGAAGCCCGGTAAAAAACCCGGCAAGGGAGATAAACCAAAGGACGCGCGCGGTGCCTCCTCCGGCCCTCCACGCGATGGCGAAGGCTCCTGAACTCTCGGCTCCATTCATCCACTTCCATGCGCCCCTTCACTCCCTTGCTGGCACTCTTGTGTGCCATCGTCCCGCTGCACGCTCAAGACGACATCGACGTCAACAAGCTCCAGCAACTGCTCGCCCAAAGCCGTCAGGAAAAAAAGCCGCCCACGCCTGATGAGCAGCGGCTCGCGAAACTGAAGCAAGTCCAGATTGATCGCTCCACCGCAGGAATCCTCAATGCCCGACTCGCGGAAGCGCGCGAAGCCGCTTCCGCCAAGCCCGAAGTCGAAGAGCCTGAAACGGAGAATACCGAAGGAGACGAAGCGAAACCTGAAGCACCACCGAACATCGAACGGGAAGTCGCCCTTTTCGCCCGCAATGTGGCCCTTTCCAACTGGGACGAAGTCCGCAACTACCTCGCAAGCCTGCCCGCAGGATCATCTTCCTCAATTTACCTGCTACTGATTCAAAAGCTCAGCGCCCCGGTCGCAGTCAACCCTCCGCCCGAATTGCAGGCGCAAGGTGCCAAGCCGCACACGCAAACGGCCTTCCTGCCACCTGCCGATTTCCTCGGGCTCGCCTCCGTCGCACCGAAAGCGCCGGACACCAAAACCATCACCGCGCTGGCCGGAGTCATTCCGTCCAGCCCCCGGCCCGAGCCGGATTTCTTCAAATCGATCAAAACAGGCATCTCCTATTTTGGCGGCGAGGACCCCGCTGACCGACTCCGAGCTGCCCAACTCTTCATCGAAGCCGGTCTACTCAAGGACGCTACCCCCTTTCTTCCAAGCCTCGAAGCCGCCCGAGAAAAACCGGACTACAACGCCCTCAACCTCATCGCCCGCCATCGTGCCGAGCTCTGGCAGCGCGACCGCAAGGCAGCCGGAGACGACGCCCTTCAGGTCGCTTGGGAAATCTCGACTTCCTTCCTCAACGATCAAAAAGCACCCGCTCCCGCCCGAGCCGAAGCCTTATTCCGCGCGCTTTCCCTGATCCCCGAACTCGGCGAAAAGACCGGCGAGGATTGGCTCGCCAAAACCTTCGGTGGCGACTCCACCGAAGGCCTCGAAATCCTCGGCACTCTTGGCGCGCTTACCGCCCAATCCCGCGAAAACCCCGACGCCAACCTGCGGCTTTCGCAGCTCAAGCTCCAGCACGACGCCGTCCAAGCCCTGCTCGCCACTCCCGGCACCGACCTCGATTCATGGCGCAGCATCTTCACTCTCTACGCCCGCCAGTGGGCCCATGAAGCAGAAGTCACCCAGACCAGGGACAAGTCATCGGCACGCCGCATGACCCCTCAATACGACTCCTTCGGAAACGTCTTCTACAGCCAAGCCAGCGTCAGCTACCAAGGCAATGACACCCGCCCCATCCCTGCCGCTTCGCTCATCGATTGCCGTCCGACCACCATCTGGCTGAAATACGTTGAGCCATCGGTTGGCCTCGATGTGAATCGCGGTGCCGCGAATCTTTTCCTCAAGGTCAAGGAGGAGAAAAACGCCTTCCCGCTGATCAACGAACTGGCGAAGTCGCATCGGGAAATGGCCGTCGATCTGGTCCGCAGCATGATCCGCGTCTGGACGGAAAATCACAACCCGAACGAGCAGGAGGATTACCGAAACCGCTACTTCTATTTCTACGGATTCAACAACCGCGCCAACTCCATCCCGCTGACCCGCTCAAAGCAGGAGCGCAACCTTATCGAACTCGCCGAGCTCGTCACCCGCGTCCGCGCCTTGGATCTCGGAGAGTCCTTTCACGAGGAATTTGCCGACGCCTTCATCTCCTCCCACAGCAAGGCCGAAGTCTGGCGCGTGGAAGCGATCGAATCCGTCTTCGGCGAAACGTCTGCCCTCGATTCCGCAACGCTCGCCACACTCGTCGAGCGCATGCGACTCAACCTCGCCGGCCTGTGGCCCAACCCTAAACTTCAGCAAGCTTACAAGACCAAGCGCAAGGACAAGGAACTTCAGGAGCAGATCTTTCACGGCTATGCCGCCGCCATCGGGCTGATCGAGAGTGCGCTCGAAAAACACCCGAAGGACGCCTGGCGTTTGCAAACCCAGCTCGCCGCCCTGCGCTTCGAGGAAAGCAACTACCGCTCGACCATCGCCCCGAAAAGCGATCACAGCCTGATCACCCGCCGCGCCCTCGATGAACTCGGCGAGGCCGCTGCCGCCTACACCGCGACCCTCCCACGCGCTGACGAAATGACCGAGACCACCGCGCCCTTCGAGACCTGGTTTTTCGCCGCCCTCGGCTCGCCCTCGCTCGAAGCCCTCAAAGCCCACCACCTGCCCTCACCGGACGAAATCCCGAAGATCAAGGCCGCTCTCGATGCCCTCCCGGAAGAAAGCGCCAAACGACACCTTGAAAAGTTCGCCTCCACCCTGAACAACCGCCTCGCCAACGTCTCGCCCGATCTCAAACTCCGCTTCCTCGAAGCAGCGGACGCCATCGTCGGCGACCACGAAACCTTCCGCGACGCGTCCGATGTCCTCGCCTACTATCGCGACCTCGTGACCGAAATCGAATTGTCCGCCACTCTCGACGGCCCGGATAAAGTCGCAGCCGACGCCCCCTTCGGACTCAAAATCAACCTCCGCCACACCAAGGAAATCGAGCGCGAATCCGGTGGCTTCCAGCGCTACCTTCAAAACCAAACTGGCAACCAATACGGATACAATTTCGGCCGCCCCCCAGAAGACTACCGCGACAAATTCGAGAAAGCCGCACGCGCGGTGTTGGAGGAAACCTTCGAGGTCATCTCCGTCACCTTCCACTCGGAGAAAGTCGAGTCGCGCACCGACCCCGAGTTCGGCTGGCGTCTCACACCCTACGCTTATCTCCTGCTCAAGCCCAAGGGTCCGCAAATCGACCGCATCCCACCCCTCAGCATCGACCTCGATTTCCAAGACACCTCCGGCTACGTCGTCCTGCCGATCAGTTCCGGTGAAATCCCGATTTCCGCATCCGGTGAAGCCGCGCCCCGTCCCTTCCGGGACCTCCGCCTAACGCAGACCCTCGACATCCGCAGCCAGCAAGAACAAGGCAGCGCCTTCCTCGAAGTCCGCGCCAATGCCCTCGGCCTTGTCCCGAACCTCGAGACTCTCATCGAGCTCCCCGTCCCAGGATTCGAAACCGGGGCCATCGAGGACAAAATGCTCCAGCTTTCGGAACTCGATGCCACCACCGACGATCTCGCCCCCTTGTCCGAACACGAATGGCGAATCGAGCTCAAGCCCATCAGCGGAGCTATCCCCGCCACCTTCCGCTTTCCTCCATCCAAAGTCGAACTCGCAGCCGAAGACGGCCTGGTCCTTCAAAAATACGAAGACGTCGATCTGGTCCCCGTCACCGCCGAAGTTCCGCTAGGAGTCACCACACGCCGCAACACACCACTGGTGATTGCCCTTCTCGCGATCGTCGCCGGTCTCGCGGCATTGATCTACTACCTTCGCCGTAGCAAGCCGGTCGTAGAAGTCGCAGCACCCCATCCGCTACCCGCCCATCTCACGCCCGTCACCCTGCTCGGCTGGCTCCAGCGTTTGAGAGAAAACCCAGCCCTCACCAGCGAGCAGAAAGCATCCCTCGAAAGCGAAATCCAAACCTTGGAATCGAGCCTCTTCTCGGCATCCGCCAAGCCCGCGGACAGCGCCAATCTCGAAGCCATCGCAAAACGCTGGCAAGCCGCCGCTTGAGTCCGGACGACGGCACTCACCACGCAAACACCACCGGCGGCACCACGATCCTTACCCGCCCAGCGCCATCATCGCTTTCCGTCTGTTCGATCGCCGTCACCATCTCGTCTTCGAACTCGATCACGATCTTGCCCTTCTCCTCCTGAGTCACATGAGAGAACTGCCTAAAAGTCCGACCCGTCACGGGATCACGCACATAGGTGTAGTGACGCACCTCTTCGTATTCGACGAACTCCCAGCTACCGCTCCGGCCCTTCGCCGTCTGCCGGACCTTCGTTTTGTTAGGTGAACCCAAAGCCTTCCCGGCTTCATCCAACGTCATTCCAATCGCCGCGCGCTTTTCCGCCACCAACTTCGCCACCTCCATCTGCCGTTCGTAGAGCGCTTTCAGATTCTCCACGAACTTCGGGTCTTTCGACGCAAAGGCCCAGGGAGCCACCCACCCCGTCACCTTGTTGCCGCCCGTCTGCCCGCTCACACGATACGCCCGATCCGTCATCGCCTGCAAAATCACCTTCTGATCCTTGATCAGATTCCCGAGAGGCCGTTTGCCTTCCTTATCGGAAAAAACCTGAGCCTCCTTGATCACCAGTAGCTCAATCGGCTTTTCCACGTGCTCTTCTAGATAAATCACCTGCGGATCATCGTCCAAAAGCGAGCGCTTGGGCGCGGAATACAGCGCTGAACCCAGCGACATCAGCAACAACGAGGCAACCATCTCCTTTTTCATGACATCAAGATAAACTCCGGCCCGCGAAAAAAAAGGCCGCATTTCCGACGAGCGACCCTATCCATTTATTCAGAAAAATTTCCACACTCTTCCAAGCGTCGGCAACCCCTGAATGTCATCCCCATCGAAAGCCGGACCACCTTGTTCGAGTGAAAGATGCGACGAAACCCAGCTTCACGATAGAAAACCAGGGCTCCCGTCGGTATATTGCACGGGATTACCCATGGATATTCTCCGCATCGCCGCCATACTCTCCCTCGCTGCCCCAGTGGCATCGGCGGATGTGGCACTGAGCTTTAATTCCGACATCCGCCCGCTGCTCTCCGACCGCTGCTTCGCCTGTCACGGATTCGACGCCAAGGCCCGCAAAGCCGACCTCCGCCTCGACACCCCCGAGGGAGCTTTTGAAAAACTCGACGCCGGCCAGCCGATTGTCCCCGGGGATCCAGGTGCCTCGCTTGTCTGGCAACGCATCATTTCCACCGACCTCGACGAGGTCATGCCCCCGGCAGACTCGCACCTCAAGCTCGACGCCGCCGAAAAGGCCCTGATCCGCCGCTGGATCGAGCAAGGCGCGAAGTACGAAAAACACTGGACTTTCGTCCGCGCCGAACGCCCCACGATTCCCGCTGGTGAAACCCATCCCATCGACGCCCTCGTCGCCAATCGTCTCAGGAAGGAAGGCCTCGATTTCTCCGCCGAAGCTCCCAAACGCACGCTCATCCGCCGCCTCTCATTCGACCTGCGTGGCCTCCCTCCATCGCCCGGAGAGGTCGCCACCTTCCTGGCGGACCCATCACCCGACGCTTACCCAAAACTCGTCGATCGTTTCCTCGACGACCCCGCCTACGGCGAGCGGATGGCCTGGCCATGGCTCGATGCCGCACGCTACGCCGACTCCAACGGCTTCCAAGGCGACAACGAGCGCACTATGTGGCCATGGCGTGATTGGGTCATCGATGCCTTCAACAAAAACCTGCCTTACGACCAGTTCACCGTCTGGCAGATCGCTGGCGACCTCCTGCCGGATGCCACCGAAGATCAGATCCTCGCCACCGGCTTCCTCCGCAACCACCCCATCAACGGCGAAGGCGGATCCATCCCCGAGGAGAATCGCGTCAACTACGTCATGGACATGGCAGAGACCACCGGCACCGTCTGGATGGGGCTCACCATGAACTGCTGCCGTTGCCACGATCACAAATACGATCCCCTCAAACAAAGCGACTACTACAGCCTCTTCGCCTTCTTCAACCAAACACCCGTCACCGGTGGCGGCGGCGATCCGCAGACTCCGCCAATCCTCAAAATCCAAGACGACAAAAAGCGCCGCCTTGAAGATCGCCTCGCGAAAAATATCGGGCAAAGCAAGAAGCAACTCGAAGCCAAAGCTGCGGCTCTCGCTCCCAACCAGGCCGATTGGGAAGATCAACGAATCGCCGACCTGTGCGACCATTCATGGCAGCCACTGAAATTCGAAAAAACCTCGGGAGTTACACAGATGGAACTCCCGGACGGCTCACTCCTCGTCGTCGGAGATCCGCCCGTCAATGCCACCTTCCGCCTCAGCACCACGATCCCTGCAGGCCGCTACACCGCCATCAAAATCGATGCCTTGCGCCACCCACGGATGACCGATGGAGGACTGGCCCCGTCCGATAGCGGAAACTTCGTCCTGACCCGCTTCGAAGCACGCTCTATCGATCGCGAGAAAAAGGTGCACGCTCTCGATTTCAGTCGCGCCGAAGCCACATTCGAACAACCGGGTTTCCCCATCGCGGCCGCCCTCGATGACAACCCACGTTCTGGCTGGGCCGTTTACAACGGTCACCCGATTGACCGTGACCACAGTGCCATTTTCCACCTCAAAGAAGCCTTCGAAATCACTGAGGATACGAAAATTGAAATCATCCTCCATCACGGCTCAGCCCACCGGAAACACATCATCGGACGTCTTCAGATCTCCCTCAGCAGCGAAGACAATCCGGTCATCCCAGCGGATTCGCTGCCGCTCGCGCAAGCCCTCCGTCAACCAGTCCCCAACCGAAGCAAGGAAACTCAAGAACTCATCAGAAACGCCTATCTCGAAAGTGATGCCGACTACACCCGCATCCGACAGAAGTTGGCCGCTAGTGAATCAGCGCTGCGCAAACACCGGAGCACGATTCCCAAGGTCATGGTCATGGGCGACCGCAAGGAGCTCCGAAGCACCCATGTCCTCGCCGTCGGCAACTACGAAAAACCGCTCGCTGAAGTCGTCGCCAACACACCGGAAGTCCTCCCTCCACTTCCACCCATCGATCGCACGGCCAACCGCCTCGACCTCGCCAACTGGCTCGTCGATCGCGATCATCCGCTGACCGCACGCGTCACCATCAACCGACTCTGGCAGGACTACTTCGGCATCGGACTGATCAAGACACCCGAGGACTTCGGCGTTCAAAGCGAAGTCCCCATCCACCCGGATCTCATCGATTTTCTCGCCGTCGACTTCATGGAAAGCGGCTGGGACCTAAAAAAGCTCGTCCGCACCATTGTCACCAGCCGGACCTACCGCCAGTCGTCGCGCGTGACTCCGGAGATGCTCGAAAAGGACCCGGCCAACCGTTTACTCGCCCGCGGCCCCCGCTACCGGCTCCCCTCATGGATGATCCGTGACCAGGCACTCGCCGCCAGCGGACGCCTCGTGAAAGCCATCGGCGGCCCACCCGTGAAACCCTATCAGCCCGACGGACTCTGGTCGGAAGCGACTTTCGGCAAAAAGAAATACATCCAGGACAGCGGCGACTCTCTCTACCGCCGTAGCATCTACACCTTCTGGCGTCGTATCAGTGCTCCGCCAATGTTCTTCGACAATGCCAAACGCGAACTCTGCTCGGTGAACCCATCGCTCACCAATACCCCGATGCACGCCCTCGCCACTCTGAACGACACCACCTACGTCGAAGCCGCACGCCTGCTCGCAACCCGTGCTCTGGCAGAAGCATCCGCCCCCCTTCCCTACGCCTTTGAAGTCGTCCATTCCCGACCTCCCTCCGCAGACGAATCCGAAGTACTAGAAAAATCGTACCAATCAGCTGGTGAAATTTTTTCTACCGACACCGAATCGCTGAACAGGTTTCTCTCGATCGGCGAATCTCCTCCCGCCAGCGGCATCGACCCTCTCGAACTTGGTGCCCTCTCCTCCGTCTGCCTTTCCCTCCTGAACACCGACGAAGCCCTCAGCAAGGAATGATCATCGACCCCATCACCGAGCACCAGCTCCTCGTCAACCGCCGCCACTTTTTCGGCAAGAGCGCCACAGGCATCGGAATGGCTGCCCTGGCCTCACTGCTTGGCGAAGATGCGCTCGGCAGCGAAGAAGCGATGCAAAAGGCTGTCTCCCAGATCGCACCGAAGGCCAAGCGCGTCATCTATCTTTTCCAGAATGGTGCTCCCAGCCACGTCGAGCTTTTCGATGATAAGCCGGAGTTACGCCGACGACACGGCCAAGCCATTCCCGACAGCCTTCTCACCGGCAAACGCTTCAGCACCATGACTGGCGACCCGCAGGGCAAGAAGATCCTCGGAGCGCTGGAGCCCTTCCATCGCCGGGGAAAAAGCGGTGCCACCGTGAGCGAGCTGATGCCCTACACTGCGAAGATCGCTGATGAACTCTGCTTCGTGAAAAGCATGTACACCGAGCAGGTCAACCATGCCCCGGCGATCAATTTCTTCCTCAGCGGCAACCAGCTCCCCGGCCGCCCCACCACCGGCGCGTGGCTTTCCTATGGGCTCGGCACTATGAATCAAAACCTGCCCACCTTCGTCGTGATGACTTCCGTCAGTAAAGACACAACTTGCGGACAGATTTTCTACGACTCCTACTGGAGCTCCGGATTCCTCCCCTCCCGCCATCAGGGCGTCAAACTCCACCCGGGAAAGGACCCGGTCCTTTACCTCAACAATCCCGACGGCGTCAGCCCCGTGCTCCGCCGACAGATGCTCGATGGCATCTCAAAGCTCAACCACAGCAAACTCCGCGACTTCGGCGATCCGGAAATTTCCACCCGCATCGCCCAGTATGAAATGGCCTACCGGATGCAAACCAGTGTCCCGGAACTTGCCGACATCTCAAACGAGCCCAAGTCCGTCCTCCAAATGTATGGCCCCCAAGTCCACGAACCCGGAACCTACGCCCGCAACTGCCTGCTCGCTCGCCGGCTCGTTGAACGCGGCACCCGCTTCGTCCAGCTGATGCACGCTGGATGGGACCAGCACCGCTCTCTGACCACCGAGCTTTACACCCAGTGCCACGACACCGACCAACCCAGTGCCGCGCTCGTCCAAGATCTCAAGCAGCGAGGCCTGTTAGAAGACACCCTCGTCATCTGGGGCGGTGAATTCGGACGCACTCCCTTCATTCAGGGGGCCTTCGAAGACCGCAAAACCTGGGGCCGGGACCACCACCCCTACGCCTTCACCCTCTGGATGGCAGGCGGCGGCGTAAAGCCCGGCATTTCTTACGGAGAGACCGACGCACTCGGCTTCAACGTCGCCAAGGACGGCGTCCACGTCCACGACTTCCAGGCCACCCTCCTCCACCTGCTCGGTATCGACCACGAGAGACTCACCTTCAAATTCCAGGGCCGCCACTACCGCCTCACCGACGTCCACGGCCACGTCGTGACGCCGATTCTCGCCTGAGTCAGTTGAGCCAAGAGGCTCAAAACTCGAATCAAGCAAGGATTGCGGCTTTTTTGCAAAGCCGTCCGTAGACACTTCGGGAGGTTTCCTTACGCTCCGGGACGAACGCCCAGCAATGAGCTCGGGTCGCGCTGAGCCGACCACGAGCCACACCCTCCTGAAAATCATGCATGCGAACCGCCAAATCGAGTCCCGGTTTGCGAAGTCGATGCTCGAATTCTTCCTTCTCACCACTGGGGTCGCCGTTCATGCATTGTCCCGGCTTCCCGCGCTCAAGCACCCTGCAACGATGAGGGTGCTTCACAAACAAATCTTCTTTACCGGCATCCAAGCTCTGCTGCCAGTCACCGTTGCAGGTCTCGCCGTTGGCATCGGCCTCGTCTCCCAGATGCGCTCATTTCTCGGAGGAGGCGTCGAACTGAACGTCAAAATGCTCCAAGTCGTCGTCCTCAGGGAATTCGCCCCGCTGCTCACTGGCTTCATCATCCTTGGCCGCAGCGGCTCCGCAATGGCCACCGAACTCGCCTCCATGAAAGTTCGCGGTGAGGTCCGCACCCTCTACCTGTTAGGCATTGATCCCGGCGACTACCTGCTCGTGCCCCGCGTCATCGGATGCTGCATCGCCGTCCCTGCCCTCACCCTGGTTTTTCAACTCGTTGCCACCGGCGTCGGTCCCGCCTTCGCATCGCTCTTCGTCGAGATGCGGCTCACTCCATTCTACATCGCTCTCTTCAATCAAATCCAACTCGTCGATATCCTCATCGGAATCACCAAAACCTTCACCTTCGGCTTGATCATTTCCAGCGTCGCCTGCTCCACCGGAATCTACGTTCCGCAAAAGCTCACATGGATTCCCCAGGCAGCAGAACTCGCCGTGCTGAGGTGCTTCGTCCTCCTGCTCCTGACGGACCTCGCCTTCGCCGCCATCTTCCTCCTCCGATCATGACGCCGTCCGCATCATCAGAGATCCTTCGCGTAAACCAATTGGAAGGAAGGCATTTTAACCCGATTTCCTTCCAAATCGAGTCCGGCACCGGAGCATTGATCGTCGGCCGAAAAATCAAGTCACTCACCGAGCTCATCGATATCACCTTCGGCCTCGATCGAGCCATGGAAGGCAGCGTCCACTTTCCGGATGACGAGAAAAGAGATAAGGCTCATCAAGCACAAACGCACCCCCGAGAGATCGGCTTCTGCTCCATCGCTGCCGATATGCTTTCCAACCTACGAATCTGGGAAAACCTGATCCTGCCCACGCAAGTCCGCGCGACCAAGAAATCTGTGATCGAGATCGACTCGCTCGAACAGCAGATCATCGAAGCCTTCACCGCCGCCGGCTTCGATCGATCATGGATCGCAGCCACCCTACCATCCCCACCCGACCGCCTGAGCAACTTCGAGAAAGTCGTCTGCGGCCTCATCCGCAGCCACCTCACCGGATTCACACTGCTCGTGTGTGAAAACATCTTCGCCGAAGTTGACCACGATCACGCGATCCAACTAAACGATTTCCTCAACTGGATCGGCACCCGCCATCCAGACTCCGGCTTACTCGTCGTCCATCATGGTGTGAGCGAGCCCAGGCTTCCCGGTCTCACCGCATGGAAACCTATCAAAATTCTCAAACTTGATGAAAAGCCATGACCCAATTCCTCAAGAACACCGACCCAAGGTTCCACCTCGTTGAACTCCGATCAAAAACCTTCACCTTCCTCATCCTCGCGATCCTTCTCAGTATCGTCGGTTTTGCCGCCTTCAAACAAGAGTGGTTCCGACCCGTGAAACATTACTGGTTGATTGCCGAAACAAGTGAAGGCCTCCAACAGGGCATGTCCGTCCGCCTGAGCGGATTCCGAATCGGACGGGTTCAGAAAATCGAGCTCGTCGCCAACCGTCAGGTGCGCGTCGACTTCGAGGTCTTCGATGAATATACCACCTACATTCGGAAGGAAACCCACGCCAAACTCCGCGGGGAAACCCTAATTGGTGACCGCTTTATCGAACTCGACCTGGACAGAGAAAACGGCGGTTCCTCCCTTCTCCCCGAAGGTTCCGAGATCGATTACCATCGGGGAAAGAACATCGACGAAATGGTCGAGTCACTGGAAAAGAAATTCACGCCCATCCTGGACAGCCTCGGCTCATTCACCGAAGCCCTGCCAAAAACCGTCACCAAACTCGACCATACCATCGATCAGGCAAACGGACTCCTCACCGATCTGCGCAGCGACGAAGGCTACCTCGTCAGCGGACTACAGTCCCTCAAACAGGCGCTCAACGACTTCTCCGAACTCGCCGCAACCCTCCAAAACGAGGACTCCGGGCTGATGGTCGGAGTCGCCAGCTTCAATGAAACCGCCGACACCCTGAACACCAAAATCGGCCCGCTGATTGACAGCCTCCAATCCGGTTCCGCCACCTTGAACGAAACCGCCATCGAGGCCCGCAAGCTCTTCGTCGACGCCGACGAGATGGTGAAGAACCTCAATCAAATCGTCGAAAAAAGCTCCGCAGATGTGCCGATCATGATCAAAAAAGGTGCTGCGGCCGCCAACAAAGCCGACGACGTGATTGACTCGGTCCGCCGCATGTGGCCGGTCCGCCGTGGCGTGGCCGACGAAAGTGACGACCTCCTCAGAACCGGTAGCGACGACTAAGCCGTGAAAGCACTCATTTCCATTCCACTTCTGGTCGCCTCGTCACTCATGACCGCGTGCGTGATGAACGAGCGAGAACCGACCGTCATCGCCGAAGCCAAAGCTTATTCCAAGGAAGGTCAAAGAGCCTACCGCGAAGGCAGGCTCGATGACTCGATGGAGGCCTATGGTCAGGCCCTTGATCTTCACCATTCGATCGACCATCCCAGCGGAATTATTAGAAACCTGATCAACCTCGCCGTCGTCAGTCAGGCCGCTGGGAAATCCGCCAACGCTGCTGACTGCCTCGACGCCGTCGATCGCTACGTCAAGATGCTCGATGTCTCGTCCGGCGAAAGCCCTCACGACAAAGACCTGAACCATCTCCTCATCGAAGCCGGCTGGATGCGAGCCTACCTCTTCTGTGATCAAGGCAACATAAGCGCGGCCAGAGAACAACTCTCTCGCACCACCCAACGCTACGGCACTCCTGACCGAGAACTCGCCGGGCGATTCCTCAACCTCGAAGCCCGCCTCGATCTCGAACAAGGAAATCCCAGCCTCGCCCTGTCCAAATCCCAAAAAGCGCTGAAGGCCAATCAGAGCGCTGGCGACAAAAACGAAACCGCCGATTCCCACCGATTTATCGCACGCAGCCACCTTGCCCTCGGCGATCCCAGAAGCGCCCAAAAAGCATTTGCCCAAGCCCTGGTAATCGACCGTCAACAGGGCCGGCCATCAAAAGTCGTCGACGACCTCCTCGGAGCCGCCGAAGCCTCCAAAGCCGCAGGCCACTACAATCAGGCCTCTGCATCAGCTGATCGCGCCCTCACTGCCGCACGGGCCGCTGGGGATTCATCAGGTGAATCCAGAGCGCTCGCACTGAAAAAGTCTCTTTAAGCCACCTTCGGCAAACTGAGCACAAAGCACGCGCCGGATTCCGCTTCGCGGCAATCAAGCTCGCCTCCCATCTGACGCGCCAGCCTTCGTGAAAGCGCCAAACCAAGCCCCACTCCGGGCCGCGACTCCGCCGCTGCCTGGGCCGACTTGTGGAATGCTCGAAAAATCCTTTGCCGATCATCCTCGGCCACCCCGCATCCCTGATCACAAACCTTGATCTCGACCCGACTGCCCACCGCGACCGCACTCAAAACCACTTCATTCGATTTACTAGAAACTCCATACTTTGCCGCATTGTCGATCAGGTTGAACAAAACATGCTCCACCGCCGCCGCATCACCACGAAACTTCAGACCTTTTCCCAAATCGCTCCGCAACACCATCTCGGCACCCGCCAGGCGTTCCTCAAATCGCTCCACCATCCCACCAATCAGTTCATTCACCTCATACTCGCTCACCGCCGACTTCGCACTGCCTCTCTCGATCCGGGAAAACGCCAAGACGTTCTCCACCAAGTGCGATAACCGATCCGCCTCGCGCCTCAGGGTCTTGAAATATCCTGCCCGCTTCGACTCATCCGTGACCACCCCCGTATCGAGCATCTCCGAGTAGAGCCGGAAGGTCGTCAAAGGCGTCCGCAGCTCATGCGTCACCGCCGAAACAAACGAAGCCCGCCGCTCGCTCAATTTCATCACCCCGTGCACCAGCGCCGCACCTGCCAGCAGCGCCACCGCGACCGCCACCCATCCCGCCGTCAGCGAAGTGACCAGCGGCCCGCGCAACGACGTCGATGCCAGCGCTTCCTCACCGGGAATCAGCTTCCAAGGAAACGAAGCCAGCGCCAACGCATCCGCCACCCCAGGTTCGATCGCGACAAGGCCCGCGTTCGGCAAAAGATCCACCA
>CAZVMS010000093.1:0-26374 GCA_964628795.1 uncultured Haloferula sp. | reverse complement strand
CGGAATGAGCCTCATTGCCCTCGAAGCACAAAGACCCTCACCTGATCTCCACCTTCGCGACAACGACTCTTTCATTCCTACAACTGCGCTCTTCATGGGCATTACGCTCATGCTGGCCCTTTTGACGTGGATTCTCGTCGCCCTCCAAGTCAAACGCTGGCACGACCACAGCAAATCCGCATGGTGGCTCCTCATCTGGCTCACCCCACTGGGCCTTCTCTGGGTGATCGTCGAGCTCGGACTCGTTCGAGGATCCCCATACCCCAACAAATACGGCCCCGACCCGCTTCGAATCAAGAAATCATCTTGAGAAGAAGCCTTACCGCTTCGCCTTTTCAATCTCAGCAATCAAGCTGCGCCGTCTTGCCTCCATTCGCGCCAACGCCTCTTGATATGCCCCGGCCTTCGTCGAGCCATTGATCATGCTAAAAAGTGCAAAGCCGATGAAGACGAGCCCAAACAGCACGAACGGACCCGGAGCTCCGATCGAACCTGCGAAGCCCATCCAGATCACACCGAAGACGATCGCGATACCTCCACCGACGACAGAGCCTCCGGCCGACGGTATCGAGCGTTCCCCATTCTTCCCTGTGACCATGAACCCCTGCATTTCACGGTCCCACTCGCGATCGAGTTTCTCCAGTTCATTCTGAAGCCGGATCACCTTGAGATCATCCGCCATCTCCTCCGTCTGCTTCTCCAGTTTTTCTAACAAGCGGGTATGCGTCGTCGTCGCATCATGCACTACTTCCAGCTTCGCGCCGCAGTAGTTGCAATTCACGAAGCGGATCGCTTCATTCACTTCGAGATCGGCCCCGCACCCTTGGCAGCAAACTTTGGTGATCTTCATCGAGCCGAAAGCTAGCCAAGCCACCTTCGACTCACAGCTCCAAAATCTAGCAGATTTCCTACTGTCATGGACTCCACTTCCGAGTGATCAGGCAGGCGTAAAAACCATTCCATCCATCCTCCGCCAAAGAGACTTGGCTGAGGCCGCCAACCTTTCCTTGGATTCGGGCACGAAATCTGGTTCCTAAGGCTTGAATTTTCCTCTCTCATCTTCCATGAAGCCGATCCTCCTCCTCGCACTCCTCATCGCCAAACCAGTCCGCGCCGACCTGATCGCCTACTGGCCTTTCAACGTCGGTAGCTCCCTCACCACCGACCCCGTCGGCGGCAATGTCCTCACGGTCAACGGAGACGCCGCCCATACAAGCGGCGGAAAATTCGGCGGCGGCCTCCAGCTCGATGGCACCGGAGACTTCCTCAGCGGCACCGTCAGCAACCTTCCCATCGGTGACAGCGCTTACACCCTCTCCGCATGGGTCAAAACCAACGCTGGTGCCGAACAAGGCATCATCGGCTGGGGAAACTATGGCACAACCTCCCAGGTCAATGCATTCCGCACTTACGGCGATGGACTGCTCAACTACTGGTGGGGCAACGACCTCGGCACGCCGGCCCTCGGAGCCAAGGACGGCAACTGGCACCACGTCGCGGCTACCTATGACGGCGCCACCCGCCGCATCTACTTGGACGGGATCGAGAAGGGCTCCGACACCCCCGGTGCCCCCAATTTCACCGCCGACAACTTCCGCATCGGTTCCACCAATTTCGCTGAGTTCTTCGACGGAATCCTCGACGACGTCGCCATCTTCGACCACGCCCTCACTCCCGCAGAAATCTCCGGCATTCACTCCCGCGCCGCCGCGCTCTATACCATTGTCACCCATACGAATGACTCGGGCGTGGGATCACTCCGCCAGGCCCTTGCCGATTCCGTCTCCGGCGGCACCATCATTTTCCATGCCTCCCTCTCTGGACAGACCATCATTCTCGGAGGTTCCCAGCTCCTGGTTGACAAGGACCTCACCATCGACGCCTCCACCCTCCCCGGCGGCCTCACCATCGATGCGGCCGGCAACTCCCGCATTCTCAATGTTCCCGCCGATGCCACCCTCGCCCTCCACGGCCTCAATCTCGTGAACGGCAAGGCACCCGATGGCGTGGACTACACTGCTATTACAGAGGGCACCCCGGGTGAGGATGGTGGTGGGATCCTCAGCGCCGGCACCCTCACCCTGCTCCATTGCACCCTCTCCAACAACGTCTCCGGGAACGGCGGCAATGGCCAGCCTTTTGACCCGGAGGGATCGCCTGAGCCACCGATCTTCGGCGGTTCCGGCGGCAAGGGCGGCGGGATTTACAGTTCCGGCAGCCTCACCCTGATTGCCTCCACCCTCTCCGCCAATCAAACCGGGCAGGATGGAATTTTTGCCCTTCCTGAGGCTGAAGGCGGCGCGATCTACAGCTCCGGCTCACTGATCGCCAATGCTTGCCTTCTCTTGAACAATCAAGCCACCAACGGTGGCGGTGCATTCCTCGTTGGCGGCAATGCCTTCCTTGCGTCCTGCATCATCGAAAACAACCAAGCCCGAGGTGGCGGAGGAATCTCATGCGAGAATGCCACCCTCACTCTGGAAAATTCCCTCGTTTTAGGAAATATAGCAACCGGCAGGAGTGGAGGAATTTCGAATTTCCTATCCACATTGGCGGTTTCAGGCAGCACTTTTGGCGGAAATTCGGCAGGAGGGCAGGGCGGAGCAATATGGACGTTCACCATAGGCACAGTGCCGCCCTTAACCGGCAGCGCCACCCTCTCAAACTGCACGTTTACGGAAAATTCATCAGGGGGTGACGGAGGAGCCATTTATAACCAGCGCGGCCTTATGACCCTCTCCCGCTGCACCCTCTCCGGCAACAGCTCCACCTCTGGCCTTGGTGGGGGCATCAATAGTTACGATAATGACACAACCGAAACCATCGTGGAAAACTCCATCATCGCCGGAAACAGCAGCAGTGATGTCGATTATACCGGCCCGACGAACACCTTCACCAGCCTCGACCGCAACCTGATCGGCAGCGGCAACGCCACCGGCGCGTTCACGGCCCACGGCGACATCACGGGCAACACCCATCCCCTGCTCGCTCCCCTCGGCGACTATGGCGGTCCGACCCCGACGATGCTCCTTCTCCCGGGTTCTCCGGCCATCGATGCCGGCGCGATTACCGCCGCGACCGCCGACCAGCGCGGTTTTCCCATCGTCGGCACGCCCGACATCGGTGCGACCGAATTTCAGCCCACCTCCGATATCAATATCATTTGGCCCCTCGACTTCGATGGCGACGGCTCTCCCTATGGAGTCGAATTCGCGCTCGGCACGGATCCTTTCGTCTCGGATCCCGGCCACCCGGCCAACCTCGCTTCGCCGATTTTCGAAAGCGGAGGCATCGCAAAGCTCACCTTCGGGCGCAATGGTGGCGTTCCGTCAGGAGTCCTCTGGAAACTGATGCGCTCCACATCGCTCGAAGAAGGCAGCTTCGTCGAGATCTATCGCTTCGATGGTACCAACGACACCAAGGCTCAGAACATCCTCTCGGTGGCGGGGCCCGACCAGTTCACCATTTTCGACCAAAATCCGCCCTCCCCAAAGGCATTTTACCGCTTCGAGGCCGTCTACCTGCCCTGAACTCACGCGAGGGGCAGATCCAGTTTCCGAGGTGAAAGTTAGGGTGGGTTGCCGGTTTCCCCCACCCCCCTCATGACCGGACAATCCTGCAGGCGTAGAAGCCATCCCATCCCGTCTCAGCAGGCGAAACCTTTAGCTCCGCATCCACCGCCCATCGCCCATCGCGCTTGAGCAACTCTTCCACCTGCCGTTCGTTCTCGGATGGCAAAAGCGAGCAGGTCGCATAAACCAACTGACCGTCCTCCTTGAGAAACTCGAGACAATTCTCAAGAATGCGGCCTTGAAGATCCTTGGTCTCCTCGAGCGATTTCTCACTCAATCGCCATTTCAGATCCGGCTGACGCCGCAAGGTTCCCAATCCAGAACAGGGTGCATCAACTAGAACCCGATCCGCCCAGCCGATCCGTGACTTCAACGTATGCTTCCCCCACTCCTCCAGCCTGACATTCCTAACACCTGCCCGGCCCGCACGACGTTTCAATTCCATCAGCTTCCTCGCCGAAACATCAAGCGCCAGAATTTCACCCGAGCCCTGCATCAAGGCCGCAAGCTGCAGCGTCTTACCGCCCGCGCCCGCACAAGCATCCACAACTCTCATCCCGGGCTCGACGCCTAACAAGGGTGCTATCGCCTGCGATCCGGCATCCTGAATCTCCACCCGACCGTCCTGCACCAAACGCTTCGGCAGGATTTTCCCAAAGGGAAGCACCAGCGCATCATTGTGTCCCTCAAGCTCGGCGACCTCCACGCCCTCATCAATCAGCCAAACAATCACCTCCTCCTTGCTCGCCATCAATCGATTCACCCTCAAGAACACCGGCGCACGCTGATTCAACGCCGCAAGCTCCCCATCCCAACGATCACCGAGCTCAGACTTACCCCCTTGGTCAAGCCAGTCCGGAATCGACTCCCGAATCATACGCGGCTGTGACCCCAATAATCCCTCTCGCTTTTCCATCTCCTCAACTCCCTCACCCGCCCACTCCCACCAATCCGGAATATCAAAACCCTGACGCCGCCACTCCGCAGCCAAGAGACTCCTCACATCGTCAGCGCCAGCCACAAATTCAAGCGCCCGACGCCAGCGCACCACCTCCCAAACTGTTTCCGCCACAAACCCTCGATCCCGCTTTCCCCACTTCGGATTCGCCTTGAATGCCTCCGCCATTACCCGGTCCAAAACCCGGCCCTCATTGAAAACCTGCTCCAACAAAACCACGCACGCCTCAGCCAATATCCGGTGAATCCTCATCTGGCCGCGAGACTGCTCACAACAGGCCTAACCAAGCAATCGGAACTACTAACGGAAAATCGGGTGCTGGACAAAGATCTCAAGTTCCGTGAGCACTTCATCAACCGAGGAGATTCTTGCGTAGCGGTCCCTGAGAGTCGTCAAAGAAGCCTCGTGCAACGACTCAGTCACCGTGGCGCAAGCATCATCCACGACCGTCACGAAGTAGCCCAGATCACAGGCATCGCGCGCCGTCGTTTCCACACACTCGTTGGTATAAACCCCTGTTAGATAGAGAGTCTTAATCCCCATATTGCTCAGCACGTAGTGCAGATTCGTCGATGAAAACACACCGCTTGCCGTCTTATTGATGATGATTTCGTCGCCCACCGGTGCCACCTCTTCGACAAACTCGGCCTCCTTGCTTCCCGGAGCGGCAAGCAGATTCAAACGGCGGTGCCCGGCACCGCGATCCCGTCCGTCCTGCGTTAGCGCACAAATCCGGCAGTGGATCACCTCCAACCGTGAGGCACGGAAGCGATCCTGAAGGCTCCTCATGCCCGGCAGCACCGTCGACTTAAGCCTCTCGAAATAATACCTCCTTCCCTCTTCCGAAACACCACTGCTGTCCGGATTTGCAAAAAGACCATGACCTTCAACCGCGTCCAGATACTGCACGTCGATACACATCAAAGCGACTTTACCATCAGCGAGATGCTCAACACGCCGTGGGTTGGTGACAAAGGCATCGCGGTAGTTTTCCCGCAGTGGATCAGTTGTTTTAATTTCCATCATGAAACTTCCCTTTCTTCCGTGAAGGCAAATCGCTCGATCGCTCGCAGCATCACACCGGCTCCGGCCTCGATATCATGGTAGTCCGTCCACTCCTGCGGAGAATGCGAAAGCCCGCCGATCGACGGAACGAAGATCATCGCGACGGGACAAATGCTCGCCATAATCTGAGCATCGTGGGCCGCCCCCGATGCCATCCTGCGATAGCTCACTTCACATTCCTTGGCCGCGCTTTCGACCATATCGACAAACTTCGCATCGCAATCCACGGGGTGAATCCAACTCTCCGTCTCATAAGAAACCTTTAGTCCTCGCCGCCGTGCGATTGCCCGCAGTGTTTTCGGAATCGTGGTCGCCAATTCCTTCATCACCTCCTCATCGGTATCCCGCACATCAATCGAAAATCGTGCCTCGCCCGGAACCGTGTTGGGCGAACCCGGAACCAGTTCCACTCTCCCGATCGTCGCTCGCGATTGGCCGGCTCCATTCTCATCAAGAATCCTCGGCAACTCGTGGGCAAAGTCCGCGACTCCCATAAAAGCATCCTTTCTCATCGGCATCGGAGTCGTTCCTGCATGATTGGGCTCCCCGGAAAAAGTCACACTCCATTTGAAGAGACCCGTGATCGCCTCCACCACACCGATCTGGACCTGCTCTTCTGTTAGAACAGGACCTTGCTCGATATGAAGTTCAAGGTAGGCAGCGAGCGACCGTGGATCTCGCCGCGCTTCGAGCGCCTGCCACGGGTCCAGGCCCTGCTTCTCCATGGCCTCAGAAAGTTTCACTCCCCCGAGGTCCGCCGCATTGTGAATCGTATCCGGAGTAATCTGACCAGCGAAAGCTTGCGACCCGAACATTCCTCCGAAGCGCCCCTCTTCATCTGAAAAGGCGACAAGCTCGATCGGGCGCTGCGGAACCACACCCGCTTGTTTGAGCGCACGCAAGCATTCCAACCCAGTCAAAACCCCCAGCGCGCCATCGAGAACCCCGGCGCACGGCACGGTATCGACATGAGATCCGATCAGTAGAGCCGGAGCCTCCGGATCGAGGCCTTCGTATCTCCCAATCACATTGCACGCACCATCTCTGGACGTCTCCAAGCCACATGCCGCCATTCGCTTCTCAAGCCAATCCTTACCCGCCATGTCGGCATCGGTGAAGGCCATCCGATAAAGCCCGCCATCATCTTCTCGACCGATTTCTGAAAGCTCCCACAAGTCATCTCGAAGGCGATCGATCGAAATCTCTGCCCGTTCCATTATTCGCATCGGCTTCAACAAAACCCACCTATCACAATCAATCAAATCCCAAAAGAGGTTGCATTCCTCTCTGAGACCGTCACCTTTGGTGCGGACGTTTCCGCGTAAGCCAATTTCTTCCGCCTAAACCCAGCCCTATTCGAGTCGTCATCCGCTTTCCTTTATCCAGATCTCAAGTCGGCACCTATCTTGCCGCCATTACTTGCTTTTGGCTCTCTCTTTCCTCTGCCAAGGCGATACCAAGGAACCCGGATCTAACAACTGAGCTTCCCGTCGAAGCTCAGAATCACATCAGCAGCGATGGGGTTGTCGATCTAAAGTGGCAGCCCGGCGAAGATTCAGAGGACACGGCTCAAATCGCTTTCCGCTTGGAAGAAAAGGTCTCCGAAAAAGAATGGGAATCACGCTACGAAGGACTTGATCGCTCAAGCGTCAGAACGGGACTCGCGGAAGGCATGCACCAGTTCCGCGTCCTTGATCTTTCGCAGAACCAATACTCGGAACCACTCACTGTTGAAGTTCGCTACATGGACGCCGCTCGCGTCCGACTTCTCCTCATCACCGGAGGTGTCGTCGTGCTCGCGACGGTGATCGCGATCATTCACGGCCATCTGACACATCGAAAGGAGAACGGGCCATGAATCTAGCACTCTCCATTACACCCCAAGTCGGTTGGATCGTAGTCATCGGACTGGGCGCCCTGTGGGTCGCACTTGGAATTTACTGGGGCCGCAAGGCCAAAGACTCCGAAGGCTTCATGCTTGCCGGTCGAAACATCGGGCTTGCCCTCGGATCCGCGACTGCCATGGCGACCTGGGTGACTTCGAATACGGTCATGGTCGCCCCCAAGCTCGCCTTCACTCAAGGCATCTGGGGCATGATCGGGTATTCGACCGCCGCCATCGGTCTGATGATCTTCGCCCCTTTGGCACTTCGCATTCGGCGACTCCTACCTGAGGGCGTAACCGCCGGCGACTTCTTCCGCCAGCGATATGGACTCGCCGGCTGGATCATCTTCTTCATCATCACGCTCGTCTATTCGATCGCCTGGTTGGTGACGATGGCGATCGCAGGCGGAGAGTTACTCAATGTGCTTGCGGGAATTCCCTACCCTCAAGGAATGACCCTCATTCTAACCGTCTGTGTTCTCTACACCATTTTCGGCGGGCTCTACGCAGTCGTCGGCACGGACTTTATTCAAAGCCTCATCATCCTGATCGGCATCGTGATCATCGGTGGAATCGTCTTTACAAAAATCGACTTCACCACCGCTCACGAACAACTCACAAACGTTCAGCCCGAGCTCCTGAGCCACAGCATGCCAGTCGCGCTGCTCGCTTTCTTCAACATCATGCTGTTTGGATTCGGCGAGGTCTTCCACAACAACGTCTGGTGGTCCCGCGCCTTCGCCATGAGGGAAAAAATCGCCCCAAAGGCCTTCTTCCTATCCGGCATTCTCTGGTTTCCCATCCCCATCGCCGCCGGTTTCGCCGCGCTCCTCGCGGGACCACTCGGCGTGAACATCACCGATGCGAATCAAACAGGTCCCGCTGTCGCCGAGCATGTCATGGCCGCGACCGCACTTGGCCCTTATGCAGGATTGATCATCCTCATTGTTCTCTTTTGCTCAATCGCCTCGTCGATCGACTCACTCCTCGCCGCGACCTCCGATCTCATTCTCAACGATTTCTCCCGCAAGATCGGAAAAGGCAAACCGTCGGAGAAAAGCTTCCGTCGTAGTGCCACCATCGTCACCATTGCGGTTGGTGCCCTCGCTTGGCTTCTCGCTCTTCCTCGCTGGCCGTTGGTTGATGTTCTCTATTCATCAGGTCCCTTGGTCGCATCGTTGATCTGGCCGGTGATCGCCGGGCTTTATTGGAGAAAAATCAACCGACCGCTAGTCCTGATCGGCATTGTGAGCGGATGCTCTCTTGGCGTCGTCGCTTACTATCACCCTTCTTTTGGATGGTATACGGCATCTCTCATCGGAGCGGCAATCTCCATGATCGTCACCATTTCGGCTCGCTGGATCAAACCAAAGCCCTTCCTCACCGCCTGAAACATGTTCTCCACCATATTCCTCAACTTCCTCGTGATCACCGGCCTTGTTTGGACCGCCCTCGCTGCGACGACCCTGATCGTCCTTCTACTAAGAGATTGGAAGAACCACGAACTCTGGTAGCCGACGATCTTACTCACCTCATCCAGTACTACAATGTCTGCCGACGCCTTTGAACCAAACCCCGCGACGCCCTACTTGCGACCGCCGAGCGACTCCGATGCCACTCGACCTGAACCTCGGAATCTCTTTCAATCCGGGCCACCTAATCTCGACGTCCTCGCAGAGCTCTCCGGTCAGAACGTCCTCTACGCCCGCCAGTTTAGCTTCAGACAAATTGCTGAACTCTGCAAACTCGCCGCCTTCCTCGAACAGATCGAAATCTGGCCGAGTCATCCGCTCGACGGAAAAATCATCACCACGGCTTTCTTCGAAGCATCGACACGCACCCGCACCAGCTTTGAAAGCGCGGTGCACCGCCTCGCGGGAAAAGTCATCTCGATTCCAGATGGTTCCATCACCGGAGCGAAGAAAGGCGAGTCGCTTCAGGACATTGGCGAAATGTTCAACGCCTACTGCGACTGCGTGGTCATGCGTCATACCGAAACCGACGCCCCGAAGCGAATCCTTGAGAACCTCCGCGTTCCCCTGATCAATGCCGGAAACGGCTCGGGCGAACATCCTACTCAAGCTCTCGCCGATTGGTATGCCTTGCTGAAATGGATGCCGTCACTTGCCGCTCCCTTTGAAGAGGGAGATAAGAAACTTCAGCTCGGCATTCTTGGCACACCAGGTTCGATGCGTGCGGTGAAGTCCTTTCTCCTCATGGCCCTCAATTTCAGCAACCACATCGAGAAGGTCACTGTGATTTCAGAGATGGCAGACCCCTTCGGCCAAGACGTCACGGAGAAACTCAACAACGCCAATATCGCATACGAAGTCACCAATGACATCCGGGAGAACCTGCCGCGACTCGATGTGATCTACATGAACTCCATCGCCTTCCTCGGCGACAGCTACAAGTCTCTCGACTCCCGTTACAAACTCGACGCCGATAGCCCACTCAAGGAAAACGCCGTCATCCTCCACCCGCTGGCTCGGCTTGAGGAACTCGATACCTCCTTGGACAAGACGCCCCACAATCTCTACTTCTCGCAAGCCCACGGTGCCGTCTTCATTCGACAGGCACTCCTTCTTGCCGTGCTCGGTCGACTCGACCGCTTGCCGGAGTTCAACTAATTCGACTGCTGACCTAACAACACCCTCTAGACAGTTTTTTACCATGTGCGGAATCGCAGGCTCTTTTTCAACCCGGCCCCTCAACGACTCGCGCGAGTCCATTCTTCACGAGCAACTTCAGGCCATCCTTCATCGTGGCCCCGACGCTCAAACCAACTTTATGGACAGGGACCGCGGGCTAGCACTCGGACACACGCGTCTTTCCATCAATGACCTCGAAGGCGGGCTTCAACCAATCCGCTCATTCGACGAACGCTACACAGCAACCGTCAACGGCGAGTTCTACGACTTCAAGCAACACCGCTCGGTGCTCATGGCCGAAGGACAGCGCTTCCGCACCAAGTCCGACTCGGAGATTGCGCTCGGCCTGTATCGAAAGCACGGCCTCGACTTCACCAAACACCTCCGCGGTGAGTTCGCCTTCGCCCTCCACGACCGAGAAAAGGATGAACTCCTTCTCGTCCGGGACCGCTGGGGCATTCGCCCGATGTTCATTCATGTTCAGGGCGATCACACCATTCATTGGGGCTCCGAAGTCAAAGCCCTGATCGCCCACCCCGAGATCCCCGCAGAGCTCGACGAAAAGGCAGCACTTCACCAGCTGATGCAAACCATTGCGCCTGGCATGAGTGCTTTCAAAAACATCCATTCACTCGATCCCGGCCATCTCCTGCGGATTCGGAAAAGGGGCGACAAACTGGAGATCGAGAAAATCAAATACTGGGACCTCGATTTCCCAGAGGAAGGCGCACATGACCACCCCGAAGACGAGAACTACCACGTCGAACTCATCCGCGAGCAGCTCACCCGAGCTGTCGTCCTTCGACTCGAGGCCGATGTCCCGGTCGGATGCTACCTCTCCGGAGGTATCGACTCCTGCTGCATCCTCGGCCTCGCCACCGGAGCCATGCAGTCTCCAGTCAAGGCCTTCACCATCGCCTTCGACAACGTCGACTACGATGAATCTAGTATCGCCCGCGAGATGGCGGTTTCGATGAATGCCGATCAGGAAATGATCACTCTCGCCGCAGACGACCTCTACGGACAGAATTACATCGATACCGTCTGGCACGCCGAGCGCACCTTTTACAACACGCTCGGCGTCGCCAAAAACCTGATGTCGAAACGCGTCTGGGATTGCGGCTACCGCTGCGTCATTACCGGCGAAGGCTCTGACGAACTCTTCGCCGGATACCCTGGCTTCAAGCGCGATATGTTCCTTCACGGTATCGATCACGAGCCCGATCACATCCGTGCCGAATATCAGGCGGCCCTCAATCAAACCAATTCGCTCTTCAAAGGAGCGATGCTTCCAGAGAACGACAGACACCACCCCGCTTTCGACTCGATCTGCGGTTTCACGCCCTCATGGATTCAGCCATGGATGGAAACGCTCGATCTCGCACGACCGCTGCTCAATGACGACCTCACCCACGCGTTACGCGACTACGACCCCATCGAGGAAATTGCCAGCCGTATCGATAGCAGCATGATGGAAGGCCGCCACCCTCTCGATCGAGCCCAGTACACTTGGGCAAAGTGCCAGCTTGAAGGACAAATCCTCAACTGGGGCGGTGACCGCGTCGACATGGCCAACTCAATGGAAAGCCGCCCGGCCTTCCTCGACCACCATCTAGCAGAAGCAGCCTTCAAGGTGCCTCCTCACTATCGGATCAAGGGCAACATCGAGAAGTACGTTCTCCGTGAAGCCGTCCGAGGCGTCCTCCCGGAGATTCTCTACAAGCGCGAAAAATTCGCCTTCATGGCACCGCCCGCGCACACCGACGAGAAGAAAAAGACCAGAGTCAACGAACTGATTCATTCCTTCCTCAACCGAGACGCCGTAAATCGCTGTGGAATCCTCTCGCCGGAAAAGGTCGATCAATTCCTCGCAGATTACCGCGCCGACCGAGATCCAACGAGCCTCGTTCGCAAGGATGCGCTGCTCAATCACCTCCTCGGCCTCCACATTCTCCACAGCAAATTCTGCTGAACCGCCCGATTCCCCAAGAACCATCTGCCAAATTTGCTGATAATTGGCGGAAATCCCATCGCGAAAGGCTTTGATCTGCCCTTGCCCTCCCCGCTCGGGCCGATCAAATTCCCCGCCAATGAGCGACGCTTCTTCAGTTATTCCGGTCTGCATTGCTGGCACGGGCAGCTATGTTCCCGAGAAAATTCTCACCAATGCCGACATCGAAAAGATTGTCGATACGACCGACGAGTGGATCGTCACCCGCACCGGCATCCGCGAACGCCGAATCGCCGCCGTGGGTGAGTTCACCTCTCACATGGCGACCAACGCTGCAAGCAAGGCGCTCGAACAAGCAGGCCTCGCCGCAGAAGACATTCAGCTGATCATCGTCGCGACCATTACGCCCGATACTTTGACCCCTGCCACCGCTTGCTACGTGCAGCAGAATCTCGGTGCCTTTGGTGCCGTTGCATTCGATATCTCGGCAGCCTGCTCCGGCTTCCTCTACAGCATGAAGATCGCCAAGCGCCTGATCTCCGACGGAGCTTTCGAAAATGCCCTGATCATCGGTGCAGAGAGACTTTCATCTTTCGTCAACTGGGAGGACCGCAATACCTGCGTGCTCTTCGGGGATGGTGCCGGTGCCGCCGTTCTGCGGAAAGCAGGCCCGGACGATGGTGAAATCCTCGCAACGGAAATGGGCACCGATGGTCGCCAAACCCATCTCCTGAATATTCCAGGCGGTGGCTCCGCTTGCCCGATCACCATCGATAATATCGATCAGCACCTCGCCACTCTCGCCATGCTCGGGAAGGAAGTCTTCAAGCACGCGGTCACGCGCATGAAGCAGGCCGCCGAGAAAGTGATCGAACGTTCCGGGCTCACTTCCGACGACATTGCGCTCGTTGTTCCCCATCAGGCAAATCTTCGAATCATCGACGCCATCGCGGACCGTCTCAATGTCCCCACCGAGCGCGTCTTCACCAACCTCCAAAAATACGGCAACACCTCGGCAGCTGCCGTTGCCATCGCACTCGACGAAGCCAATCGTTCCGGTGCGATCAAAAAAGGCGAGCACGCCGTGCTGGTCGTCTTCGGTGCCGGCCTGACCTGGGCGGCTGCCGCTGTGCGGTGGTAGCCAAATAGGCATGAAGCACCCGTCTCCAAAGTTCCTGTGATCCATATTCTCTAGCTTGGCGCTCTTTGCGCTCTGGCAATTCAATTCCCAACCATGTCTGCCAACTACCGAACCTCTCCCTCCGATCTAACAGGCATGCCCCCGGGCGTTCCTCACATTATCGGCAACGAAGCGGCCGAACGATTTTCATTCTACGGCATGAAGGCAGTGCTCGCCGTCTTCATGGCGAACTACCTCCACCTCATGGACAGCGGAATCGGAATCGCGATGAGTGAGGCCGAAGCGACCGAGAAGGTTCACATCTTCAACGGTTGGGTATATCTCACCCCCTTCCTCGGGGCACTACTTGCCGATGTCGTTCTTGGAAAATACCGGACGATCATCATTCTTTCGATCATCTACTGCCTCGGCCACGGTGCCTTGGCCCTCATGGGGACTGGAGGTTCCTCTCCGACATGGTTGTTCGCCGGGCTCGCGATGATCGCACTCGGATCAGGCGGCATCAAACCCTGCGTCTCGGCTCACGTCGGCGATCAGTTCGGATCAAAAAACGCCCACCAGCTGCCTCGCATCTTCAACTGGTTCTACTTCTCGATCAACATCGGCGCGGCAATCTCCATGATCCTCACCCCGTGGCTGCTTCAATGGTATGGCCCCCACTGGGCCTTCGGCGTTCCCGGCATCCTGATGGCAATCGCCACCGTCGTCTTCTGGATGGGTCGCCATCGCTTCATCCACGTGCCCCCTGCCGGCATGAATTTCTTCCGTGAACTCTTTAAAGGCGGCGGCCTCCTCACCCTGCTGAAGATTGTTCCCCTCTACCTCTTCGTCGCGGTCTTCTGGGCGCTCTTCGATCAGACCGGATCAACCTGGATCTTCCAAGCTCAGGACATGGATCTCAACTTCCTCGGGCACGCTTGGCTGCCTTCCCAGATCCAATCCATCAACTCCGTCTTCGTCCTCACTTTCATCCCCATCTTCACCTACCTGATCTATCCGACTGTTGCTCGCGTCTGGAAACTCACACCGCTCCGAAAAATCGGGACTGGACTGTTTGTCATGTCAGCCTCGTTCGCCCTCGTCACCCTGATCCAACAATGGATCGATGCCGGACAGCGCCCGAACATCGGCTGGCAAGTCATCGCCTACGCCCTTCTCACCGCGGCCGAAATCATGGTCTCAATCGTCGCCCTCGAGTTTGCCTACACCCAAGCTCCGAAAACCATGAAGTCGCTGGTGATGTGCTTCTACCTCGGTGCCGTCGCCCTCGGAAACTTCGCGGTCGCCGGACTGAATCACTTCATCCTCAACCCAAGCGCCAGCGAACAGCAACTCACCGAAGCCGTCTCCACTCTCGAAGACAACTGGAAGAACTCACCTCGCAATATCCTTCTTGGTGGATACGATGGCGTCACCGGCAACCAAGACGACTACACAGCCCGGCTATCAAAAGGCCAGCTACTCAAGCTCGAGATTCCCGGACATGAACAACTCCGCACGGTAGCCAAGCGTATCAAAACGCTGGCCACGGAGACAATGAGCCCACCGGATGAATCAGCCATCGGCGAACTTGGCAACGACCCATGGGGAAATCCGATTCGCTACGAGATCATGAATTCCGCCTCCATTCGTCTCATCAGCAACGGCCCCGACCGCAATCCCGGCACAGAGTGGGATCAAGGCCTCTTCATTAGCATTCCCCAGAAGACACCGGAAACTGAGGAGTCCATAACTGATGGCCTCCATCCAAAAGAACCATGGCTCGAGAAGCGGCAACGCGAGTTGAACGCAAGCGTAGCCATCGAAGAGAAAGATGAGTTCGAATGGTTCGTCGGTGGCCAAAGCCGACTCGAAGGCACGGCATACTTCCGTTTCTTCACTTGGCTCATGATCGGCACTGCCGTGGCATTCGTCCCATTCGCTCTCATTTATCGTCCCAAAACCTTCCTTCAGGACTGATCAAATCGCCCCCCATGCTCACGGACTCCCATTGCCACCTCGCCTCACATAAATTTCCTCCAGAGGAAGTCGCCGACCTCGTCGCCCACGCCAATCAGTCCGGTGTCACTCGACTTGTGAGTCTGGCGACTTGTCTCGACGACATCGAAGCCAACCTCGCCATCGCCGCAGCCCACGAGAACGTCCACTGCTGCATCGGCATCCATCCTTGCGATGTCCACCACGCTCCAGACGACGTCATCGCTCGTCTGCGACCCTACCTCTCCAATCCAAATGTCTGCGCGATCGGCGAAACCGGCCTCGACTACTATCACCCCGCACCCGACGGCTGGACCGACGATGACTTTCGTCAACGCCAGCGCGATTTCCTCGATGCGCACTTCAAACTCGCCAGCGAGAACGGCTTGAACGTCGTTATCCACACCCGCGACCGCAGTGCCGACGCGTCACTTCAAGACGCGCTTAACATCTATAAAAAACACGCATCATCGGTTCGCGCCGTCTTTCACTGCTTTATCAGCAGCCCTGAAAACGCCCAAGCCGTCATCGCATTAGGTGGCCTCCTCTCTTTCGGCGGAGTCGCCACTTTTAAGAACGCCTCTGAAGTTCTCGACCTCGTAGCAAGCCTGGAGGCCACTACCTTCATGCTTGAAAGCGACTCTCCCTACCTCGCTCCGCATCCCTTCCGTGGCCAGAGAAATGAACCCCGCCACGTGCGCACCATCGCCGAAAAGATCGCCCAAGCTCGGGCGCAATCCGTGGAGAGCCTCGCAGAGGAAACAAATCGAACCGCCTTCGGCTTTTTCCGAGGAATTGAATAAAAACCCCTTCGGGCATCGTTTGTGAAGAAGGGGCGTCTCAGTCCTTCACAAATCCAAAATAACCTGATAACTCACTGCCATGTCGATCATTCGCCAGCTCACTATCCTTTCATTCGTCACCGCCATCTCATCATGTGGCCTCGGTGGCGGCGACGAAAACTACGATACCGCCGGTGGCTACGACACCTCCGATCCCTATGGTGTTCCTAGCTCCACCGGAGTGGATGCGCCCTATCAGGCCATCAATCCACCAGCCGATGCCAATCCAACCTACGGTGCCGCCGCTTACGAGGAAGCCGTGCCAGCAGTTCCGACCATCCCAAGTGCCCCATCGATTCCATCTTCCGTCCCGGCAGCCGCAGGAAGCCATACCGTCGTCAAGGGCGACACCCTTTGGGGCCTAAGCAAGAAATACGGCGTTTCGGTGGACGCAATTCGTGCCGTCAATGGCATGGCTGCGGGCGATAACAACGTACGCCTCGGGCAAACCATCAGCATCCCAGCCCGCTAAGTCTCTCGACCTCTGCTCCATCGGGATGAGATATTTACTCGCCTCTCTCATCTTCCTCGGCAGCCTATGTGCCGAGGAAGCGGAACCCGACCCCTACGAGGGCCTTAGTCCACTTCAGACAGCTATCGAACAGATGCTCTCGGAGCGCGAGTCACCCGAAGCTCTCGACAAAGCCATTGAGGCGGCGCGCAAACAGGGCGCCTCCGAACAAGCCATCCTCGAAGCCCGCTTCATCTTTCACGTCGATCGTCGTGAGGACGACGTTCTAGCATCGATGGCCCCCGAATTCGTCGATCGACGCGACAGCTTCAAGCTCTCCGAATCTGAGATATTCGGCCTAAAGGAGGACTGGCTTGCAGTCGTAGAATATGTGCAGTCGATCGCAGCACTGAAAAAGAACGACCAAGCCGCCTTCAAAAAACACATCACGGAAGCCTTCTGGCTCAGCCCACGCCAAGGCGTCGCATTCGCACCACACATCGAACGCCTGCGCCTTGATGAAGCCATGAAGAAGGTGCAAGTCGACTTCAATCGTTCGTTCACGACCCTGACCGGCGACTCCATCTCGCTCGCTTCACTCGCAGACAAAAAGAAAGCCCTCCTCCTTCACTTCTGGTCACCATGGAGTCGCGAATGCGAAGCGAGCATCAACGACTTCATCGTCACTGAAAAGGAGCTCGCAGGAAACGGCATCGCGGTCGTTACCATACTTGGCGAAACAACACCCGAGGTGATTTCGGATACTCATTCCGTCTTTTCGCCGACGGGAAAGAAGCCACCCGGCACCTGGATTCGCGACGCTGAAAAAGCATCACTGAGTCGTGAGCTCCGCATTCAAAACGTTCCAATGATGGTTCTCGTGGGACTCGATGGCAAAATACTCTTCAATGGCCACCCAGCGGAGAAACGCTTATGGGAAGCGCTTCAAGGCATTTCAGCCGGCATCAAGCGGCCACCCACCGCCGAGGATCACTGATCCTTGAACTCAACTACTGGTTTCGTAGTATCTATCTACTACACCCCCGTAGTTGCGATTTGAATGTAGTCAACACTTCCTAGAAATCCCGGAAAATTAACTTGACGCCAAGACCCCCTGCAAGCTTTATGGTATCACGCAATCGCCACACGGCATAACCATGGCTAGCACCTCGCCCCCATCAAAGCTTGAGCTACAGGCGCTCTCCGTCCTTTGGCACGAAGGCCCCTCCACAGTAAGTGAATTACTTGGTTTAATGCCTGACGGCAAAGACCGCGCTTACACAACCGTCCTCTCAATGATGCAGAGCCTTGAGAGAAAGAATCTCGTCAAACGCAAGAAGTCGGGACGAGCCCATGTTTACGAGACCGCTCAGACAAAGGAAGACATCGTCAATCAAGCAACGACCGATTTTCTAACAAATGCTTTCGGGGGCCGTCTCGGCGAGGCGATCCTCACGCTACTCTCAGCCGGGACTTTGACCCCGGAGGAGAAAACAAACATCGAACGCGAACTAAAAAGACACAAAGCCATGGCTGCGAAGAAAGCAAAGAAGGCCTCCAAGAAGGCCGCTGAGAGTAAGACAACGGTCAAGAAAAAGACTGTCAAGGTTGCTGCTAAGAAGGCAGCGAAGAAGACCCAAAAGGCCGCCAAAAAAGTGGCAGCCCCAAAGGCTAAAAAAGTCGCCAAAAAAGCAGTAGCGAAGAAGGCCAAAAAAGCAGCCAAAAAAACGGTAGCTAAAAAGGTCAAGAAGGCCGCCAAGAAAAAGGTCGCAAAAAAGGCCAAAAAGTGAGTCTTCTGGGCTAACTGAAGATTTGGAAAGGTGGGAAGCTTCAAGCTTCCCGCCTTTTTTGATCCGAATTTATCCTCAAATTTGTCTTTGCAAGACCCCCAAGCTATCCCTAGCCTCCCGCGACCCTTCCGGGGGGGAGATTCCCCCCAAAGAATGCGCGGTTAGCTCAGCGGTAGAGCACCTCCCTGACACGGAGGGGGTCACTGGTTCGATCCCAGTATCGCGCACCATTCTATTGCTCGCGAAGCGAGCCTCAATCGGCGGGGCTTCCCGGATTCAATTGCTTCTTCGCGCCCTTCATGAACGTCCCGCTTCCCACTGCGGAATCACTAGCGGTCCTCCTCCGCTTGATCGACGACGAGACCCCGGAAGTCCGGAAGTCCGTATCTCGTGCGCTCGATGTCTTCTCTGGAGACGTCAGCGAGATTCTCCACGAGGCAACCCTCGCTCCAACTGCCGAAGACCTCCGCATCCTCTCCAAGCTTCTGCAGCCCGCACGCCGCGAGCGTCTGCGTAGGGACTGGATTGTTCCTGCCCGTGGTGTCGCTTCGCTCGGCGACGATTGGGACTCACTGGAGGCCATGCTTCGAATTCTTTCCGACTATCTCCACGACGGAGTCACACTTCGCCAACCTCTCGGAGATGCACTGGACTTGCTGACCGAGGAATGTGAGACCGACTTCATCCAAGAAGGCTGCTCGGGACTCTGCAAAGCACTTCTTGGAAGCAAGCGACTCGTCACCGATCGCAAGGGTGAGATGGACCCCCATCTCCTCGACCTCGCGGCAGTGATTGCCGGCAGTCCGTCGAACTCCTTCGGTCTTGGCCTGATCCTTCTTCTCGTCGCTCGCCGCCTCGAAGCCGACATCTCGGGCGTAAGTTTGCCAGGAGCCTTCTTCTGTCGCTACGAATCCGAACAAGGCCCGATCCTCATCGACCCCGCTGCTGGAGGTGTTCCCGTCGAACCGGCTGAGTTTACTCACCGCATCCGCCGCTATCCGCGTGAAATACGCATGCTTGCCGGTCGTGCCACATCCCCAGGCGAACTGCTGCTCCGAACCACTGAGGAACTTGCAACCGCTTTTGCGGTGTTGAACCTCACTGAGGACGCCGAGCTGATGGAAGATCTCGTCGACAGCCTACTTCCAGACGTCTGATGGCAGCCCTTGAATTTCGGAGGCCTCCCATCACCGCAGACCCTCAGACTTCGCCGTCCGGATAGGCCTCATGGTACTTGATCGCCTCAACCCCCACCGCAGCGGCGGTGCCGAAAATCGTCTCTTCACTCGCCGTTCGTGGAACCTGAGCTGCCGGACGCGCAAGGCCTACAAGCAGCTGCCCGTAGTTCATGGCACCCGCGCAATGCTGCAAGAGCTTCAGTGAAATGTGGGCCGCATCGAGGTTGGGAAAAACCAGAACATCGGCGGATGGTCGAAGCTCTGAATCAGGAAGCTTGATTTCAGCGGCACCAGGATCCAGTGCGACATCAGCCTGCTCCTCGCCATCAATTTTCATATCAAAAAATTGAGCCTTCGCGTGGTCTCTGGCCAATGCCGTAGCTGCAGCAACACGAAGAGCGTCCGGTGTACTCGCCGATCCCTTGGTCGAATGACTGAGCATGGCCACACGAGCCGGACGACCAAGAAAGTGACGAGCGATCTTTCCTGTCTCAACGGCGATGCTCGCCAACTGCTCGACGCTTGGTTGTGGAATCAATCCACTATCGGCAAAAAAAAGTAGACCACTTCCCCCAAAGTGCTTCAAATGGGGAGCCGCTAAAATCGTCAGCCCGAACATCTTGGGAACTCCAGGTAGCGGCTTGATCGTATGGATCAGCGCTCGGAACAAAGTCGCTGGGAGTGTCTGGTTTCCACCAAGCAAGGCGTCGGCCTGACCATATTGCACCATCATGGCACCGAAGTAGTGAGGCCGTGAGACAATCTCAGCCGGGTCCCCCATGTTCATCCTCCGGTAACGCTGGATCTTGAGAAGCCGTTGGCAAAAAAGCGTGAAGTCGCCCGAGCTTTTCGGGTCGATCACTTTGACGAAGGTCAGATCGACACCATTCTCCTTGGCGAGCTTCAGAATCCTGTCTCGCACACCGAGAAGAATCGGCACAGCCGCCTCAGCTTTCACCAAACGCTCGGCCCCCCTCAAGACCCTCAAATCCTCGCCTTCCGTAAAAACAATCCGCTTGGGATGGCGGCGCAGCTTCTCAATCAGGGGAGCGGTAAATGAGGCAGCAGCTTGAGCTTGGCTTGATTCGTCAATCATCAGAAGATTCGCACGTCCCGCGCGATGCCGAGACCATAGTATTGTAAACCAATTCGCCGCAACCCGAAACGCCGCAAAGCATTGCCTGCCGACTACCACACTCACACCCCCCTCTGTCACCATGCTGATGGTGAACCGGAGGTCTTTATCGACGCGGCTCTTGCTGCAGGAATCACCGAATACGGCATTTCCGACCACGCTCCGGCCCATCCCGAGCCTTTCGACGATTGGCGCATGTCTGAGGTTGATCTTCCCAGCTACTACGAGTGGATCGAGCGCGCCCGAGTCCATGCAGCCGGACGCCTGCCAATCCGTGCCGGTCTCGAGTGCGACTGGCTGGCTGGATGCGAGCAGTGGATCGCCAACCTCGCCGCACGCTACCCATGGGACTACCTGATCGGTTCGGTGCACTATCTCGATGACTGGGATTTCGATAATCCAAAGTGGCTCGGCCGCTGGGCAGAGAGCGACGTCGATCAAGTCTGGAAGCACTATTGGAAAACTTACGAGAGAATGGCTAACAGTGGCCTATTCGACATCCTCGGGCATCCTGATTTGGTCAAAAAATTCTCCTATCGTCCCGAAGGTGACCTCTGCCGCTACTACGAGCCCGCCATTCGCACGATCGCCAGTTCCGGCTCGGCCATCGAACTCAACACCGCTGGTTGGCACAAGCCCTGCTCCGAAGCTTACCCTGAGCTTCGATTCCTCGAACTCGCGGCAGAGGCCGGGATCCCCCTAGTCATCTCATCCGATTCCCACGCCCCGAGCGAAGTTGCCCGCGACTTTTCGAAGGCGATCGAACTCGCGAAGTCCGCAGGCTACCGCGAGACTCTGCTCTTCGAGAAACGGAAGTCGAAGCCGGAGCCCATTTAACCCGGATTTCTCACCATTCTCGTGAGCGAGGCGCGGCAATCCTTGATTTTCCCAAGGCCGACGCCGGAAACGCGGATGGATTGAGTTCGACACTCTGTCTAACCCGCATTTCTCATACGGCGAGTTGAGAACGGTTGGAGTTTTGGTGTAAGGTTTTGGTGTTCAAATCAATGCCCCACACACAACACCCAAGCGCCTCGTGACAGACGGTATCCAGCAATCGTTCGCTTTTCAAGACCTCGGCAAACGCAAAGTCGTTGCCGATTTTCAAGGTGGCAATGTCAGCGCCGACGGCGGCGTGCTGCTATTGCGTGAAATCGACGCACGCACCCGCATGATCGACCAACTCGCTGCCTGCTTCACGGATCCGGCTTGAACTGACCAACTCCAAAACCACTGAGGAGAGCGTCTCAGGCGAGGTGTTTTACGTCGTAGGCCTAGCCCAGAACCAGGTCCTGCTGCGCCATCTCGACAAGACGATGTTTCGTGCGAAAGCCGATGCCTGCATGCGTGGCGGTTGGTGCACCTACTTCTGCGAGTTCGAATACCGCACGGCCAAAAGCTGGAGTCGGGCGCGCCGTGTGGTGGGCAAGGCCCAGATCAATCCCAAGGGCGAGAACCCTCGTTTCATCGTGAACAACCTGCCCGGCGATCAGCCCGAGTGGCAGCCAGAGAGACTCTACCTCGAGTTTTAGGAAGCGCCACTCCGGGGGTACCGGGTGAAGCCATGTCCAAGCGACGGGGAAATGGCGAAAAATGGGTCAAAAGACTCGGCCGGAGGATCACGAAGTATCGAAATCAACGAAAAGCCGCCTTGGAAGCCGCCCAAAAAGATCGAGTACCGCCGGCACCGCGCTTCGGCTCACATCAGCAGGCCTCCGCCACCCCCTACGTCAAGAGGTATGAGAAATGCAGGGTTAAGCTCGACGAGCCCCAGATCCGGCCCCAAATCGACACCTCAGCTTCCTCATAAGCCACCGATGGAGGAACAGTCCACGGGCACTGGAGGGGGAAACTTCCAGTGCCCGTGGGCCCTTTTTTGGGGGGCAGTGCTACTCCTTACGCCCTAAAGGATGCCTAAGCTGTGCCCCCAAGCCCATGACACGATCACGTTATATTGGTCCGATTTTTAGAGTTTTTCCGGTTGTTGGAGCAGTTCGTTGATACGAGCCAGTAGCATCCCTGCTCCGCCGCCGTCGACAACGCGGTGATCAAAGGTCACCACCAGGTCAGCCTCCGTAATCGGGATGAAAGCCTCGACCTGCTTGCTCCACGTCGGGCGCGTTACGCCAGCGGCCAAACCAAGAATCAGCGTCTCATTCGGCAGTGGAATCGGCGTCCCGGAAGTCAGGCCAAAGGTTCCGAAGTTCGTCACTGTGGCAATCCCGCCCTTCGTATCGTTTTCTGTCAGGCGCCGTCGCCTTGCCCGATCTACCATCGCGGCGTACTCGTCAGTCAATTGAGCGAGCGTCATCGTGTCCACATTCCGAAGAACGGGAACCACGACACCGTCCTCGACCTGAACGGCCACACCGATGTCGAAAGCCCGGGGATGCACGATTCGTTCGCCGATCAAGAAACCTGCGCTCGCAGGATCTTCGGCCAAAGCCAGGGCAAATGCACGCAGTACATAAAGCGTCAGACCCGGCTTCGGATCGCGCTTTCCCCGATGGTCTAGCAGACGGTCCAATCGCACAGGACGCCCAACCGTCGCTAGGGGCCGAGTCCAACTCCGCCGCATCGCATCCGCCACAGCCAGGCGCATCGGCGAGGCATGGCTGCTTGGCCACGTCTCAATGTAGTCCAAAAATTTTTCAAGATCCTCAACCGTCACTCGACCACCCGCACCCGTGCCGACTACTGCCGAAATATCCGCCTCACGGAGTCCCAGCTCATCCATGCGCGCGCGCATCCGGGGTGAAATGTAGTGTGCTCCCTTGACCCCTGCCGGAACCGGCAGGCCGCGAACACTTGGCTCCACCACCGGTTGCTGTTCTTCGTAGGTGTCATCATCCACCGCGAAGTGGAGGTTCTTCTCCTCCCGCTCGGGAGCAGCCGCAGCAGCTACCCGCTTATCGGCGACCGCCTCGAGTGTTTCCACCCCGGTCTTCGCCACCTCCTCATCCGTCACATCAAGGAGACCAAGCGTCGTTCCCACAGGATAAGTCTCACCCTCCTTCGCCGTGATCTCCCTCACAATGCCGGAACAAAGCGTGGTCACCCCCATCGTCGCTTTCTGGGTCTCGACTTCGATGACCTCCTGATCGGCGGCAACGGTACCGCCTTCAGTGATATCGATGCGAATAATCGTCGCCTCGGCAATCGACTCACCGAGCTGGGGCATGAGAATCGGAACGGTAGGCATACTAGAAAGATAGTAGCTCGCGCATGGCGAGGCAGATGGTTTCAGGAGTTGGTCTATGGGCGGCCCACAGATTTGGATGATACGGCACCGGGGTATCGCGGGAGTTCAGTCGCTTCGGCGGAGCATCTAGCAGATGGAACCCTTGGGAAACCACACGCGCAACCACCTCAGCGGTCACCCCACCCCATGGAAATGCTTCGCCTAGAGCCAACAGTCTTCCGGTCCGTGCGACACTTGCCAGCACGGTATCCATGTCAAGAGGCTTAACGGTCCGTAGGTCAACCACCTCGATATCCCAACCACTCTCGACCTTCAACCGGTCCGCCGCCCGGACCGCCTCATGGACCATCGCGCTGTAAGCCACGATCGTCGCATGCTTTCCGGGTCGCGTAATTCTCGCCCGCCCCAAGGGAAGCCCATCGCCATTGATTGAGTTCGCCTTCAGCCAGCGATACAAAAACTTGTGTTCACAGTAAACAACCGGATCGTCCAGCTCCACCGCCTGAATCAGCATGTGGTAAGCGTCCGAAACCGTCGCCGGAGTCACCACGACAATACCGGGATAGTGTGAGTAGATCGCCTCCATGCTCTGACTATGAAACGGCCCCGAGCCCGGCGTACCGCCGGAAGGAAGCCGCACCGTAATCGGCACCGGCACCCCGGTCCGGTAGTAGTGTGTGCCCGCCTGATTGACGATTTGATTGAAGGCCACCGACGAAAAGTCCGCGAACTGCATCTCGACGATCGGCCTCATGCCATCCACCGCCGCACCAATCGCCATGCCAATCATCGCGTCCTCACTAATCGGTGAATCCAGCACACGGCCCGGATAGGCCTCAGCCAATCCCTTGGTCGCCTTAAAGGCCCCGCCGAAATTGGCAATGTCCTGCCCATAAAGGAACACCCGGGGGTCTTCCTTCAGCAAATGTTCTTGAGCCTCACGGATCGCGTCGACGTAAGTAATGCTCATGCTCCGCTCGTCGTTGAAAGGTTGTTAGAAAAAGCTTCCCACTCCTCGTGCCACGGATCGGGCACCGGATCCTGCTGGGCCACCGCCAGCACACGCTGAATCTCATCGGTCACTTCCTCGCGCCACGCGGCGATTTCCTCCTCAGTTGCGTAGCCTTCCGTCACCATTTGCTCGGCGGCCACTGCCATGCAGTCCCGCCCGACATGCCCCGCCCGCAGCGTATCCGGCACGTAGCTTCCATCATCGTGCTCGCCGTGACCACTCAATCGAAGAAGCCTCGCCACCACCATTTGAGGTCCGTTTCCTTCCCTCGCCTGCCTCACCGCTTCACCGATCCCTCTGACACAATCGAGGAAATCCGTGCCATCCACTGAGTGAGCACCAACCCCATAGCCTTTCGCCCGATCCAACAGATCTGCGCAGGCAAACTGCCGGTCATTCGGGGTCGAGTAGGCAAACTGGTTGTTCGCCACCACCACTACCAGCGGCAGTTTCTCGACCGCCGCCGCATTCAAACCTTCATGAAAAGCCCCTGTTGAAGTCGCACCATCACCCACACAGGTCGCCCCAACCGTCCCCTCAAGCACCCCCTTCAAGCGCCGGGAAAGAAGCACGCCCGTCACCATCGGCACCTGCGCTCCGAGGTGGGAAATCATCGCCAGCATGCCCTCCTTCGGGCGCCCGCGGTGGATATTCCCATCGCGACCTCGCATCGGTCCCAGACTGGAGCCCAAGTAGGTTCTTGCGCAGTCCATGATGTCCTCACCAAATCCCGTCCTCCCCGCTTGGTCACGGATCAAGGGAGCGAAAACGTCACGCCCTTGAACGAGCGAGCAGCCCAGCGATCCACTAACAGCCTCCTGCCCCTTCCCCAAATAGACGCCACCCACGATTTTCCCCGCTTTATAGAGGCTCGAAAGCTTGGTCTCCAGCTGCCGCGCCTTGAGCATGGCCAAAAACACCCGCCGCGCCTGCTCGCGCTCCCAGTTCGATGCCTGATCATTGCTTACCCCCACGCGGGGAGGCTAAGGTCTCCAGCCCTGCTCCCGCAAGGGGTTTACGCGATTCCGACGCCATTCTGAGAAACATCGACAAAACCCTTTCCCCCGCCTCGGTCATCGCTCCATGTCGTCGCCCGATGTCATCGCCCGATGTCGCGAAACCAGTCGTGGTGCTCCTTTCTCAAGCCAGGACGCTTTTGTGTGTCATCCGCGACTGAAGCCGACGCCCGGGTAAGCATGCTCTTCTGCCTGGCCTCGCCGGAGAAATCAGATTATTTGATCAAAGCGCTCCTGAAGCTAATCAGCGGTTCTACCGCATGGCTCCCGCCGTCCTTTTGCCTTCAGCGAGGTGAGCATCGGCTAACGCAGGCCTCACCAAACCGACTTGATCGATCACCGCCTAGAACTACGGCGAATAGTCATGCGATCCATCTCAGCGCTTGCGCTCTCTATTTTGTTCGGCGTCAGTAGTGTTCGGCATGCTCGCTGCTTGTTGAAACGAATTTCTGAATGTGACAAAACCGTCACTTGTACTGTTAGTTGATTTCTGGTTTCCTTCGCTCGTGGGCCGCGCCAAGGACAAGATCGACGAAAAGAAACTCTCC
>CAZVMS010000092.1:0-6775 GCA_964628795.1 uncultured Haloferula sp. | reverse complement strand
AGAGACTTTCAAATTTGCTAACGAAATCGACTCGGAAATGACTAACTTTGTAAGACATTCCCTCCAAATATACATAAAATTTATTAGTACAAGTTAAAATTTCTTATGACTTTCTAAAAAATCTTTCCCTAAAGGCATTGTGGTTAGGGTCGCTTCATGACTCCAAAAAATACCCGGATTTTCTAAAAATTCTTTAAATCACCTGATCAAAAGCCTATCGTCATCACCTGAGCCTAGGAGGTCTCAAAGACCAAATCAGACTAGAATTCTCAATGCTCAAAAAATGAACATCCCGCCTCCACTCCTTCACGTTGCACGGTTTGCACAAGATCCGCGTCTCCAACGTCAACCTCCAGCGGTCCTGGCCGGGATTGATCAGGAATTGATGGAGCTTTTCAGAAGCCGAAAATTAGAACTATCCTACCTCCCGTGAGCACCAATCCGAAACCGACAAAGGCACGCCCACAGCTTTTTCCCTCCGATTTTGGTCCTCACTGGAATGCCGTCTACTATGACATTATTCAGGAATACTACTGGGACCCAAGGGTCCTGGGAAGGGTTCCAGCCAATCCCGCCATCTTTGCCAACGAAAGCGAAATGCTCGGCAGCCTCCGGCGAATGGAAGTTTCGCTGAACCACATGCTCGCGCTTTTCTTTGGCTTGGCCCCTCAAGACTACATTCGCCGTCTTGAAACCGAATCGTTTGGAGATTCGACCGATGAGATCTATCACAACGTGAATCTCTTCGAACTTCGTCGCACCGCTCCTCATGATCCCACACAGCCGGACGTATTCCTGACGTCGGCAGATACCTGCTTCAGCGTGGAGGTGAAAATCGGTGCCAAATCCAGTTTGGACCAATTGGTGAAGTATGCCCTCTTGCATCGCGACCACGAGAGGAGGACGGGAGGGAATCTCAAGAGCCGCCTCATGTATCTCACTCCGCGTCCGGTGTCGAAAACTTGGGGTGAGAACTTTGCCGATGTTGGAAACATGCGGACGGCGCTCGAAGACTTCGACTACCCGGCGCTGCTAAAGAAGGCCAGGGCGTCCGAGTCGCTCTCCGCTGAGGATTTGAAATCAGCCGCGCTTTCCATGGAGGTCGTTCACATGACTTTCGACCATTTCAATGAATTCACGAGGGCCTACGCAGGCTCGATTTCATCCGACACTCCGTATGCCGACACAGCCCGTAAACTCTTTGACGGGATCCTGCATGAATTCGAGTTCCGGCGCGACCTGTTGAATCTCAGTGCCGAGGAACCCTGATTGGCGCAGGTTCATTCCGCATCCACTAGCGCCGGGACGTCTGTTCCGCTGAAGAATTGCCAGAGTCTCACCATTGCAAGGGTGTCGAGTTGGCAGTAGGCGAGGAGTTGTTGCTCGATCTCGGACTTTCGCTCGGCGGTGGTCTGCGGGGCCATGGCTTCGAGGAAGGCTTGCTGGGCGGCTTGGCCGTCTTGGACGCCATCGAGGTTGTCGTAGGCGAGGTCCGGGCAGACGGTGGGGAGGACGGCTTTGATGCTCCATGAGGCGTGTTGGTCGGGGTGGTAGTAGCGGCTCCTGGCGATGGGGAGGAGGTCGACGACTCGGTCGATGATGGCTTGCAAGCCCGGTGCGTAGAGCGGGAAGCGCGCGGCGAGTTCGCGCATGATCCGATTCTCGAAGCCGGCGTTATAGACGAAGACGGGGCCGGTTGTGCCGCAGAGCTCGATCAGCGATCGAGCGAAGGCTTCACTGGGGTCAGCTCCGGAGAGATCGAGGAACTCTTTGTGGGTCATTTCCCCAGTTGGGGAAACGATGTGGAGACTGAACTGGAAGGGAAGTTGTTGGTAGGGACGGGTGCCTTTCCAGATGGGGACGCCAAAACTGATACGAAGGTGTTGTCGACGTGAGCAATCGAGGCGCTGGCAAGATTCACGCCGGCCATGGTGGCGATGTAGGTTTGCACCGCCAAGTCCTCGCGATGGTAGTCCTTCACGCCGGTGGATGACTTCACTTCAAGCATGTGCCAGCGGAGACCCTTGGCTCCGGGTGCGGGAAGCATGACATCGGCGAGGGCCAGAGCGCCATCGATACGGATTGCGGCCTCGAAGAGCGGGGCAGGGGTGTAGGCCAGCCATGAGCTGGTCTCGGAGTAAGCGGCATCCCAACCGAGCTCATCGACGTCGATCAGCTTTCCGTCACCTGCGGTGTCGTAGATTTGGCGGGCGACGTCACCGACCTGGTTGCCGATCGCGAAGACCATTTCGCTCCCGGAGTCGTCGCGGAGTTCGCGCTTGTGGAGTTCGAGCCAGAGACGCTTCGGGCACTGGCGGAAGGCGATGATCTTGGACTTGGAAAGTTGGCGCATGGGTTCAGTCGGTGTCGTTGTAGTTGGAAAGGGCGGAACTCAAGAAGCCGCGGATCTTTTCCCTGAGGTGTTTGGGGCGAATGACGGTGAGTCGGTCGGCTTGGGAGAGGATCCAGAATTCTAGCTCCCATGAGTTTCGCACCTTCGCTTTGACGATATACTCATCTCCTCGACGGATGATTTTTTGATCGGGAGTTAAGGGTGTCTCTTTCAGGATCGTTGCCAGGTGGTCGGCGACTTTGGCTTCGAAGTTGATCAAGTCGCCGGCTCCAAAGCTCGCGTCTCCGGAACTCAGAAACGCATCCAGCGAAAACTTCGCGGGTCGCCAAGAGGTCTCGCTGATGACCTCGGCGCTGCGGAAACGATGCAGGGGATACTGGAAGATGCTGCTGCCTTTTCCGATGGTCGCGAGCAGGTAAGGGGATGAGCCGTGGAGCAAGAGGGCGAGGGGATGCATGAGGAAGTCGCGTGGTTCCTCGGCTCCGACGCTCAGGTAGGCAACGCGGAGGCATTGATGGGTGATGAGCGATTCCTCGATGGCTTCGAGCACCTTTTCATCGACGACGGGAGGTTGCAGTTGGAGTCCCGAAGGAATGTAGCGGGCGATCTGGGACCAGGCGGCAAATCGGTTTCCGGGGATGGCGTCGAGCAAGCTCTTGGCGACCTCGAAACGGGTCTGCACCGAGCGGTTCAGGCTGGCGGGCAGCATCTGCCGCAGGAGGTCGCCGACGAGCACCAAGGAGAGTGCTTCCATCACATCGACACCCGGAACATCGAGCAGGCCGCGTTCGGTCCATCTCCAGCCTTTGGGGGAGCCGGGGCTCGTGATCAGCGGGAAGATCGTGGAGAGATCCACCAAGTCCCGCTCAACGGTGCGCTTGGTGACGACGAAGCCCTCGCTCGCCAAGTGGTCCTGAAGCTCGCGGGCCGTGATGCCGGGTCGGCGAGCCGTCAGCTTGCGAAGAATGGCCCACTGACGGGCGACGGTATGATGATGGGAAGCGCGTGGCATCGGATGATGGTGAATATTCTCATCGGAGGTGCGACGAAATAAGTCGCGTGCGGTGTTTTTCTGTGTCGAAGGAATGTCCTCATCGCGATAGCTGGCTCAGAGTTCCCAAGACGATCCGAATGGATGCTCGGGATTGAGGGGTTAGTCGGGAGTCAACGAGCGAGTCCTTCTGCAGTAGTGGGATGAGTTCGTAGTTCAGATGGATGAAGCGCAGTTCGACCTGAACGCTTCCATCGATCTCCAGTCGCGACACGAGTTCGTCGTTTGTGCGTCGCCATTGTTTCAGCTTTTCGGGAGTCTGGTCCTTGGGCTTGGGTGATTTCGAAAAACGAACGAAGTCCTCCTTGGCTTTTCCATCCATGATCATCTCCGGGAAGCCTTTCAGGATATCATTGATGGCCGCCTCATGAGCCACCTGACCGATGGGCGATGAGAGGACGAGGTAAGCTTGAAGCGCTGCGTGCTTCTCACGGAGCTGTGCGAAGCGCTGTTTGGCAGATGCTCTCGCTCGCTCGAATGCTTGTTGGCTGAGGGGTTGTTTCTTCACGCCCGCGACCATGAAGTCGGCCTGCGACGGAACGGGTCGTGGTGCGGGTTGGGGGAGGATTTAGCGGTGATCGGTCTTTGTCGTCCTTCGCCGTTCGAACCTGCTGATTCTAGAGGCTTGAAGCGTTGATCTTGTGTTCGAGGAATCGGAGGGTTTCGAGGACCTCGTCGAGCGGAGGAGGCGGTTGAAAGAACATCTGAGTCATGGCGGCGTGATCCTTTTTCAGTTCGTTGAGACGGGAAGCGTCTGGGACGAGGCGGAAGCTGCCAGGAACGGCAAGATCGTATTTCGCGGTGGCGGATCGGAAGTAGACGGACTTGTGCTCCACGACTCGTTTGCGGAGTTCGGTATCAGCAAGGGCACGGTTCGTGACTTCGCTGGCGGCGATCCGCGCGAGGTCGTGATAGTGCCGGGCGTAACGGGCAGGCATGGCCTTGTCCGCTGGGCGGTGACACTCGGCGTGGAGGAGGGTTGCTTTTTCCCAGAAGGTGCGTTCGGCGGCGAGGACTTCGATCGTGGCCGTTCCCATGAAGGGTTGGTCAAGAGTCTCGCCAAGATAGGATAGGATGCTGTGTCTTTCCCGGGGCCAGTGATCGGAGCGGGCACCGAGTTCGATTCGGACAGCGGGCTTGATGTAGGGAAGCGTGGCCGAGCCGGCCTGGGGAAAGTGGAAGAGAAGGGTCTGAGATTCCTGAGGGTCGATTTCGAGGCTCCACTCGTCTTCACCGAGAAGAGTCTGAAATTTATCTTTCAGCGCGGGGAGCAAGACGTCGCGAATGTGATCCGCGCACGCCGCTTGCAAGTCGTCGATACGGTGCCGTTGATTCTTGTTAGATGGCGCGGCTTCGGGGTCGTGTTCGTTGTCTCCAAATCCGAGGTAATCACGGTGGAAGGATAGATCGACGTCTTCGGAGAAGCGTTCGATAAGACCGAAGACCTTCGAAAGAGAAGTGCCGCCTTTGAAGACGAGGTGTTCGCCGATGGCGGGCAATGAGAAGACGGCATCGAGGGTGCGGCATACCCAGTAATCCTTCTCCAGAATGGCTGGCGCGAGGTTGCGACGACGCGAAACTTCGTCGATCAGTTCAGCCCGCTCGGTATTAGTCAGAGAGAGGTAGGGGTCTTTAGGCATCGTTATTGGCGATTTGGCGGAAGTGAGGACGCATCCAGGCAGGAACCTTTGTGATGTCCTGGAGGAGTTGCTTGCGGGCGCTGGCCGGAAGATGGGCGCGAACTCGATTCAAGTGATCGTCGGTGACTTGACCCTTGCCGACATCCCGGAGTGCCTGGGCAACGAGTCCGCTGCTGCGACCGGCGAGGCTCAGGAGTCGGCCTGTATTTCGGCGGAGGTCGATCTGAAGATTGCCGAGAGTCAGGCGAGTTGGGGCACCGTCGGTGTGATAGACGAGCCGGGCGGGAACCTGAGTGCTGAGCCCGAGCTGATTGGCGGCGAGGGCGGTTGACGGGAGCAGGCGAAGATTGCGTTTGCGAGCGATGGCATCCACGACGGCATCGGTGCTTGCTCCGACTTGTCCGAGCAGCGGGTGGGCTTGGGGCTGATCGTAGAGCCCGTGGCTGATGCGGCGGATCTTGCCGCTGCGCTGGAGGCGGGTTAGGGCCATGCCAATGGAACGGTCATCGCCGAGGTCGGAGAAATCGTTCGGAGTGAATGCCCAGCCTCGTCCTTTCGCGGCGATGCGGCGAAGAATCTGTTTTGGATGCGTGTCGGAAGTGGTCTTAATGTTGAAAACATTGCATGCTTCTTTCAGCGATGCAAGGATGGTTTTTTGCTCCATGGCGGTTGTTCTAGCGTCTGGTTTGGCTGGTCAGTGAGCCTCCGTTTCACCCGTGATCGACAAATCATCAGGATTTCGCTCCCCCTACGTTTGTCCTAGTCTCCCGGTCACCATCTCACCGTCATGTATTCACTTTCAGAAATCGCCGAAATCCTGGGGCGGGACCGGGTTAGCCTGCTTGGCTGGGTGAAGCGCTTCGAGTTGCCGGTCTTCCGCAAGGGCGGGTATCCGGAGTGTTTCATGCCTTTCCTGTGCAAGATTGTGTATTTGCGATTGGCGCAAGTGACTGAGAGCCAGATCCTCGAACTCTGGAAGCTGGAGCGGAAGTTGATGCGCATCCTCCATGCCGACAGCCATGGGTCGGCGACGTGGATGATCGATGGTTGTATGCAGGCTGGTCATGAGGAGCGTCGGCTTTTCCTCAGTCGCTACGATCTGGGGACGGAGCTTAGGTCCTCAGCGGTTCAACCGGGATTGGATTTCTCCGAGTCGGAGAGCAAGCTCTTTGCCGGGCTGGAAATGGGCGAGGATGCCCTTCGTCTCCTCGACTCCTACCTCAAGCTTCTCGCGCCCATCCAACAAAAGCTTCGTGACCAGTCTCCGATCCTGATCGCCGCCGGAAGGTGGGCCCGTGGTGCTGGTGGGAGCCGCGAGCTGGATGCCGATCAATGAGCCATTGCTGCGGACGGTTCGCTGGCGAGCAAGTGACCAGGAGATTCTGGAGGAGGGTTGGATCAAGATGCGGGCGGCGGCGTGAACATCGGATGATTCAGGCAGTTTAAAAATCGGATGTCCGGGCATGGGTTTTTGAGGTGTTAGGGGTGGCGTTTTTCAACTTTCGGCGCGGTCTTTCATGCGGTAGCTGGAGCCTTCGAGGACGACGGTGTGGCCGTGGTGGAGGAGGCGATCGAGCACGGCGGAGGTGATGGTGGAGTCACCGTTGAAGATGGTGGGCCATTGCTTGAAGGCCTTGTTGGTGGTCAGGATGATGGAACCGCGTTCGTAGCGGGCGCTGATGACCTGGAAGAGCAGATCGGCTCCGCGCTGGTCGATGGGCAGGTAGCCGA
>CAZVMS010000091.1:0-2142 GCA_964628795.1 uncultured Haloferula sp. | reverse complement strand
GCCTGTTGTCTTTTTGGCACTCCGCAAACCCAGTCAGAATCATCCAATCTGAATTCGACCACGCTTGATACTCGGTTCCGTCATGCCACCAACGAAGGAATGTCGCCCGGCCGTCAATGACAGTAGCGGAAATTAAAAGGTGTGTGGTCTTCGCCCTCTCCTTCAGCCATCGTTGCACTGCTGGGGATTTACGGAATGCCTCGATTTCCTCCGAGCTCAGCCCCCTAGTCTCGGGAAGCATCGGGCGCGGATCAGGGAATCCGGGATTTGCGATCCGATGAATCGTTACCTGCCGATCTGGAAGCTGTAATACCTTGGTATCCCGGACCTCGACCGTTGGGAATTCGGGCTTCTGCGCTACAGGGGAATCGTCGACGGCAGGTGCAACACCTGCAGGAACTGCGAGATCCTGGCCAATTAAAGCTGGAGGCATCCCGAGAGCAACCACGAACACTAGGGGTAAGTTATATAGCATCATCGCAATTGAATTACTGAACGGCTTTGATAAATACATTTATTCCCACTTTTGATTTCTCGCACCTACTCTCAAGATCCCCCTATGAAACAGTTAACGAAGGCCGCGCAAAGTTTTTTCTGCAAAAGTGGCTTCTGACTTTTTCCGAAGGGTGATTTTGTGGTGTTGCTTGGTTTGTTGTTAGGAGAGTTTGATGTAGGTTTTTCCGGTTTCCCAGGTCTCTGAAATTTCGATCAGAACAGCGGTGACGAGGCGAAGCAGGGAGTCCTCGTTAGGGAAGAGTCCGACGACACGCGTGCGGCGTTTGATCTGACTGTTGAGGGTTTCGCAGGCGTTGGAGGTTCGGGTTTTCCTGCGATGCGCTTCGGGGAGGCTGAAGACGGTGAGTCCTTCGGGGATGTTGATCTCGGCCCATTCGGCGAGCTTGGGCTGGGTTTCGGAGTAGGTCTTGATGAAGCTTTCGAGCCGGGCCTCGGCGTGCGCTCGATCGTCGGCGTTGAAGATGGCGGCGATGTCCGTGGCGACTTTGCTTTTGAGGTCTTGTTTGGTGATGTACTGCTGGGCGTTTTGCTGGAGGTGAAACTGGCAACGCTGCCATGGAGTGGCTCCAAGGCAGGCCTTGAGGGCGGCTCTGAGTCCAGTGTGGGCATCGGAGGTGACGAGGTCTGGAATGCCGATGCCGCGCTCTCTGAGGCTGTTGAGGAAGTCACGCCAGTGGACCTCGGCTTCAGTGAGGGCACAGGAGACCCCGAGGATCATTCTTTTGCCGTCTTCGCGACGAATGCCAATGGCGATGAGAGTGGCGCAATCCCTGACGACACCGTCGATACGGACCTTATAGTAGGTGGCGTCGATGGTGAGATAGATGATTTCGGGAAGCGGTCGGCTACGCCATTTCGCGAACTCGACGTCGAGTTCCTTGGTGAGGTTTGAGACTTGGCCGGAGGAGACTTTGAAACCACAGAGTTTCTCCATGATTTTGGTAACGCGGCGAGTGCTGACACCTTCGACATACATGGTGGCGATGGCGGATTTAAGCGCCCGCTCGCTGCGGGAACCTTGCTCAAGGAGCGAGGTCCGGAAGGGGGTGTCACTGTCGCGAACCTGGGGGATCGCGAGTTGGAGTTTGCCCATGGCGGTTTGGAAGTTACGGGGCTTGAAGCCGTTGGCGTATCCGTTGCGGCCTTCGACGTTTCGCTCGTTGGGATCGGCTCCGATATGGGCGATTCGTTCGAGCAGCATGGCGGCGTTCATGAGCAAGGCGCTGATTTTCGGGATGGCGTTTTCGAGGCCGTCTTCGAGAAGGATGTTGATGAGATCGGGATGCTGATTATTCTGGCTGTGTTCGTTCATGGCTTTTTGCTGTGTTGGTTCGCACCTTCAGCATTAAGTCGTGGACGGGCACTTACAACCCCGGAGGGTGGGAGGCGCGCCGCCGCAGAAGCGGCCGATTCCGCTACGCTCCATCGGCCGCTTCTGCGGCGGGCTGGGGCTGAGCGGACTTACAGACAAAGATTTACACTACCGTTTACAGGCTCATCAGGGTAAACATCATCCCCCAAATGAGCACAAACCCTCACCGACTCCGAAGACAGCAGTTTTATCAGAACATGAAGCAGGGTGAAGCCCTGATCCTGTTCGCGGGCGCGGCCCCGAGGAGGAGTGCC
>CAZVMS010000090.1:0-40938 GCA_964628795.1 uncultured Haloferula sp. | reverse complement strand
TCAGGGTGCTGGGCCATTTTTCCCAGTGAAAGGCGCTGCGCACCTCCCGCAAGCCCTCGGCACCCTCTGCAGACCGCCCGCTTCAACTAAAAATTCGAAAATCACCCTGCCCGAATGGCTTTTCGAATAGGGTCTTGCTAGGTTTGGGAGGAACTACTGGCCCCACAGCTTTTGAACCAGGGCATGCATCTCGGGATCGTGCTCAAGGAGCTGCTTGCGGTTGTAGGGAAAGAAATCGTTGATGGAGAAGTAGGCCTCGGTGGATTCGGCGAAGTACTCCATCGGGTCGGTGAGCGCGTAAGCCTTGTCCATGCGGGTCCGGCCCTCGGCGTCCTTGCGCTCGACCTTGTCGTAGCTTCCGTTTTCCTTGATCCTCTTGTAGGCCTTTTTCAGATCAAGGTTGTCGAAGCCTTCTGGCAGAAAGCGGTTGTGATAAGCGTGGGCCAGCTCATGCAGGGTAAAGTTCGGCATCCGGCGGGTGTCTTCTTCGAAGACCTCGGTGTTGGTGAATTCAACTCCCTTGGCCATGGCGGGATCGCGACCGTTATCTTCGAGCCACTTGCCGTCGGGATGGAATTCGGCGCGATGGCCGAACTTCGGGTAGGGCGGTGAGAAATAGAGCGGAACTTTTTGCAGTTCGGTAACCGCCGGTTTGGGCACGACCTTGATGATTTCTGAAAGCTGGACGGTGAGCATTTTCAGGGCGCTTTCCGTGGTTTCGCGGTTCTTTTCGTCGAGAAGCACCGGATTGATGAGGACCTTCCATCCCTTGATCTCACGGGTGGTCGAAGAGGCTTCGGCGGCGTCGGTGCGGACCTTGACCTGTGACTTGATCTCTTCCTTCGCCTTTTGGAGGCGTTCGGGCCAGACGAAGGTGGGGGCGGTTGATGGGTCATAGCCCTCCATGTGTCCGGTGAGCCGGGTGGCGGGTTTGGTATATTTGAATTCGGTATCGCGAAAGACCTCGCGGCAGAGATCGGCGAGGCCGGGGTCGTATTCGATCAGTTCGACACGGGTGTTTACGTGGTTGTGATCGTGGTCGTTCTCGCGGTTGTCGTCGAACCACGACTGGACGCCTTCGGCGAAGTATTCGAAGTGGTTAACCGATGCGTATTTGCCCTTCCATAGGCCCTCAGCCATGGCTTTGTCATAAGTGGCCTTGAGGCGCTCGTCGAATTCCGTGTCAATATTGGTGAGGCCACGCAGGTGGATGTTGTGGGCAAATTCGTGGATCAGGATGTTTTCGGCCGAATAGGGATCTCCCGGATAAGCGAGCAGGTTTTCCTCCCCGCAGGAACAGTAAGGATCGGTGGTGCTGCCACCGGTTCCACGGGCACGGGCGTCCCAGAAATCCTTGGGCGTAAAGTCGGCAAAGTCGGGAAGGTCGGTGGTGAACTCGTTCCACGCGAGAATGCACATTCGAGCCCCGCTTTTGATCATCGCCTCGCGCACATCGGGACGTTTGGCAAGCATCAGGTTGACGAGGTGAGCCGCTTCCTTGAGGGCATAGGGATTGACGCTCGCCGATGCGACGATGGGGAAGCCCTTGGCGTCGATGCTCTGGGTGTAGAACGCGGGAATGCCGTCCTTGCCGTTCGGGTCGAAGCGGAATCCCTGGACCGGGACTTCGCTGGTCACGACCGCCTCCGCTCCGGACGTTTCCCCGACGAGCAGAAAGCGGTGACCGATGGTGGTCGGCATCATCAATTTTGCTCCGGGATCGATAGATCCTTTTGTGGCTTTTTCGGTCTCCGATGTGAGGTGAAAGACGTTCACCTTTTCGGTGCTACCATTGATCAATTGCAACTGCTGGGAGCTGGCGGGAAGGCAGGTGCCGATCAGGGTGAGAGCAGCAGAAAGTACTACCCGGATAGGTCGAATTGAAAGTCGGATCGGGATCATGGGAGTGGAAACGGGAGGTTCGGGGAGAATCATTCAAGAAGCTTGCGGATGTTGGGGGAAGGCCGTGAGTTTGCTGGGTCTGAGTTGCGGATGACGGGAGCTTCTTTAGATCTTTCCTCGTTGAAACAGGGAGCTCAAGGCCGAGGGGTGGCGGGGGAATTTGCGACTGAAGTCGCTGCTCTCTGCGGCTGGCGCAGGATGCGTGAGGCGAGGGTGAAGTTTTCTTCGCGGTAGCCGAGCATTTGCTTGAGGCGGGCGTCGCGCTCGAAGGGGTTGGTGATCTTGCGGACTTCCCAGAAGTCGGACCAATCGATCATGCCGCCAAGGAGCGGGAGGAGACCGTTCGATGGGACCGGGAGGTCGCTGCCGTGGAGGATGCGGTCGATGACGGGGCTACTTGTTAGCGTGCGGTTGGCGGAACTGCGGAGGCGGAAGCTGAGGCCGGCGAGGGCGGAGTTGTCACCATAGAGGTTCGGATACTTGTCCAACATGCGGAGGAAGACATGGAGGTAATCGGGATCGATCACCATCATGCCGGTGCCGGAGTGGGCGGCGATGCAGGTGACGCCGATTTCCAAGGCGCGGGTGAGCACGGTCGGGCAGGCGTGGGCGTGGTCGATGACGGGCATGGTGCGCTCACTGCCGGTGTGGGCGAGAAGCGGGAGACCGGCTTCCGCCATGCGTTCGAGGAATTTGGTGTAGCGTGGGTTGTTCCAGGCGATGCCTTGGACGTTGGGCAGGCACTTGAGGGCGGCGGCACCGCGGTCGAGGCATTCGTTGAGTTCTTCGAGGGCTCCTTTTTTCGCCGGGTGGATGGAGACGGCAGGAAGGAACTCGGGGTGCTCGGCGGCGACTTTGAGAACGTAGTCGTTCGGGACGTAGAGCGAGGATCGCTCGGGGAGTGGGGTGCCGTCTTCGGTGTGGGGAAGCTCGTGGGCGAGGATGAGGGCTTTGTCGATGAGGCTGCTTTCTCGGATGTTTTTCACGAGCTTCCGGATGTAAAGCTGGTCGAACTCGGGGCCGTGAAGGTCTTTGACGGTGAGGCCGATGGCCTTGGTCATGATGGGTTCACCGTATTTGGTGAGGCCTTTCGGGCGATACCAGCAGCCGCTGTTACTGGTTCCGGTGCCGACGAGGTGCACGTGACAGTCGATGCGCATGGGAATTTTAAACACAATGAGAGTGAAACGGACATGGACGAGCTAAATCCCTCGAATCCCGAGTCAAATTTTCCGGAATACACGGATGATGAAAGGCAGTTGTATTGTCTTGGGGACTATAGCTTCCTTGCTCGGTATTGGAGGCTGGCGATGACTTGGCGGGCGAGGCGTTCGCTGTAGGTGTTGATTTTCCAGTGGCCGGGGCTCCAGCCTTTGAGGAAACGGTGGAAGTCAGTCCAGGCGATGGGGAAGAGGGCGCGCCATTCGGATTCGATGGCGTCGGCTTGGCTGTTAGGTTGCTTTTCGGCGAGGGCCTGGCGGAGGTGATGGAAGTAGAAGTCGAGCAGTTCGGACTGCTGTTTTTCGCAGGCGTTCTCGTCGAGACAGCTACCGAGGAAGTAGGCGAGGTCCTTCATGCCGCAGCCTCCGCCGACGTATTGGAAGTCGACGGCGGCGACGCGGTTGCCGTCTTCGGAAAAACAGAAGTTGGCGAGTTTGGCGTCGCCGTGGACGAGGGTTTGGAAGCGGGCGGCTTGGAGTTTGGCGTCGATGGCGGGAGCGGCCTTTTTTAAGGGGATGTCATCGAGGGCTTCGAGTTCGTCGAGGCGGGTTTCGAGGTGCCAGTAGGTGCCGGTTTCCCAGAGGTCGGTCGGTTTTGCATGAAGGAAGGTGGCGTGGAAGTGGGCGAGCCATTGGAGGCAGGCTTCGAGTTTGATGCGGAGGATTTTTCCGTAGCCGCTCCAGAGCTCTTGAATGATCTCGATCACCTCCATGCGGGATGATTCGGTGGCGGAGAGGATGGCGCTTTCAAAGGTGGTTCCGATTTGGTCAGTCATGGCCCCGTCGGGGTGCTTTTGCTCTGGAGCATCATCCAGGCGTAAAGGGCGGGATCGGCGTAGGCTTGGGTCCATGAGTCGTGACCGACACCCGGGTAGTAAGTGCAGCGGAGTTGCGGGGCTCCTTCTTTCCGCAGGGCTTTTTCCATTTCGCGGGTCTTGGCGACGGGCACGGCATCGTCAGCTTCGCCGTGGAAGGTCCAGATGGGGATGTCCTTGATTTTGGGGGCGGTCACGGGATCGCCGCCGCCACAAATGGGCACGGCGCTGGCGAAAAGGTCGGGGGCCTCGGCGATGATGTCCCAAGTGCCGAAGCCGCCCATGCTGAGTCCGGTGAGGTGGATGCGGGTGGGGTCGATGTTTTCTTCGGCGGCAATTTTGTTTGTCAGAGCGATGACGGTCGTTGGGTCCCACGATTTTCCCGCCGGGCACTGTGGGGCGAGCACCACAAAGGGGAGGCCGTCGCCTTGGAGTGCTTGCATGGGGGGGCCGTGCTTTTTGACCAGGTCGAGGTTGTCGCCGCGTTCGCCGGAACCGTGGAGGAAGACGACGAGGGGACGCTTGGCATTTGGGGCGAAGGCGGCCGGGCTGGGCTGGATGAGGAGGTAGGAAAGGGCGAGGCCCTCGGAGTTGCCGTAGTGGCCTCTGGTTTCCGTGGGGGCGGCTTGGCAGATCATGGGAATCAGGAGCGCGGAGATGAGGAGTTTCATGGGCTTGGACGAGCAACATGAACTGGATGGTGGGTGATTCAAGGACGAGAATTCGAGGGGCCTGGGCTACGGATGTGGAAATTGACCTTTGCTTGTTGTCAGGATAGATAAAGGGCGTGTCGGAGGAAAAAGACGAGTGGTATGTGTCGCGAAGCGGTCAGCGCTTCGGGCCGGTGACCTTTGCGGAGATGGTCGATGCCGCAAGGGCGGGGCGCTTGGAGCCGCGGACTGACATGGTGATCGGTGGTGGGCAGACGGAATGGAAGCCTGCGGGTGAGATTGATGGGCTATTTGAGCGGCGGGATCCCGCTCAGCTGGTCTCTGACGGAAATCGTATGGGGCACGCTCCGCCCAATGATTCGCTGGCCGACAGTGGCAGTTTTGATTTCCAGAATGAGAACGTTAAGCCTCTGAAGCTGCCGGGGGCGTCGCGCTTGGGATACTTCCTCGGAGTAACGGTGCTGCCGGTTTTGTTGACGGTGGGGCTGGGCACGGTTCTGCCGAAGATTCAGGAATTTGCCGGAAAGGAATATGCGCCTTGGGCGGCCCTGATCGTCTTTGCGATCCCCTTTGCGTTCATGATCGCGATTGTTTTGAAACGCTTCGAGAACCTGGCGATGAGTGGTGCGTGGTTGTTCGGTTTGATCGTGCCGATATTGAACTGGTGGATCGGATATCGCTTGTTCGCCTGTCCTCCGGGATACGGCTTCACCAAGAAGCTCGACCGAATCGGAAAAGTCCTGGCAGTGATTTACTGGGCTGGTCCGGTTTTGGGAATCGTGGCCGGGATTGTTTTTGCAGGGGCGATCAAGGAGGCTCAGCAGTCCGGGAAGTTGCAAGAGTTCATCAACAAGTATGAGCAGCAAATTCCGAAAATGCCGAATTTGAAGAAGTCCGAGCCGGCGCGTTAATCCGGATCGACGCGAAGTTCGCCGATGAATTGCCGAATGGGCTCGGCGATCTCTGTCCAAGCGAGGTCGTTGTGGCCGGCACCGGGGATGCCGACGAAGCGTTTGGTTTTTGCCAAGCTGGCTTCGTGCAAGCTGCGCCCGTGGGCGCTCGGGATGATGCCGTCACTTTCACCATGGATGACGAGCAGTGGGGTATCGTTTTTGCGGATGCGCTTCAGGTTGGGGAAACGGTTTCCCGGGAGAATATACTGCGCGGGTGAGTGGACGGCGAAGGTCGAGGTAAAGGGGGAGATCAAGATCAGGGCGGCGGGACGATGCTTGTCGACCAGCCAGACCGAGGGCCCACTGCCAACCGAGCGTCCGACAACGATGATGTCGGATGCCGGGACCGCGTGATCGACTGTTAGAGAGTGCCAAGCGGCTGCGATGGCGCGTTCGGTTGAGGACTCGGTCGGGGTGCCGCTGGCGTGTCCGTATCCGGGGTAGTCGTAGGCGAGGACGCCCCAGCCGTCGTGGCGCCATTGCTGATAGAGCTCGATGGAGCCGCCGATGTCTTCGGCATTTCCGTGGGAGTAAAGCACGGTGGGTTTGCCGGGTTTGGCGGGGAAGTAGAAGGCGGGGACGACTTCTCCCTTCGAGGTCGCGATGCTGATCAGGTTGGGGGCCTGCTTGGTATAAGCGGGACGCTGTGGCATGAAGATCAGTTTGTCCGCCATGGTGCAGGAGAAGACGCACAGTGCGGCATAGATGATCAGGAATCCGCGAATGAGGCGAAACCAGAACGGGCGTGGGCGTTTTGCCATGAGATCAGGGATTGGGCTTGATGGCTCGATTCAGAGCGGCGATGAGATCGTCGAGGCTCTGGGGTGAGTCGGTCTCGAAGCTCTTGGCAAAGTCATCGAAGGGGGCTTTGGCGTGGTCGCCGGGTTTGAGCGCAGCGAGGCGTGCCGTCGCGAGGGCTTCTTCCTTCTTTCCTAGTTTCCACTGCACTCGAGCGAGGGATGCTTTGATGCTGGCATCGTCGGCCATGTTTGCGGCGAGAATCTCGGCCACGGCTTCGTAGACTTCGGGAGCGGGTTGCTCTTCCATGGTGTCGTAGCGGCGGGAAATGAGGGCGGCGGACATCAGGGCGAGCTGTGGGTCACCAATGGCTTTCAGACTGGCGGCGGCGGTGGACCAGTCTTTCCTGACAAGCGCGGCATCGACCAGCATGCGGGGCAGGTGGACGAAGTCGGGCTGGGTGCTGGCGATCGCGGCGATGGCAACTTCCATGGCTTCGGAATCATTGGCCGTCTGTGCGATGGAGTAGGCTTTCAAGTGATCACTGATGACGATTTCGGTGACCTTCTCGCGCTCCAATTTGTCGAGAGCTTCCTGCTGCTGCTTGCCACCGGCGAGAAAGGCCTCGATCAGCTCGGCATTGAGCTTGGCGGGGTGGTCGCCGTAGAGGTAACGCCCGTCCCTCACAACGAAGGCGAAGGGTAGCTGGGTGACTTTGGCGGCATCGATCCATTCGATTTGAAAGGGGTCGCCGGATGGGACGAAGGCGACCGGGTGGGTGATGCGCTCGCCCTGGGTCTCCATGAAATTGACGAGCTTTTCCTTATCGTTTTCACCGACATTGATGGCGATGATCCTGAGTCCTCTTTTTTCGTAGATCTCCTGGAGGTCCTGGAGCATCGGAAGGGTGGCGACCGAGGGAACCGAGCCGCTGGCCCAGCAGGCGATGATGTAGGGTTTGCCGGCTTCCCAGGTTTTGAAGGGCTCACCTCTGACGAAGTCCGCTTTGGCGATGGCATCCGGTGTGACCTCGTCACCTGGGGCCAAGGCGTGGGCGGGGAGCGCCAAAAGAAAGGCGACAAGGGTCGCGGTGATGGATTTCATGGGGAGTCGAAGCGTCATGGTTCGGTGCGCTTGTCTTGGTTGGTCAGGCGATCGGGATTCTGGTCGCCGAGGAAGGACTTACGGCACAGGTCAGCGTATTTTCCGTTGCGGGCAAGTAGTTCTTCGTGGGTGCCCTGTTCGATGACGCGGCCGTGCTCGAGGACGTAAATCCGGTCGGCGTTCTGGATGGTCGAGAGCCGGTGGGCGATGACGAAGGCCGTGCGATTTCTCATCAGAGCATCGAGTGCTTCCTGGATCAGGCGTTCGGTTTCCGAGTCGACCGAGGCGGTGGCTTCGTCAAGGAGCAGGATGGGCGCGTTCTTAAGCAGGGCACGGCCGATCGAGAGGCGCTGTTTTTCTCCGCCGGAGAGTTTCACGCCGCGTTCGCCGACGTTGGTTTCGAGCTGCTTGGGCAGGGCGCGGACGAAAGGCGCGGCGTTGGCAGCTTCGAGGGCGGTCCAGATCTGTTCTTCGGTGGCATCGCGGCGAGCGAGCAGCAGGTTTTCGCGGACCGTGCCATTGAAGAGGAAGGGCTCCTGGGTGACGTAGCCGAGGTTGGCGCGCAGAGAGGTCTTGGAGAGGGTGGCGATGTCGATGCCGTCGATGGTGATGGTTCCGCCGTCGTGTTCGTAGAAGCGGTTGAGCAGCGAAAGCACCGTGGACTTTCCTGCACCGGTCGAGCCGACGAGGGCGATCGTTTGGCCGGGCTGGGCGTCAAAGGTGACTTCGTTGAGCGTCGGCTGCTCGCCATAGGAGAAGGAGACGGAGTCGAATCGAACGTGGGCGCGGATGGTCTCAGGAAGGCTGTCACCGCTGGCTGCATTCGCTTCGTCTTCCGAGTCGAGGATTTCAAAGACCCGGTCGCCGGCGGCGCGGGACGAGAAGACCATCTGGTTGAGTTGGCGGAGCTTTGAGACGGGTTCGTAGAAGAGGCTGAGGAGGAGGATGAACTGAAAAAGCTCGCCGCTCGTCATGCGGTCTTCGATGATGGCCTGGGAACCAAAGCCGAGGACCAGCACGTAGCCGAGCATGCCAGCAAAGGACATACTGGGATTATAAATTGCCCACCACTTCATCAAGTAGAGGGTGGCGGAGCGGACTTTCCCGGAGAGTTTGTTGAAATTCGCGTGCTCCTCGGCTTCGGCGGCATAGGACTTGATTTGGCGGATGCCGGCGATGTTGTCGTGGAGAAGGGAATTGAGGGCAGAGGTGGCGTTGCGTTCCGCCTTGTGGCGGTGACGGGCGTCTTTTGAGTAAACCCAGGCACCGATCATGAGGATCGGGATCGGGAGGGTGGCCCACATGGCGACCTGCCAGTCGGCGAGATACATGACCACTCCGACGGCAATCAGCTGGATGCCAGCGACGAGTCCGAGCTCGATTCCGTCGATCAAAACGCGCTCCATCGCGGTGACGTCTTCAACGACTCGTGTCATAACATCGCCGGTCCGGCGGGAGTCGAACCAATTCAGGGGGAGTCGCTGGATTTTTTGGTAGAGGTCGGATCGGATGTCGAAGATGACGTTCTGTTCGAAGTGATTGTTGACGAAAATTCGGGCGCAGTTGAGTCCGTCCTTGAGCAGGAAACTTCCGAGTGCGGCCATCACCCATAGCGGTAACTCCTTGTGGCGAGAGGGATCCGGGACGATTTTATCGAGCACGATCTTGGCGATCTCCGGGAAAAAAATCACCGAAATCGCCATCATCGTGGCGCAAAGAAACTGGGCGGAGGCGAGGCCGGGGTAGCGGCGCAGGTAGGCGAAAACGCGAAGGACGGAATTCATTTGGGGGAGCAATCGATGGGACACCGCCCATACTTTGTAAAGTGAAGCGTCATCATGCTAAAATTAAGGATTGCCGGGGGTTGCCGGGACTATCTACGTTCACCCCCAAGCAAGTCCCAATCTTTCACTGAAAAAACTCCATGGCCAACATCTTTGCCATCCTAACAGCAGTCCTTCTCGCGGCATCCGCCTTCCTCGCCTTCAAAAACAAGGAACAGTACACGAAGGAAATCGATAACCGTAAAATCGCTGAGTCTCGTTTGAATACCACTCAGAACCGACTCGCCGACCTTCAGAAGAAGCGCAATGCGACCATCGCTGAGAAAGAGGAAACCATGCAGGCCACGGTGAGTCTGAGAGAAGAGGAAGCGCAGCAGACGGCCAAGAATGATGGCGTGAAGAAGGAAATTGCTTCCAAGACTCAGCAAAGCGAAGCGCAGGCGGCCGAAATCGCCGAGATCAAGGAGAAGACCGCGAAGGCAGGTGAGCTCAAGGAACTGGCCGGCAAGATCAAGCGTCTCCAGGAGGAGATTACTGGTCTAGAGGATGAAAAGGCGTCCAAGGAAAACGAGCGCACCAATCTGCTCGCACTCCGCGCCTCCACTCAAAACACGGTTTCCGCCTACAACAAGGAGACCAATATGATTTCGAGCAAGAAGTCATTCGGCAGTGCTCGCATCAATTCGATTTACGGACCGTGGGGTTTTGTGACCCTTTCTGCGGGTAATAACGGTGGCATCGTCTCCGGATCGACCTTGAACGTGGTCCGCAACGGCGAGCCAATCGCTGAGCTGCGTGTTCGTTCGGTTGAATCAAATCGGGCATCAGCCGACGTCGTTCCCAACTCCCTTGCTGAAGATGTGACACTGATGGTCGGTGACAAGGTCGTTCCAGCCGAGCCTGCGGCCCCAGAAGAAAAGAACTGATTCCGCCCTGAGGCCAACCCCTATTTTTAAAGATTCAATGAAAGCCCTTTTCTACGTTATCGCGCTTCTCGCCATCGCTGGTGCCGCCTATTTCTCCAATTCAAACAAGGGGAATATGATGGAACAGCAGAAAACCCGCCTGAAGTTGATTCAGGACAACAAGACGGTTTCCGCCACCGCCGACAAAACTCAGAAGGAACTCAATACCGAGACCGACAACCTGAAGACGGCTCGCAGTGAGAAGGCTGAAGTCGAACAGAGCATCGACAAGCTCAAGTCGGATGAGACGCAGCTTCAGCGTCAACTCGTCGAGATTGAAGGAACCCTCGAAGAGCAGGCACAAGATCTTGCCGATGTGCAGAAGGTCCTCAAGGAACTTGAAGATCTCGACGTCCCGGGCGGTATCGACGGAATCGAGGATGCGGTTACTGATCTCGAGGACCAGAAAAAGATTCTGATTCAGGATATCGGCGAACTCGAAACCACCATCGAAGGAGCGGAGAAGGCTGTCGCCAAGAACCAGGAGGAGATTGCCCGTCTCGCCAAGCGCAAGGCAGATCGCAATGCCCGCTTCGCCCGCAATGCCATGGAGTCGGTCATCACGGCCGTCGATCAGGATTGGGGCTTCGTGGTGATTGGTGCCGGAAAGAACACCGGTTTCACCCCTCAGACCCGCCTGATCGTGAAGCGTGGAGGACGTTCGATTGCTGAAATCAAGCCTTCGAGCATCGAAGCGACTCAAACCATCGGTGAGATCGACTGGGACACGCTCGCCCCTGGCGTCCGTCTCCAGCCTGGTGACCGCGTGATCCTTGCCAAAGCAGCAACGAACTGATCGTCAATCATTTCTCATTCAAAACCTCCGTAGGCTTGCATGCTGCGGAGGTTTTTTTATGTTCCCTGAATGCGCACGCTCATTCTAGCCGCCACTGCCATCGCGTTTCTTCCCCTTTGCTCCTGCACCACGGAGGATCCGGATCTGAATCCACAGCCTGTGACTCCGCCAAGTAACTCAAATCAGAAGGCTTGGAATCAGCCGCTGCCTGGGCAGGGTGCCGGTGCGCTGGGCATGATGCCACAGCAGCCGCGTCGCTGACCTGCTTCTCAGCGGTGATAGGGCTCACCCTTCCGGAAGGTCGCCACGCGGTAGATCTGTTCTAAGAGCACGACGAGCGCGAGTTCGTGCTGCAGAGTGAGCTTGGAAAGGCACCAGACTTCGTCTGCTCGTTCGCGTAGCGCCTGGGTGTGGCCATCGGAGGCACCGATCAGGAAGGAGACGGCTTTGATGTCGCCGCGGAGTTCCAGGGTTTCGAAGCACTTCGCCCAAGCCGCTGTATCGAGAGCTCTCCCTCGCTCATCCAGGGCGATGCGATAGCTGCCCTCCGAGCGCTCAAGCAGGGCTTGTGAGACGCTTTCGGAGTCTCCTGCCTTGAGGTGGATCAGTTCGTGATTGCCGTATCGGGTTAAGCGTTTGAGATACTCGGCCACGCCGGTTTTGGCGTAGGCGAGGGCGGGTTTTCCAGCGACAAGGATGCGGATGCGCACGTGGGCAATCCCAACCCAGAGAGGGCGATTTGGCGATTGGATTCGGCTTGCGCAGCTTGAGAAGTGGCAGATACTTCGGCGATATGAAGTATCTCGCCTCCTGCGTTCTGATCCTCGCCGCATGTACGCCGACGCCCAATCCTCATTCCGAGGCGGCTCACGGACGGAAGGTGATGGCCTTGCAGGAAAAGTTCGATCGATTTGACTACAATGCGGACGGAAAGATCACGCGGAAGGAGGGACAGCAGGGCATCCGCGAGTCAGGAGTGACTGGCGTCACGAATGAAGACATCAGCGCGATGATGGAATACTACGACGTCAACAAGGATGGCGCGATCTCACGCTGGGAAAGTCAGCGTGCGATTGATATCCCGGTGCCAGATCACTACTGAGAAGCCAAGAGCTGGCCCACCCCCGTGCGGCAGGCTAGGATGTTGACTGGCCTCTATCCCCGAGGGGACATTTTTCCCGACATTGGATTCACTCGTCACGGAGAAGTCCACGCTTCGAGCGACGGGTGCGTCGCTTCTCCTAGCGCACGCGCTCGAGTAGCCACACAAGCAGCTCGCTGACAGGCAGGCGTTCCTGTTCCATCGAGTCGCGGTGGCGGATCGTGACGGTGCCTTGGTGAGCAGGGTCGTTCTCACCGATGGTGTCGAAGTCGACGGTTACGCAGAATGGCGTGCCAACTTCGTCCTGGCGACGATAGCGACGACCAACTGCGCCGCCGTCGTCGTAGAACACGTTCATCCATGGCTGAAGGGTCTTTTGGATCTCGCGGCAGATGCGGACTTGTTCCTCGTTCTTTTTGAGAAGCGGGAAGATGCCGACCTTGATCGGAGCCATGCGGGGCACGAAGCGCATCACGGTGCGGACGTCTTTCTTGCCCTTTTCATCGGTCAGTTCTTCTTCGTCGAAGGCTTCACAAATCATCGCGAGCACGGTGCGGTCGCAGCCGGCGGAGGGCTCGACAACGTGGGGTAGGAAGCGCTCTTTGGTTTCCTCGTCGAAGTATTCGAGCGGGCGACCGGAGCCTTCCTGGTGAACGCGGAGGTCGTAGTTGGTGCGGTAAGCGACACCTTCGAGTTCTTGAATGCCGAAGGGGAATTCGTATTCGATGTCGTAGGTCTTTTCTGAGTAGAACGCGCGCTCGCCGTCCGGGACATCGAGGATGTGCAGCTTGGCGCGGGGCACGCCGATTTCTTCGTAGAAGTTGAGCCGGGCTTCGAGCCATTCGTCGGTCAGACGCATGCCGTCTTCCGGGCGGCAGAAAAATTCGATCTCCATTTGTTCGAACTCGCGGCTGCGGAAGGTGTAGTTGCGCGGGTTGATTTCGTTACGGAACGATTTGCCGACCTGGGCGATGCCGAAGGGCAGCTTGATCCGGTTGGAATCGAGGATGTTCTTGTATTGGCAGAAGATCGATTGCGCGGTCTCCGGGCGGAGGTAGGCGATGGCCTTCGGATCATCGTCAGTTGCCAAGGCACCGAGTTTGGTCGAAAGCATTAGGTCGAAGGCGCGTGGCTCGGTGAGTTCACAGGCTTTGTGTTCGCCGGGTTTGCAGGATGGTTTTTGACCACATTCAAGGTTTTCGAGGTTGTCGGCCCGGAAGCGACCTTTGCAAGCTTTGCAATCGACCATTGGATCGCTGAATCCGCCGATGTGACCGCTGGCTTTCAGGACGTCCTGATGGGTCAGGATCGAGCCGTCCATGCCGAGCACATCGTCGCGCTCCTGAACGGTCTTCCGCCACCAGTAGTCCTTGAGGTTACGCTTCAATTCGGCACCGAGCGGACCGTAGTCCCAGCAGCCGTTGAGCCCGCCGTAGAGTTCACCGGCCTGGAAAATGAACCCGCGGCGTTTGCACAGTGAGACGATTTTTTCCATGCGGACGGGGTCGGTGGTATCCTTGCTAGCCATGATTCTTGGGTCAATTCGGTGGGGCGGGAGGAAATCAGCCGAAACCTTGCGGGGCAAGGCGGGAATGAGCTAGTTGCCGGATTGTGCGGCGTTTCGGCGGTCGAAGCGGCCTCCGATCTGATGCAGCCACTCGAAACCGAGGTTGAAAAGCAGCACGCCGCCGAGGGACCAGGCCAGGCCTTTGATTCCGAGCTGCAGCCATTCGTTCTGCATCGTCCAGATAAATTGGACGATGCAGAGGATGGAGACGAAGAGTAGTGTTGGAGCGCGGCCGATTCGATCGACGATGAAAGCCCCGAGCGGGGCACCGAGGATCACGACCGGCGCAGCTGCCAGCCAGTTTTCGTAAACGCCGGGTTGAATGCTGTGGCTCAGACCTTTCGTCGCAATGCCGACGAGTGAGGTGAAGGTCATGATGACGACCGAAGAGGGGATCGCGATTTTGAGATCGGCTTGGCAGAGCAGGACCAGCACGGCGTAAAGGACCATGTCGATGCCGACGCCGGTGATCGACGCGGCGGTCGCTCCGGCGAGCAGGCCAACGAGGAATCCGGCGTTGCGATCGAAGCGGTGGGCTCCCGGGGCGAGGCCTTCATGGCGACTGAGTTCTTTCAGCCGGTAGAGGTGGAGCACGCCGAAGCTGCACCAGATGATTGCGAAAATGACTTTGATCCAGAGTGAGGGAACGTGGGGAGCAATGAAAAAGATCCCGAGTGGCGTCCCGATCAGGGAGCCGAGGATGGCCCAGCGAAGCATCGGCCATTCGAGCGGCTGCCTGCGGCAAAGGATGAAGATGGTGGCGCTGGTCATGCCGATGCTTTGGACGGCGAAACTGAAGTCCCGACCAAGCGTGGCTGGCTGGTCGAAGAGCAGGACGAGCACTGGGAATCCCACCGTGCCGCCGCCCATCGGTGTAGAGCCGGCGGCGTAGGATCCAAGCGCCATGGCGACTGCGATGCCCCAATGCTCGGCAAGGGTGTGCCAGTGATTTCCCATGGTCACCAGAATCAGCCAGACGGTATAAAACAAGCCGAGCCAGATGAACCAGGGGCGAAGGCGAGAAGAGTTGCCGGTTGGCATGGGCGAAGAGTGGACGGGAGCCAGTGGTAAGCAACTGCGATTTTTTCGGCGGGACAATTATAAGGAATCGAATCGCCGGGATGGACGAATGAATGGAGAAGTGAAGACTATCAGCATGAACAAAACCTGCTGTCCGTGGCTTCCTCCGAATCTGGAGCTCTACCGTGAATACCATGACACCGAGTGGGGAGTGACGTCGCGGGATCGGCGGTATCTTTTCGAGATGATCTGCCTGGAGGGGGCGCAGGCTGGCTTGTCGTGGTGGACGATTTTGCAAAAGCGGGCGCACTACCAAAAGGTGTTCCGCGAGTTTGAGCCTGAGAAGGTGGTGGGGATGACGGACAAGCAGTTGGAGAAACTGGTGGTCGATCCGGGGATTGTTAGGCACCGGGGAAAGATTTTTGGCGTCAGGCAAAACGCGAAATCGTGGCTGGATCTTGAGGCACGTGAAGGAAGTGCGGTCGATTGGCTGTGGAGTTTTGTGGGTGGGAAGCCAATCGTGAATCATTGGAAGGAGATGTCAGATTATCCGGCGAAGACTCCCGAGTCAGAAGCGCTCAGCAAGGCGATGAAGAAGGAAGGCTTCACCTTTTTCGGCCCGACGATTGCCTATGCCTTCATGCAGGCGGTCGGCATGGTCGATGATCACTCGGTGGATTGCTGGAAGCGTGGTTCGTAGTCGCTGCTATTGCACCGGCGCCATCAGGCGGGCGGCGCGGGTGGCGAGACGGAACCAGAAGGGGCGCTCGGTGATATCGGTGATGGCGACTTCCCGGCTGTGGCTGAAATCGATCTCCAACATGTGGGTGATTTCATCGATGAAGGCGGCGTCGGTCGAGAGGGCGGTGATTTCGAAATTCAGACGGAAGGAGCGGTTGTCGAGATTGGCGGTGCCGACAAAGGCGTAGCGGTCATCCACGAGCATGACTTTCTGGTGAAGGAAGCCGCGTTGATAGCGCATCAGCTTGATGCCGTAGGGGATGGTTTCCTCAAAGAAGGAGAAGGCAGAAAGCCAGACGAGAAGGTGATCGGCTTTTTCAGGAATCAGGATGCGCACGTCCACGCCACGCAGGGCGGCGGCCTGAAGGGCGGTGAGGACACCTCCGTCGGGCACGAAGTAGGGGGAGGCGATCCACAGCCGTTTGGTCGAGTTGTTGGCGGCTTCGGCGACGACCAACTGCCAGGAGTCAGCGAGGTCAGCCGGGCCGGTGGGGAGGATGGCTAAGGTTTGGTCTGCGGCTTCTGCATGGCCCTCCCAATGCAGCTCAAGAAATCCATTAGCCGCCCAATTCCAGTCCTCCAGATAAGCGAGCTGGATCGCCTGAACGGCCGGGCCACGCAGGCGCAGGTGGGTGTCGCGCCAAGCACCGAAGCGTATGTCGCGACCGAGGTATTCGTCGCCGACGTTGAGGCCGCCGATGAAGGCTTCGCGTCCGTCGGCCACAACGATTTTTCGGTGGTTGCGGAAGTTCAGTTGCAGCCGCGACCACCAGAAACGATTCGCTCCGAAGGCATGGCACTGGACGCCGGCTTCCTTGAGTTCGCGCAGGTATTTTCTGGGAAGTTTGTGGGAGCCGACTTCGTCAAAAATGAAGTAAACGCGGACTCCGGCGCGGGCGCGTTCGACGAGCGCATCCTTGAAGCGGTTGCCGACTCTGTCGTTCTTTACGATGAAGAAGTTGATCAGTAGGTAGTGCTTGGCTTCGGCGATGGCATGAAAGATGGCATCGAAGGTTTCTTTGCCATCGATGAGGAGTTCGATCTCGTTTCCGCGGGTGAAGGGAAGGCCGATGAGTTGCTCTGCGGCGCGTCCGAAGGCATCGTTGCTTTTGACCTCGTAGTGCCGGAGTTGCTTGTGCATCGCGTCAGACGCCCGCCGTAGGTCACAGTCCTGACTACGGCGTGACCTCACATAGCCCGAGAAACGTTTACGGCCGGCGATCCAATAAAGCGGAATTGCAATGGTTGGCGCGGCGATGAGGGACACGATCCAGGCAATGGTGCCCTGTGATGTGCGCACATGCATTAAGGCATGAATCACGTGAAGAATACCGACCCCATGCAGTAGGAGGTAACCGCCTGCTGCCAGGTAGGGAAGCCATTCGGGATTGATCATGCCGCGACTTTAGCAGGTCGTGGCACCGGGGAAAGCGGGGTCTTCAAAAAATCTCCGATTGTTATGTTGACTTGTTTTGATGAAATGCATATCTCCCCGTCCGCAACCAACGACGACCATGTTTTACCAAGTTTCCAGCAGCAAGCAAACAGTCCGCCCGACAGGCGCGGAGGGTTTGATGCTTTGCTGGATTTCATTCGGATCTGATGCCGCGATTGAGCGGGGCCATGATCTCGGGATGAATCCGAAACCACCGGAAAACAGGGTAAGGTCAGTTGATTGACCGAAAGTCGCTTAGAACAAGCATTCAAGACGCCCTGCTTTCCATCCGGAAGCGGGGTTTTTTGTGTTTAGGGACTTCGCTCATGCCTTCTTCAAATCATTTTCAACAAGCAAACATCCAGGCCGATGAGGCCAATCCAACTGACGATTAACAAATCATATTCCTGATCCTCCTCCGCTTGGAGGGCGGACGGCTCTCGTGAAGGTTTTGATCGAATGCATGATCCGATGGATCGGAAAGCATATCTTTCAAGCGGCGGGAGAGTTACGCCTTCGATGCGGGATTTTTCCCCAATGGTGACCTTGGTGTAGTGGTAGCACCCCGCGTTGTGAGCGCGGTCGCATCGGTTCGAATCCGTTAGGTCACCCCAATTTCCTTCCTTATGACCGTTCCCATTCTTCATCGCTCTTCCGTTCTCGTGCTGAATCGCCACTGGCTGGCAATCGATGCGATCACGCCGATCGTTGCCTTTGGCCATCTGGCCACCGGCAGCGCTCGTGCCCTGCGGATCGATGGTGAGTCGATTCAGCCTTTCGATTGGGAGGACTGGCGCGGACTTGGCATTCCCGAAGGCGTGCCGGTGATCGGCACTCCGGGTGGGCGCGTCAGGATTCCGACGGTGATCGTGCTGACGCGCTACGCGAAGGTGCCGATGATCGTTCCGGTATTCGGCTTTCGCGGTCTCTGGGAACGCGATGGAGGTCGCTGCCAGTACACCGGCAGGGAGTTGAAGCCCGCAGAGGCGAACATCGACCACATTCTGCCACGCTCGCGTGGTGGAGCGGACTGCTGGGAAAACTGCGTGCTTGCGGATCGGAAGGTGAATACCCGCAAGGGATCGCTCACTCCGGAAGAAGCGGGCTTGCGACTGCTGACGGTGCCCAGGGCTCCGAAAGCAGTTCCGGCGACGGTGCGAATTCGGAACTCGTGGAACATCGATGACTGGAAACACTTTATATGAAACTATTGACGTCAGAGGACTTGATTGCGGCCGGGTATGATCCGGGGCCGGCATTCAAGGCCATGTTTGAGAAGATCGACGAGTATGAAGCTCGCGGGATCTCGGATAAGAAGTATGCGCTGAAGCTGCTCAAACGCGATTTCACGCCGCCGCCTCCGAAGGCGGTGATGCGTGAAAAGGCGATTGGGTTCACCGAGGCGATTCTTCCGGAATCCAAGGAGGAGAAAGCGAATGTGGCGGTGGTTCGAAAGAAGATGAACGAACTGCTGAAGGCTCCGGTGATTGCGCGTGGTGCGATCATGCCGGATGCGTGTCCGGCCGGGAAGGCGACTGCCGACATTCCGGTGGGTGGTGCGATTGCGGTTGAGAACGCGATCATTCCTTCGGCCCACTCGGCGGATATCTGCTGCTCGATGTTTGCGACTTTCTACGAGGAACGTAGTAGCGTGGGCAAGGAGATGGATGCGCTGATGACTTCCACGCGCTTCGGGCCGGGGCATCGGCATTTGGATGATCTGGTCTATGATCTGGTGCTGGATGAGGATGTGTGGAGCAATCGTTTCCTCTACGGGATGCGGGATCGGGCGCACGCGCACTTGGCGGATCAGGGTGATGGTAATCATTTTGCCTATATGGGTGAGGTGGACGTGACGCCTGAGATGCTGGCAGTGCTGCGTTTGACGCGGCATGGGGAGTTGGCAGGGAAGCTGGAAGGAGCGGGACGCTCCTTTCACGGACTGGAGCGAGACGCTCCAGCCACCTTGCGTGTGCTTGTGACCCATCACGGTTCGCGGAGTCTCGGCGCGCATGTTTACAAGCGTGGGCAGGCGGTGGCGCTGAAGCATGTTGCGCGAAAGGGTCAGCACATTCCGGAGGCGGCGGCTTGGATCGATGCGAAGTCGCCGGAAGGAAAAGACTACTGGGATGCGCTTCAGTATGTGGCACGCTGGACGAAGGCGAACCACCGGGCGATTCATCGTCGCTTCCTTGAGCGGATCGGTGCTCGCGCGGTGGCGGAGGTGGGCAATGAGCACAACTTCGTCTGGCAACGTGGTGACATGTTCTATCATGGCAAGGGGGCGACTCCGGCGTGGAAGGATTCTGATGGTCGTCCGCAACTCGGGCTGATCCCGCTGAACATGGCGGAGCCGATCCTGATGGTGCTGGGTGCGGATCAGGAGGAGTTCCTTTCCTTTGCGCCGCACGGCGCGGGGAGGAACATGTCGCGGACGGCGCTGCGAAAGCAGTTTCGCGATGAGGCCTCGCGTCGTCATGCGATCGAGAAGGGGACCGATGGACTGGATGTGCGTTGGTTCTGCGGCAAGCCGGATCTGAGCGAGACGCCGGTGGCTTACAAGAATGCAAGGTCGGTGAAGGCGCAGATCGCGCACTTTGGTTTGGCGGAAGTGGTGGCGGAGATTCGTCCGCTGGGATGCATCATGGCGGGCGATGTGCCGAAGCCATGGCTGCGGGAAAAGGAGCTGACGCCGAAGCAGATTCGCCAGATCGCGCATCGGAAGGAGCGGCGAAGGACGAGACAGCAACTGAGCGACGAGTGGTGATGTGGCCCAGGCTCTGGCGTATTCTGAAGTCAGCGGTCCGGAGGGCGTGGCGTGGCTTGCGGGTCGGGAAGGAAGTGTCTAAGCTTGCCCCGTGATCTATTTGGATGCGAATGCGACGACGCCGATGCTGCCGGAGGTGGTGGAGGTGATGATGCCGTGGATGACGGGAAATCCGTGCAATCCGAATGCTTCGTATCGTGGGGCGAAGGAGGCGCGGAAGGCGATCGAGGTGGCACGTGAGCAGTTGGCAGCGCTGATTGGGGCGAGCGCGGATGAGATCGTTTTTACGGGAGGTGGGACGGAGAGTACGAATACGGCACTGAAGTGGTTGGCGCGATTGGTGGGGCGGAAGACGGGTCGGGTGGTGACGACGGCGATTGAGCACAGCGCGGTGTTGAAGCCGATTGAGACCTTTGAGCAGGTGGGCTACACAGCGGATCGTTGTGGGGTGGATGGTGGCGGGCGGCTTCTGATCGATGAGTATCGAGATGCCTGTGAACGTGCCAGGGATGGTGGCGGATTTGCTTCGGTGATGTGGGCAAACAACGAGACCGGGGTGATACAGCCGGTGGCGGAGGCTTGTGAGATCGCGCGGGGGAATGGTCTGGCGTTTCACACGGATGCGATTCAGGCGGTGGGGAAGATTCCGGTGGATGTGCGGGAGGTGGCGGTGGATTTTCTTTCGCTCAGCGCGCACAAATTTCATGGACCCAAGGGGGTGGGGGCTTTGTATGTTAGAAGTGGCTGTCGTTTTGAACCGATGATCCGTGGCGGTGGTCAGGAGAAGGATCGGCGGAGTGGGACGGAGAATGTGGCGGGGATCGTTGGTTTGGGGAAGGCGGCGGAGGTGGCGATGGCTCGTCAGCTTCATGACCGGGACGGTCATGCCACTGGTAGATTGCGCGATGCGTTTGAGGCCAAGGTGGTGGAGATGGTTCAGGGGGTGACGGTGAATGGGGATTTGATTCATCGGTTGCCGGGGACGACGCATCTTTCGTTTGATCGATGCGAGGCGGCGGGCTTGTTGATTTTGCTGGATGACATGGAGGTGGCTTGTTCGGCCGGATCGGCCTGCATGACCGGGAAGCAGCAGCCGTCGCATGTGCAGAAGGCGATGGGATTTTCTGATGCGAAGGCGAAGAGCAGTTTGAGGTTTGGCTTCTCGGCGCTGAATACGATGGAGGAGGTTGAGAAGGCGGCGGTTTGCGTGGCCAAGGCGGTGGATAAGCTGAGGCGGGTGCAGGGAGGAAGCACGGGGCCAGTGGTGGTGTATTCGTGAGCCAAGGAGCGGGGCTTTGTAAGCCCCGAGGGTGGATGGCTTGGAGTGATGGACTTGGTTCCTCGGGGCAGTTTAGGTGGAGGCGGGTAGTTCGGGTATGTCGTCGGGGTTGTCCGGTAGCTGCAAGCAACCGCTCCTTGAAGGCGTAGGACATCTGTAGGGGGTGATAAATTATTGTGACTTTTGCTTTCGCCGGGGCGGGTGGTGGATCAGCTTTGTGGGCCATGGATCGTCGCGTGTTTCTGGGTTGGAGTGAGCCGCTGTTAGGGCGGGCGGTGGCGTGGCTTTGGGCGCGTCGTGAGGAGCTGCCGATGATGACGGTGGTGGTGCCGACGGCGCAAAGTGGTCGGCGATTGCGTGAGGCGCTGGCGGAAATGGGGGCGTGCCTTGCACCGAAGGTGGTGACGCCGGGGCAGCTGCTGATGCCGGAAGGTTCGGCGGGTCGGGCGGTGGAGGTGGCGGCTTGGGTCGAGGCTCTGGAAGGAGTGACGGATTGGTCGATTTATGAGGCGGTTTTTCGTGATGCTCCGGACGAAGGAGAAACGGCGGGATGGTCGCTGGCACTGGCGCGGGCGATGGTCGATTTGGAACGCTCGCTGCGGGAGAACACGCTGAGTATTTCCACGGCGGCGAAGTGGCTGGGTGAAACGATTGAGGCGGACCGCTGGGCGGGTCTGGCGGATTTGGCGAAGCTTCGTGATCAGGTGCTGCGGGATTGGGGTGTGGTCGGGGAGAACCGGCTATTGGTGGAGGCTCCGAAGCTTGAAGGGCGGCTTGTGTTTGCGGGGGTCTGGGACTTTCCGGAGTCGCTGGTGCGGCGGATGGAGGAGGCGGAGGTGAGTTGTCTGGTGGCGGCTCCTGAGGATGAGGCGGAGCGATTTGATGAATGGGGGAGACCGCTGCAGGAGGCGTGGGAGCAGCGGGAATTGCCGTGGCCTGATGCGGGTGGGGTGGAGTTGACGGCGCATGCCCGTCATCAGGCGCAGCGGGCGGTGGCGTTGGTGGCGAAAGAGGGCACGCGATCGGATGAGTTGGCGCTGGGATGTGCGGATGAGGAAACGACCGGTGAGTTGGTGCGGGCATTTCATTCGGCGGGGTGGATGGTGCATAATCCGGGGGCTGTTCGTGGTGCTGGGGCGCGGGCATGGTTGAAGACATGGCGGCGCTTCTTGCAGAAGCCGCAGGCGGCGGAGGCGATGGATTTGCTGGCTTACTCGTCGACCTCGGCGCTGGTTGGCGGAAAGCGGGCACAGCGGGTGTATGCGCTTTCCAAGCTCCGCGATGGGTGGCTAATCCGTGATGGCGATGATGTCGCGCGGGTGGCGGCGATGGATGCACGCAGTGAGCTTTCTGCGGAGCTGGCGGGCGAGACTTTGGAGCGCTTGCTCAAGTGGCGTGGTGGATTTGTGCGGGCACCTTTTCAAGAGGCGATGGCGGCATTGTTAGAGCGGGTGGATGGCGATGGCGAATGGTCGGACTTACGCGATGCGGTGGACCGATTGGGTGTAGCAGTGAGTCGTAGCAAAAGGCCATCGACTTTCTGGTTGGATCTCGTTTTAGGAGAGCTCAGTGGCGCGACTGCCGAGGTTCCGGAAGGTCGGGTGGCGGATGTGCAGGGGTGGCTTGAGTTGCTCCATGCTGATGGGCGGCATTTGGTGCTTTGTGGATTGAATGAAGGCCGGGTGCCATCGCCAGCGGGGGCGAATCCGTGGTTGCCGGAGGGGGTGCGGGAACGTTTGGGGCTTGGGACTGAGGCACAGCGCGGGGCGCGGGATGCCTTTGTGCTGCGCTCGGTGATCGAGGCGCGGCGGGCAGGTGGTCGGGTGGATTTGCTGTTGGCGAAGTCGGGTGGCGATGGGGATGCCTTGTTGCCGTCCCGCTTGCTGCTGGCGGCTAAGGGCGAGGAGCTGGCGAATCGGGTGAAGCAGTTGTTCGCAGGGGTCGAGCCGCCGGATGCGGGGGTTGCTTTTGAGATCGATTGGAAATGGCAGCCGGAGCGCCGTGAGGTGCGGGTCAAGGATGGCAAGCGGACGATCTCGGTTTCGGCGTTCAAGGATTACTTGAGCTGTCCGTTTCGCTTTTATCTGAAGCACGGCATGAAGATGGGCAAGGCCGAGCCGGAACGGGTCGAGTGGAATGCGCGCGACTTCGGCAATGTGGCGCACGAGATTTTGGAAACGTGGGGGAATGATCCGGAGGCGCGGGAGTTCAATAAGTCGGAAGCCTTACGCGAGTATTTTGAGCTGCAGGTTGAGGCGCAGTTGGCGCAGCGCTTTGGTGATCGAGTGCCGCTGGCGGCGCGGATGCAGGGAGAAAGTTTGAAGCAGCGGCTGGGATGGTTTTCCTCGTGGCAGGCGGTGCAGCAGATTGAGGGCTGGCGGGTGAAGGAAGTGGAGAAGCCCTTCGAAATCGAGATCGCGGGGGTGACGGTGCGCGGCACGATCGACCGGATCGATGAACGCGATGGCCAGCGCCGAGTGCTGGATTACAAGACTTTTGCGAGGCTTAGCACTCACAAGGTGTTTTCCTCGCACCTGACCAAGATCACGGCGTCGACGCGGATTCCGCCGCATCTCGTGGAGGTCGATGACACGCGGGTCCAGTTGGTGATCGGGAGGGCGAAGAAGGCGAGTGATTATCTGTGGAGGGATTTGCAGGTGCCGCTTTATGCGGTGGCGCTCGGTGAGGTGAGTGATCTGGGCTACTATGTTCTTGGTAGTAGCGAAGGGGAGTCGGGTGAAAACTGGTGGGGGCCCTTCGATGAGGAACAGCGGGAGTCAGCGAAAGCTTGTGCGGCCTGGGTGCTGGAGCAGGTGAAGGCGGGCGAATTCTGGCCACCGGCAGAGAAGGCGAAGTATGATGATTTTGAAGCGCTGGCGGTGGGCCGTCAGCTTGAGGACTTGGTGAAAACCCCGAACGAGTGGAGCGATGGAAATCCTGAGTAAGAACCTGATGATCCGGGCCTCGGCGGGCTCGGGAAAGACGTTTCAATTGAGCAACCGGGTGATCGGATTGGTCGGTCGCGGAAAGGTCGATCCCGAGCGGATCGTGGCGCTGACTTTTACTCGGAAGGCGGCGGGTGAGTTCGCGGATGCGGTGCTGGAGAAACTGGCGGAGGCGGCGCTTGATGACGGAGAGCGGAAGAAGGTTGAAGAGGCGATCGGGGGGGCATTTGATCCGATGGCGGTGCTTGAGCAGGTGGTGCATTCTTTGCCGCGCCTATCGCTGGGGACGATGGATAGCTTTTTTACGAAAGTCGTGCGGGGCTTCCAGTATGAGCTGGGAATCACGGGCGGGAATTTCGAGTTGCTCGAAGGGCCGCAACGGCGCGCGCGCTTGGATGAGTTGCTCGGTGACCTGGTTGGCAATGCGCTGTGGGATGAGAATGCCGAGGAGTTTTTGGCGGCGTTTCGTCGGGCGACGATGGGGCGGGAGCAGAAGGCGGTGGTCGAGTTATTGTTAGACTTCTTTAATGGCTGGCAGGACAAGTGGCTCGAGCGCGGGCCAGTGTTGATTGAGAGGATTTCACGGACCTTTGGTGATCTGCCGGAGGTGGATGCCTGGGAGGCAGAGAAGTCGAAGCAGGTGAAGGTTTTGCGCTCGGCAGCGAGGGATGTGGAATGGACGCAAAAAAGTCAGGGCGAGGCGATGGAGAAGGCGCTGACGGCTTTCGAGATGCACACGATCGGTAGTGGATCGCTGGGAAGCGCGACGGGTTTCCTCAAGGGGATGCTGGAGTGGGATGGCAGCGGCGCTTTGGTGCTGAAGCATTACAAGGAGGTTTCGCCAGGTCCGGTGTTTGAGGACCGGTTGCGGGCCCTGATGAAGTTGCTCGTCGATTGTGAGTTATCGGCAGCGGTCGAGCGGACGCGGGCGGTGCTGAGGTTGGTTGGTGACTTTGATGCGATTTGCGAGCGTCAGCTGCGCCGACGCGGCTTGCTGGGATTTGATGATATCAAGGTGCTGATGGGCGAGTGGCTGAAAAGCGAGTCGGGTCGGCTGCGTCGCGAGGCGGTGGATTTCCGGCTGGATGCGCGCTACGATCATTGGCTGCTCGATGAATTTCAGGATACGAGCGTGGCTCAGTGGCAGGGGCTGCGGCCATGGGTCGATGATGCGGCGAGCGACGACGAAGGTACGATGTTTGTCGTAGGTGACGCCAAGCAGGCGATCTATGGCTGGCGCGGCGGTGAGGTGAAGTTGTTCGATGAGATCCGCGACCATTATCGAGATGGGCTGAAGCACGCATCGATGCCGGTTTCCTGGCGCTCTTGTAAGGCGGTGCTTGATCTGGTGAACCGGGTCAGCGGCAACGAGGCGGAGATGAGGGAGTTGTTTGGTGAGTCGATCGCGAAGCGTTGGGCGAGGGGCTGGGAACATCATGAACCGGCGAAGCCGGAGCTGAGCGGCTATGTGCGGGTGGAAGTCTGCGAAGGGAAGGAAAGCGAGGTTCGCTATGATCGGGTGGTTGAGTTGCTGAAGGAGATCGGCGTCGGAGAGCGGGAGCTGAGCTGCGGGGTGCTGGTGCGGAAAAATGATCAAGTGGTGGAGTTGGCGGATCGTCTTCGCGATGCGGGGTTTCAGGTGATCGAGGAAGGACGGCGTCGGCCGACTGAGGATCATGCGGTGGGCGTGGCGCTGCGGGCCTTGCTCGCGTGGTTGGCGGATCCGGCGGATGGCTTTGAGCGTGGGGTGGTGGCGATGTCCCCGCTGGATGGCGTGATCGGCGAGCGCTACGGCGAGCCTTGGCAGGCGCGCTGGGAAGGTTTGTTGACGGAGGTCGAGTCGATCGGTTTTGGCGGGATGCTCGAAGGGCTTCTTTTGCCGTTGCGCGATACGGTTTCCGAGTTCGGATACGGCCGGGCAATGGATGTGATCCGCGCGCTGGAGGCCTTCGACGCCGATGGCGGTGGCGGACCGCGCGAGGCTTTGTCGGCGATTGAGAAGTTGGAGGTGTCGCAGGAACCGGGATCGGCGGCGGTGCAGGTGATGACGATGCACAAGGCAAAGGGGCTTGGCTTTGATGTCGTGATCCTTCCGGAGATCAGCGACGAGCAGGTGCCGAATGCCGGGAAGTTCGAGATTGCTGAGGGAGAAGACTGGTTGTTGCAGCCGCCAGCACAGTGGGTGCGTGCGCAGCGGCCGGAGTTGTTAGAGGCGGAAGCGCGATGGGGTGAGGCGCAGCAGTATGAAGCGCTGTGTTTGCTCTATGTGGCGCTGACCCGGGCGAAGCGGGGACTTTATGTGCTGCTGCCGGAAGTTTCGAAGTCGCGGAAAGAGCCGAACTGGTCATCGCCTGCGGAGTTGATCCGGGCGGCTTGCGGCAGTGATGGTCGCGAGGCAGAGGTGATTGATGAAGTGGGGGATGAGGACTGGTTAGAGGAGGTCAAATCGCGTGAGGTGCGGACCACCGATGCTGCGCCGGAGTTGGCGAAAGCGAAGGCGCTGCGGGCGCGGACGACGCCGAGTGGTGAGAAGAAAAAGGGCGCGGTGAAGATTGCGCCTTCTCCGACTGGGATGAAGTTTGGTCGCGAGGTTCATGCGGCTTTTGAAGCGGTTGGGTGGATCGATGAGGAGGAGCCGGTGCTGCCGGAAAGTGAGGCGGGGGTGATGGTGAAGACGTTGTTAGAGAAGGAGGAAGTTCGTGGCTTGTTTGAGCGTCGGGGCAGGGATGCTGGGTTGTTCAGGGAACAGCAGGTCGAGGCGATCCTTGATGGGAAGTGGTTGAGTGGGGTGATTGACCGGCTGCATGTTTTTGATGGTGGGAAGTCGCTCGAGATCATCGATTTTAAGACGGATGCGGTGAATTCCGAAGAGGAGTTGGTGGAGCGCTACACGGGGCAGATGGGGTCTTATCGGAAAGTGATGCTGAAGGTCTATCCCGGGGCGGAGGTGAGGTGTTTGCTGGTTTCGACGAAGCTGGGGAGGGTGGTTGAAGCGAGCTTCGGGAAAGAGCAAGGGTGGATGGCTTGAGTCACGAGGCTTGGTTTCGCTCGCAGGGGGGGCGGGGTTGACAGGCAACTGAAGTCGCCGCTCGTTGTGGAACGGGCGATGCCTCCCTCAGACGAGGGGGCGGGCTCTTGAGCTTGCGGCACGGGTGGCGTATCTCCTCCTATTCGAAACAAATCTCACGATTTGTGACGCTCGGGGGGTTGTAATCCGAATGGGAATTTCATGAGTTTGAGTATGGAAATGGAGCAAGCGAGCACGACCGGTTTGACGGAGGAGGAGATCAAGCAGGCTTCGCAGTGGGTTTATCCTCTGCGGGCGGAGATCGGGCGGTATTTGATTGGTCAGCAGGACCTGGTCGATCGGCTGATTTCGGTGCTGCTGGTGAAGGGCCACGTGCTGCTCGAAGGGGTGCCGGGCCTGGCAAAGACGCTGGCGCTGAAAACTTTGGCACAGCTGGTGAATGCGGACTTTCACCGCATCCAGTTCACTCCGGACATGCTGCCAGCGGATATCGTCGGCACGCAGGTCTTTGATCCTCGGGCGGCGAAGTTTGAGGTGAAGCAGGGGCCGGTTTTTGCGAATTTCATCCTGGCCGATGAAATCAACCGTGCTCCGGCGAAGGTGCAGAGTGCCTTGCTTGAGGCGATGCAGGAAAAGCAGGTCACGATCGGTGATCAGAGTTTCAAGCTGGCGAGTCCGTTTTTTGTGCTGGCGACGCAGAATCCGCTCGAACAAGAGGGAACCTATCCGCTGCCTGAGGCGCAGCTCGACCGCTTCATCATGAAGGTGCTTGTGGGCTATCCGAGCATGGATGAGGAAATGGCGGTGATCGACGTGGCGGCGAATACGCAGGACATGCCGGAGCCGACGCCGGTGGTGACGCTGGAGGTGATCCGCAAGGCGCAGGAGATGGTGAACCGGGTTTATCTCGATGAGAAGGTGAAGCGCTACATCGTGAGTCTGGTGCACGCGACGCGCAGGCCGGATGACTTTGGGTTGAAAATCGGGCCGTATCTGCGGGTCGGGGCTTCGCCGCGGGCGTCGATTGCGATGACGCTGTTAGGCAAGGCGCGGGCTTTCCTGGAAGGGCGAACTTATGTGACGCCGCATGATGTCAAGACGATCGCGCCGGATGTGCTGAGGCACCGGGTGGCGGTTTCTTATGAGGCGGAGGCCGAGGGCCTGGATGCGGAACATTTCATCCGGCAGATTCTCGACGAGATGCCGGTGCCGTGATTTTAGAGTCCAGATTCCAGAGGCAAGAATCCAGAGGGAAGAATCCAGAATAGATGGCGAAGAGCGGGAGACAGATCAGGGAAGACGAGGAGAACGAAGCACGGGTGTCCGAGATTATGGGGCGTGTGCGGCGGATGGATATCCGTACGAAGCGGCTGGTGGATGACCATTTGGCGGGGAGTTATGCGAGTGTCTTCAAGGGGCGCGGGATGGACTTTGATCGGGTGCGGAATTATGTGCCCGGCGATGATGTTCGGACGATCGATTGGAATGTGACGGCGCGGACGGGTGAGCCTTTCATCAAGACTTTTACGGAAGAGCGCGAGCTGACGATGATTCTGATGATCGATGTGAGTGCCTCGTCGGATTTCGGGTCAAGTGAGGCGAGCAAGCGGGAGTTGCAAACGGAGATTGCCGGGGTGCTGGCGGCTTCGGCGATCCGGAACCGCGACAAGGTTGGGCTGGTGCTTTTTTCCGATGATGTGGAGCTCTACATCCCACCGGTGAAGGGTCGCTCGAATATCTTGCGGATGATCCGCGAGGCGCTCTTTTTCCAGCCGGCGGGACGCGGGACGAATATCAATGGGGCGCTGGATTTCGTGAATCGGGTGATGCAACGGCGGGCCGTGGTGTTTCTGATTTCGGACTTCCGTTTGCATGGTGATGAGAAGGATTTGCAGCGTAAGTTGAGCGTGACGGGTCGGCATCACGATGTGATTGCGGTGGCGGTGAATGACCCGTTAGAGGCGGAGTTGCCGGATGTCGGGGTGCTGCGGATCGAGGATGCGGAGACGGGGGAAATGGTTCAGATTGATACGGGAAGTGCGAAGGTGCGTGAGTCATATCGGCTGGAGGCGGTGAATCGAAGGGAACGGATCACAACGTCTGTGAGGCGGAGTGGTGTGGACTTTCTGGAGTTTGCGGCAGGGCATGACTGGGTGCCGGCTTTGATGAGCTTTTTCAACAATAGGAGGGCGCGGAAGTGAGGAGGGAAGGTGAAAGGTGTGGTGGAGTTTTACGGTTCTTCGCTGGGCTTGATAGGCGCGACAGCGTCGCGCGGTCCGCGTTCGCGGTTTGGGTGATTCTTTTTGGAGTAGCGATAGGGCAGGAGGAGGATATTCGTGGGCCGAAGCCGCTGATTGAGGTTCCGGTGGTTGAGTCGGCGACGCCTTGGTTGACGTATGTGGCTTTTGGAGTGCTGGCATTGCTGGTGGTGGGAGGGTTGATTTGGATGTTGATGAGAAAATCAAAGCCGGAAATTTCAGCGGAGGATTTGGCGAAGCAGGAGCTGGATCGCCTGGGGCGTGAGGGGAGTGGTCTAGAGGCAGGGGACTTTGCTTTGGCGACGAGCCAGGTGGTTCGGAGTTTTATTGAGCGGAAGTTTGGCTTGGCGGCACCGAAGCGGACGACTGAGGAGTTTTTGCAGGAACTGGCGCGGAAGGAAAATGAGGCGCTGAGTGCGCGGATGGAGCCCTTGCGTGGTTTTCTGAAATCCTGTGATATGGCAAAGTTTGCCGGGGCTGAACTAACAGTGGGTGATCGGGGTGAGTTGGTGGCGAAGGCTAGGGCTTTCGTGGATACCCCGGCCACTGCGACTGAAAGCGGAAAGGAGGCGGCGTAATGGAGACGAGTTTCCAGTTTGCGAACCCGGCCTGGCTTTGGCTGCTTTTGTTGTTGCCTATTTTGGCGATTTTGCGTGGCCGGTCGGGGCGGGCGGTGGCTTTGAGGCTTCCTTCGGTCTCGGATGCCCGAGGTGTCGGTGGTCGGCCGAAGTCGCGAGTGGGTGGGCTTTTGCTGAGTCTATTGTTTCTGGGGTTGGCTCTAACAATTGTAGCGCTGGCGCGTCCGCAGTTGGGGAAAGGGCGGACGGAAGTCGAGACCAGCGGGATTGATATCATGTTGGCGGTGGATGTGTCCGGGTCCATGCAGGCGATGGATTTTAAAATCGACGGTCAGGCGATGAATCGCTTGGAGGTGGTGAAGAATGTGGTGGAGCAGTTCGTCAGCGAGCGTCCGGGAGATCGGATCGGGATGGTAGGCTTCGCGGGTCGGCCCTATCTGGTGAGTCCCTTGACGCTGGATCACGACTGGTTGAAGAACCGTCTGAAAGAAGTGCAGATTGGTCGGGTCGAGGATGGCACGGCGATTGGCACGGCGATTGCGTCGTCGGTGAATCATCTGAGAGATTCCGATGCAAAGTCGCGGATCATGGTGCTGCTGACCGATGGAGTGAACAACGCGGGCGCGGCGAATCCGGTGACTGCGGCCGAAGCGGCGAAGACACTGGGGATCAAGATTTACACGATCGGTGCGGGAACGCAGGGAGAAGCACCGATGCCAGTGCGGGACATGTTTGGCCGGACCCGGATGAGGATGGTGCCGGTGGAGATTGATGAAGAATCGTTACGGCAGATCGCCACGCTGACGGGTGGGCAGTATTTCCGCGCGACCGATACGGACTCGCTGGTGAAGATTTACGAGGAGATTAACGAGCTTGAGAAGACCAAGCGGACGATGAAGAAGTATGAGGACTACGAAGAGTTATTCCTGTTTGCGCTTCTGCCGGGGCTGGGTCTGATTCTAGTGGAAAGATTTTTGAGCGAAACCCGATTCAGGCATTTGCCGTGAGATTTTTTGACCAAGATGAATAGGATGAATAGAATTGGATTTGGAGATATGAAAGGTCTTTGGGTTTTTCATAAATCATCCATCTTATCGATCTTGGTCCTGACTTTTGATTTTTGAGATGATGAACGAAGACAGCCTTCAATTTGCACAGCCGATCTGGATCGCCGTTGGGGCGGTTTTGGTGGGGCTCGGAGTGGTGTTGTTTTTGCGGGCAGATCGTCGACGTCGGGCGGATCTCGATAAGCTGGCGCATCCGAGGTTCCACGCAAGGCTGGTAGCGGGATGGTCGTCGGGGCTGAGGTGGACGAAGCGGGTGCTTTGGCTGGTGGCCTTGATGGCGCTTTGCGTGGCAGCGGCGCGTCCGCAGTATGGTTATGAATGGCGTGAGGTGAAACGGCGGGGAATTGATATTCTTTTCGCGGTGGATACTTCGCGCAGCATGTTGGCGGAGGATTTGACGCCGAACCGCTTGGAACGTGCCCGTTTGGGCATCATTGACTTTCTTGAGCAGCTTGAGGGCGATCGGGTTGGCTTGATTCCTTTCGCTGGGACGGCGTTTGCGCTTTGTCCTCTGACTTTGGATTATGATGCTTTTCGGGAGTCGCTGAATTCGATCAATACGGATCTGATTCCCCGGCCTGGGACGGATTTGGCGAGCGCGATCAAGGAGGCGGACCGCTTGTTTGATGAAGAGGGAAACAATCAGCGTTTGCTGGTTTTGATTACCGATGGCGAGGATTTGGAGGGTGCGGCGCTGAAGGCGGCGGAGGAGTCGGCGGAGCTGGGGACGACGATTTACACGGTGGGTGTCGGAGCGGCGGATGGTCAGTTGATTCCGATTCGAGACCGGTATGGGCGGCAGAGCTATCTAACAGACGAGACCGGCAAGGAGGTGAGGACGAAGTTGGATTCGGCAACATTGGAAAAAATCGCGGATACGACGGGCGGCTTGTATGTTCCGCTTGGTCGTGGGGCGGAGGGATTGGATGCGATCTATCAGCAGCGTTTGGCCTTGGTGCCGAAGAGTGAGCTGGCGCAGAAGCTGGAGCAGATTCCGCTTGAAAGATTTCAGTGGCCGCTGGGTTTTGCGATCCTGTTGCTTTCCATTCAGACGGTGATGGGTGAGCGGAAGCGCGAGGCGAAGAGGAAGGAATTGGTATCGGTGGCGAGGCGAGTGCGTCCGGTGGCGGTGGTGGCGCTTGCTTGGGGAATTTCAACGATGGATGGTCGATCGGATGTGGTGGTGGACTACAATGAGGGAACGACGGCTTACGAGAATGGTGAATTTGAAGAGGCGGCGGAGAAGTTGAAGGCATCGCTTGCGACGCCGGATTTGGAGATTCAGGGGAAGGCCTACTATAACCTTGGTAATTCGCTCTATCGGGTGGGTCAGGATTTGATGCAGGAGGATCCGAAGAAGACGATCGAGGCGTGGGAGAAATCGGTGAAGGCTTTTGAGGATGCGCTTGCTCTGAACGAGGCGGACGAGGATGCGAAGTTCAATCGGGATTTTGTGCAGAAGAAACTCGATGAACTGAAAGAGCAGCAGCCGCAGGATCAGCAGGATCAGCAGAACAAGGACGAAGAACAGAAGGATCAGGAGCAGTCTGAAGAGTCACAAGATGGGGAAGGCGATTCTCAGGAGAATCAGGACGGTGAGCAAAACGAGGATCAGAAAGGGAAAGATGGGAAGCAGCAGGATGGAGAATCCGGCGAGCAGGGTGACGAGCAGGAGCAGAAGGACCAGGATCAGGGCAAGGAGGGAGATGAGGAGAGCCAGGAAGAAGGCGCCAAAGGTCAGGAAGATAAGTCATCTGGCGAGCAGGAACAGCCTGCCGAGGGTGATCCGGGTGAGGTACGTCAGGATGAGCAGGGCGCTCAGGAGGGTGATGAGGCCGGAGAGATAAGTGAAGCTCGCAAGGAAGGGGAGATGTCGAGGGAAGAGGCAATCCGGCTTTTGGAGTCGCTGGCGAATGACGAGAGAATCGTCGTGCCGGCACCTTTGTCAGATGAAAATGCGGAGCGGCGGAAAGGTCGCGGAGCTAAAGAGAAAACCTGGTGATGTTCATGATTCGATCATTGATAGCTTTTGTGATGCTCGCGCTGTGCTCAGTGCGGGCAGCGGAGGTGAGTGCGCAGCTTTCGGCGGATTCGATCGAGGCGGGGCAGGGGGCGATGCTGACGATTCTTGTGCAAGGGGGATCTCCGGAAGGTCCGCCATCGTTTCCTGAGGTGAAGAATCTGATCATCAATCCGCGCGGGCAGTCGCAGCAGATGAGTATTGTGAATGGCAAGATGAGCCGTTCGATTTCCTATAGCTATGTGGTGGGGTCGATGGAAGCGGGCGAGTATGAGATTCCCGCAGCGACGGTGACTGTGGATGGCCAAGAGCTTAAGACGGGGCCGCTGAAGTTACTTGTCAGGCCGGGGGCGAATGGTGCCCCTGCGGGGATGGGTGATCAGGAGGATACGGCGGAGACGGAGGCAGAGGCGGGTGACTATGGCTATCTCACTTTTCAATTGGCGACGAAAGAGCGGGAGCATGTCTATCCGGGCGAGATTGCGCCGGTTCGGATTCGGGCTTTTTTCCCGATGGATGTTCAGGTGTCGCTGAATGGTCCGCCGCGTCCGGAAGGGTCGGCATTCACGCTTCATAATCTAACAGAGGAGCCGCAGCAGTCGACGGAGGTGGTGAACGGCAAGCGCTACCGGGTGGTGACGTGGTTCGGTGGGCTTTCGGCGACGAAGGCGGGGAAGTATCCGGCGAGTTTCGGATTGGAGGCGCGGGTCGGGATTCGGGATCGCTCCGCGCGACGTAGTGGTTCGTTGTTGGATGACTTCTTTGCGCCGATGGTCCAGAAGGATGTGACGCTCTCGACCGAGAATCCCCCGGAGCTCGATGTGATGGAGCTGCCCAAAAAAGGAAGGCCGGATGATTTTTCCGGGGCGATCGGGAGGTTCGAATTCGAGTCGCTGAGTCTGCCGAAGGCGCTTGAGGTCGGGGAGCCGGTGAGGGTTCAGACGGTATTGAAGGGCGAGGGGAATTTTTCCTTATTGAAGGAACCTCATCCCTTGCCTGTGGAGAATTGGAAGTCTTATGATGGAAATAGCGAGTTCTCGCCGGGCGATGTGGCGGCGTTTGCTGGATCGAAGCGATTTCAATTCAATGTGGTGCCGCTGGAGCCTGGTGAGGAGAAGTTGAGTTTTGGGTTCAGTTACTTTGATCCGGACAAAGGCGAGTATCAGAGCGCGGTTTCGGAAGCGCAGGATGTGGTGATCACCGGGGAAGCGGCGAAGCCGGCTGAAGTGGTCGAGGTAAAAGATGCGGAAAAAGTAGAGCCTGAGGGGCCACAACTGGCACCACTGAGGACCGAGTTGGGGCGGGTTCAGAGTTATGCGGCCATTGATGAGCGAGGCTGGTTTGTGCCGTTGATGAGTGGGTCGATTGTTCTAACGGTGGGGATTTTCGGATATGGGGCTTGGACGCGCCGGAAGATTGATTACGGGAAAATTGCGCGTTTGGCGAATGAGGCGGCGGCGCGCGAAGCGTTGTTGAAGGCGGAGCGTGCGGTTGCGGGTGGTGATGGGGTGGCTTTCTTCATGGCGGCGCGCGATGCGATTCGGATTCGAGTGGCTGAAAGGACTGGAATCCGGCCGGAAGCGGTGACATCGGCGGATCTTCTCAATGTGGAAGGCGAGGAGATTGGCGAGATTTTGAAGGAGGCGGACCGAATTGATTATTCGGGACGGACGAATGCGACGGCTGACTTGCCGCAGTGGAAATCCAAGCTGGATCGTGGTCTGGAGAAATTGGCGACGGAAGAAAGGAGGAAGGCAGCGTGATGAAGATGATAGGTTCCATGATGTTAGTTCTCGCTTTGTGCCTGGTGGCGAGGGCGAGTGAGGCTTTTGATCAGGCGAATCTCAGTTATGAGAACGGGGAGTTCCAACAGGCGGTCGAGGCTTATGAGGGGCTGCTCAAAGATGAAGGGCCGCGCGTTTCCGTGCTGAACAATCAGGGGAGCGCCTACTTCAGGTTGGGCGAATATGGTCGCGCGATTCTGGCCTTTGAGCGCGCGCTGGTTCTGGAGCCTGGTGACTCGGGGCTGCGCGCGAATTTGAAGTTGGCACAGGATCAGGCCACGGTGTTTCCGGAGGCGGAGCCGAAAGGTTGGAGGGGATGGATGGCAAAAGTTTCGCCGGACAGTCAGGCGGTCGTCATCGTGCTGGCGGCGCTCATTCTGCCGCTTGCGGCGTTCCTGATGGTTCGCTATCGCGGAAAGTTGGCTTGGGCGGCGGTGATGTTTGTGCTCAGCGGGGTGGCCATCAAGATGGTGTTGAGTCCCTTTAGATACAACGACGATGCCGGTCCTCGTGCTGTCATTTTGGCGGACAGCGCGACGGTGAGGTTGTCACCATTTGAGAAGGCCGATTCGCGAGGAACGCTTTCAGCGGGTCGGGAGGTGACTCTTGGAAAAATGGAGAATCACTACTATTGGATTGCGGCCAATAATGGATCGACTCAGGGCTGGGTGCACGAGGAAGAGGTGGCACCGGTCATTCCTAACAGCAACTCTCTGTAGGTGGCGAGCGATTGGGCGTAGATGTCTTTTGTGGAGGCGTCGGGTGAGATGCGGGAGTTGGCGTCGGGTTGGCAGAACTGGGTGCCAAGGGTGGCGAGGTTCTGACCGCAGGCGTGGGCGGCACGGAGGGCGGCTCCAAGGGCGGCACCGTTGGCGACGGCGAAGCGTTCGACGGGGGCTTGGAAGATGTCGGCGATGAGCTGGGCGATGCCGTTGTTTTGCGAGGCACCACCGGTGAGGCGGATCAGGGTCGGTTGCTCGCCGAGCCAGGCGGAGTGCAGGCGCATGTTGAGGAATTGGCCTTCCAACAAGGCGCGGATCTGGACTTCGGCGGGGGCGTCGGCGGGGAAGTTGCGGACGGGGGCGGTGAAGTCGCGTCGCGGGGTGATCTCGGGGCCGTAGAAGGGAAGCATGATGCGGCCTTCGTTGCCGGCGGGTGTTTTGGCGAGGCCGGCGGCGTCGAAATCGTCCCAGCTCAGGCCGAGTTCATCGCGCAGGGCTTCGCGGGAGAGCGAGCCATTGCGGAAGCAGATGAGCGACATGAAGCCACCGGCGGGATTGCCGAAGACGTGGCCGAAACCTTGGGGATCGGTGACGGCATGCGACATGGCGGCGAAGAAGGTGTCGCTGGTGCCGAGGGAGATGACGAAGGTGCCGGGCTCGGCGGCGCCCATGCCGACGAGCGACGAGGGGTTGTCGCCGGTGGAAAGGGCGACCTGGCAATGACTAGAGAAGCCGTATTTCGCGACGAAGTAGCTGGAGATCGGTCCGGCGATTGAGGCGGATGGGCTCGAGCAGGGGAGTTTGTTGCGAAGATTGGGCGCGGTGGCTTCGAGGAGGTCGGGGTCCCAGCTTAGGGTGTGGAGGTTGAGCAAGTTCATGCCGGCTCCGTCGCCATGGTCGATGTCGATGGACTTGCCAGCCATGATCGAGCCGATCAAGGAAGAGACGAGGTGGATGGTGCTGGTGTTTTCGTAGGCTTCGGGGTCCTGTTTGAAAAAGCGTCGGATCTGGGGGCCGGTGAAGCGCTCGATAGCGATCGAGCCGGAGAGCTGGCAGACTTCGTCATTTCCACCGACGGCGGCCGCGATTTCGGCGCACTCGGGACCGGTGGCGGTGTCCATCCAGATCGGGGCGGTGGCACGTGTTAGGGCGGGGGCGAGTTGTTCCTTGAGGGACTTCGCGGGGTCGAGCGAGGTGAGACGCTGGACGAGGGTGTGGTCGAAATAGACCGAGCCGTGCTGCTGTCCGGAGGCGGCGAGGGCGCTGACTTGTGAGAGGTCGAAGTTTTCCGCGACGCGGGAAAAGAGCAGATCGATGGCTTCGATCCACATCAGCGGGTTGGCGTGGACTTCGCCATCGGCGCCGCCGGGGATGAATCCGCTGGGGGATTGATAGGCGGGGAGGTCGGCGCCGAAATTGATCGATGATTCGTGGACGACCGAGCCGGTCGCGGGATCGATGACGAGGGCGGAGAGGGACTGGGTTGAGGAATCGAGGCCGAGGAACATGGGAGCAGAGTCCAGATTCCAGAATCAAGAGGCCAGACGGAAGGGTGGCAGCCTGTCCCGGAAGTGGGACAAACGGCTGACGAAATGCGGCACGGGTGCCTCAGATGAGGCGGCCGTGGCGGTGGCGGGTCTCGGAGACGGATTGTTCGAGGAAGTAGGGTAGCAGTTCGAGGCGGGCGTGGGGCGTGATCGGGCTGCTGTGGTTGCGCGAGTGGATTCTGAGCATCGGGATGCCGGGGCTTCGGAGGGTGGCGCAGGGGGTAGCTGTTAGGCGCTCTTTGAGGGCGGCGGGCGTTTCGGTGATGGCTTTGATGCCGAGCTTTTCGGCGACGGTCTTGATGGCCTCGGGAAGCGGGGTTTCGCTCGACCAGGTGATGGCTACTTGCGCGGTGGCTGCCATCAGAGTGGTGATGAGGGCATTGCTGAGGCTGAGCGCTGGGGTGAAACGAAGGGTGGCTTCGGGCACGGGGCGGTAGCGGAAGTGGTTCGACTCTGGGGCGAGATTCGAGGGGTCGTGTTCTTTGGCGAACTCGTTTTTGAACCAGTAGGCGGCATTTTGCGCGGCAGCGCGGAGGGTGGCATGGTCCTCGGATGGAGCGAGCGCGAGACAGTTATCTAACAGCTCTTTCACATGGGGGTCGATGGTGGCTTCGAGTTTGGGCAGTGCCTTTGAGCGGACTTTGGCGAATTGGGCGACGTAGTTCGAGCCGCCGGCTTTGGCACCGGGGCCGATCGATGAGGCTTTCCATCCACCGAAGGGCTGGCGCTGGACAATGGCGCCAGTGATCGGACGATTGATGTAGGCGTTTCCGATTTCGACCTTGGATTTCCAAAGGGCGATTTCTTCGGGATCGAGCGAATGGATGCCGCCGGTGAGGGCCAAGGCGGAGGAGTTCTGGATTTCAATCGCCTGATCGAGCGAGTCGAAGGCGATGATCGAAAGCACGGGGCCGAAGAGTTCGCTGCGGTGGACCCATGAGTCCGGCCTGACCCCGAGACGGATGCCGGGGGTCCAGAGGCAGGGGTTGGTGGGATCGGGCTGGGTGGGTTTGAGGAGCCAGGACTCGCCGGGATCGAGCTGGGTGAGGCCGCGCAGGAGGTTTTCGGAAGGCGCTTGAATGAGCGGGGTGACGACGGATGCGGGATCGGTCGCGGGGCCTGTGTGGAGTGAGGTGGCGGCATCGCGGAGCCGTTCGAGGAATGACTGGTCGGCAAGGAGGGACTTCTCGATGAGTGCGATGGAGGCGGCGGAGCATTTCTGGCCGGAGTGATGAAAGGCCGAGCGGACGAGGTCTTTGATGGCACCATCGGGATCGGCGGCGGCGGTGATGATGAGGGCGTTCTTTCCCGAAGTCTCGGCGCAAAGATGAAGGTCCGGACGCCAGGTGAGGAAGAGCTCGGCGGTCTGGGACGAGCCGGTGAGGATGATGCTGGCGATGCGCGGATCGGTGATCAGGCGGCGGCCAAGATCGTTGTCTGGGGCGGCGATGAATTGGAGGGCGTGGCGCGGGATTCCGGCGCGCCACAGGCACTCGACCATGATGCGGGCGGTACGGACGGTTTCGGGCGCGGGCTTGATGATGACGGGATTTCCGGCGGCGAGGGCGGCGAGGATACCACCGCAGGGAATGGCGCAGGGGAAGTTCCAGGGCGGGGTGATGAGGACGGGGCCGATGGCTTCGATTTCGAGTCCGTCGTTCCAGTAGTCCTGAGAAAAACTATGGGCGTAGTAGTTGGCGAAATCGATGGCTTCCGAGATCTCGACGTCGGCCTCGGCGGGTGCCTTGTTGGCTTCGCGGTTCATTTCCCCGATGAGGCAAGCGCGGGAGCGGGCGAGCTCGACGGCGGCCTGTTTGAGCAGTGAGGCGCGCTGTTCGCGGGATGTTTGGTGCCAGTCTGAGTTGGCAGCAGTGGCGATGGTGTGTTCGATGTCGGCCTCGGTGGGCTGAAAGTCGATTCCGAGCGACATTTCCTCGGCTTCGAGCGCGGTCTTGAGCCAGCTCTGGTTTTGAGGCAGGGAGAAGTCGGTGTCCGGCGTGTTTTGGAATCCACCGTCCTGGGTCTGCGGGGTTTCTGTTAGGCGATTCTGGAGACGCTGAGGCTCGGTGGAGACATCGTTTTTCGCGGCGCAGGCGGCGAGGAAAGCATCGCGCTGGCGGGTCCAAGCGGCATTGCCGGGGGCGATCTCGAAGAGGTCGTGAAGGAAGTTTCCGGGCGTGGTGTTTTCGTCGAGGCGGCGGATGAGATAGGCGATGGCCGCGTTGAAATCCGACTCTTTGACGACGGGCGCGTAGAAGAGCAGCGAGCCCGCTTCTTGGAGGGCAGCGCGGGCTTGGGAGGCGGCCATGCCTTCGAGCATTTCGAGTTCGACGAGTTCGCTGACGCCGTGGTGCTCGCGTAGGATGAGGGCGTAGGCGACGTTGAAAAGGTTGTGGGTGGCGACGCCGACGTGAGCGGCCTGGGCGTTTTCCGGGAGGCAGGCGTAGTCGAGCATGCGCAGGTAATTGGCATCGACTTCGGCCTTTGTTAGATAGGGTGCCTGGGGCCATCCGCAGATCGCGGCATCGGCTTGTTCCTTGGCGAGGTTGGCCCCTTTGACGATCCGCACCTTGATCGGTGCACCGCCATTTTTGACCCGCTGGCGGGCCCACTCGGTGAGCTCGATCTGGACGGGGTGGGTGTCGGGAAGATAGGCCTGCAGCACGATACCGGCTCGGAGTTGGTGGAACTCGGGCTCGGAGAGGACGGACTTGAAGACATCAATGGTGAGGTGGAGGTCGCGGTATTCCTCCATGTCGAGATTGATGAAGGCGGCGGGGCTCTGGCCGAGGGCGGCGCGGTAGAGGAGCCGCAAGCGATCGGCGAGGATGCCTCGGGTGGAGTCCGGTGCGGTGAGACTGATCTCTGCGAAAATGGAGGAGAGCTTGAGGGAAAGGTAGATCGCTGTGCCGGAGGTGAGCGCCTCTAAATTCTGTTCGAGACGGCGGTGCGCTTCTTCTTCGCCAAGGACGGCTTCGCCGAGGAGGTTGAGGTTAATGCCGGCACCCTGGGATTTCCGCATCCTGATGTGGGAGGTGAGGGCGGCGGGATCGGCGGGAAGGATGACGTCGCGGGATTCGGCGCGGAGCCGGCGAGTGATGGCGGGCATGACGATGGACGGCGCGAAGCGAGAGGCGACGGCTCCGACTTTCATCAGCAGGCGATCGATCGGTGAGAGGTGCTCGGGGATGCCGAAGCGATTGACCAGTGAGCGGAAAAGCTCGGCGGAGCGTGAGGCTTCGCTGGGTCGGAAGACCTGGTCGGTGAGGCAAAAGGTGAGTTCCTTGCCGGGTTCATCGTTCATCAGGCCGGCGAGCTTCTGGTTGCTGCGGGTTTCGCTTGGGGTCTCGAGACGACGGGATTTTTCAAGGAGCTGCTGGGTGAGCTCGACGGCCTTTTTTGCGAGGTCTGGAGGCGGGGTGGCGGCGGTGCTTTCAGTTTTCACAGGGGATTCGATCATGGCGGGAAGATACACCATGGGGTATTGACCGGGATCGACGGGTTGTCGGTTCAATCCGGACAATGATTCGAATCGCATTGAGTCTTTTGTTGGGCTGGAGATGCTTGGCGGGGTGAAGGGAAACGCAGAGGCCTTGCGCAGGAAGTTCTTTGGTGATCTGGAGGATCCGACCTTGATGGAGCGGGTCTTCTGCTCGCTTCCTGATGTGGTTTTCTGCATGAAGAATCGGGAGCGGATCTACATGTCGGCGAATGATGCTTTCGCGCAGCGGGTCGGGCTGGGGTCGCGCTGGGAGGTGGTGGGGAAGACGGCTGCGGATCTTTTTCCGGAGCCGCTGGCTGAGCTTTATCGGGCTCAGGATGAGGAGGTGATGAAGGGCGATAAAGGGTTTCGGGATCGGATGGAATTGATCCCGAATCGTGAGACGGGCTTGGGTTGGTATTTGGCGACCAAGTTGCCGGTGCATGGTCGCAAGGGGGAGGTGATCGGGGTGGTTTCGATATCGCGGGATCTGAAGGTGATCTCGGATGGTCGCTCTGGTTTCGGTGGGCTGGCGAAGGTGGTGGAGCGGGTGGAGACGGGTTTTGGCGACAAGCTTGAGCGGGCGGATCTGGCGAAGCTTGCGGGGCTGAGTGAGTTGCAACTCGAGCGGCGGGTGAAGCGGGTCTTT
>CAZVMS010000089.1:0-4339 GCA_964628795.1 uncultured Haloferula sp. | reverse complement strand
TTGCGCGGGTTCATCGAACCCTTCGCCGGTGTCAACTTGTCGGAATTTTTGTCCGAAGGCTTTGCCCTCGGCGGCTTCGGATTCCTGCGAGTTGCTTGCTTGGAGCGGGTTACGGGATTGCTCCCACCCTCTCCGCCATCGGTCGATGGCACTTCCTCAAGTGCCTCACCATCAAGGAAATCCGATGCTTCGGAGAAACCTGCCACGGATTCTCCAGCACGCATTCCAGCACACTTGACACGAAAGCCGGGTCGTATGGCCCGGAAAAGCAAACGCCGCAGTGGTGTCGTGGAGATCGGAACAGGTCCCGCAAGAGTCAAGATCTACACCGTCAATCGAAAGGACGGCTACCCGATGTTCTCACTCTACTGGCGGGAGGACGGGCGACGACGGACCCGCCACCTCGCCTGCATGGACGAGGCCAGGCTGATCGCCCAGCAGGTGAGCGTCCGGCTGGAGAACGGATTCGCCACCGGGACCGAGGCGACCAAGCGGAACCTGGAACTGCTCCGCCACTGCGAGAAGGTCGCGGCGAAGTTCGGGGTCAGCCTGACCGCCGCGATGGACGAATGGGCGAGCGCCCGCAAGACCGCCGGGGAGGACATCCCGCTTTCGGACGCCGTGAGGTTCTACGCCGCCAACCGGTCGATCCTGACCGCCGTGAAGACGGTCGAGGAAGTGGCCGACGAATTCGTCGAGTCGCGTCGGGTCAGCGGTGTGAGCGCCATCTACGTCCGGAACTGCACGCTCAACCTCAAGCGGTTCAACAAGTGCGTGAGCGGGAACATCGACGAGGTGACCGCCGCCGACATCAACCGGTTCCTGACCGGGCTGGACGGACTCGGGCCGGTGAGCCGGAACGCGATCCGCCGGAACATCGTCACAATGTTCCGCTTCGCCAAGAAGCAGGGATACCTCCACCCCGACCGGAAGACGGCCGCCGAGCAGAGCGAGTCGTTCAATGTGCCCGACAAGGAGATCACGATCTTCACGCCCGAGGAGATGGAGAAGATCCTCCTGGTGGCCCACGCCCGCATCCTCCCGCTCCTCGCCATCGGTGGATTCACCGGCATCCGCACCGCCGAGATCTGCAAGCTCGACTGGGAGGACATCAAGTGGGACCGCGGGCACATCGAGGTCTCGGGACGGATCGCCAAGACCAATGCCCGCCGTCTGGTCCCGCTCAGCGAGAACCTGAAGGCGTGGTTGGCACCCTGGCGCGGGGAATCCGGCCCGATCATCACGATGGCCGACCCGTCCGGAGCGATGAGCGACACCGCCGTGAAGGCCGGAATCCCCGGTGGATGGCGTCAGAATGCCCTCAGACACTCGTTCATCAGCTACCGGGTGGCAGAGACCGGGGACGTCGCCCGAACCTCTCTGGAGGCCGGCAACTCGCCGAAGCAGGTATTCCGCCACTACCGGGAGGTCGTGGATGAGGCCGCCGCCAGGGCATGGTTCTCGATCACCCCTCCCGAGGGCTGGGAACCGAGCGGACTCAAGTGGAGCATTCGGGAGCGGCTCAGGAGGAATCTACTTACGTAAGTAAATTTGATGCGTTGACAGGCGCAACGGTGCGTCATGAGCGCGATCGAACCGACCCTGATCAAGAAGAAGGAACTCGCCAAGCGGCTGTCCGTCAGCACCCGGACCATCGACAACTGGGTGGCGAAGCGGACCATCCCGTTCATCCGGGTCGGGCCGCGCTTCTACCTCTACGACTTCGAGGCGGTCCTGACCGCGATCCGAAAGCACTACGAGGTCGAGCCGGTCGCCCGGTCCTGACCGGCCAAACACAGAAATCCCCGGACGGCGGCAACCATCCAGGGATTTTCGTGTGGGCCCGCAGTCCCCCCCGACTACGAGCGGAAGCTCTGGTTCACCTTCCCGTCGTCGGCCAGGTCGCCGATCCGGTTCACGGTGTCCTTGAGGATCGACGCAGCCGCGAAGATGACCGCCCCGACCGCCGGTTCGACGAACGGGATGGCGTTGAGGGCCGCAACAAAGCCGGCGAGTTTGCCGACGTAGCTCAGAATCTTGAGTGCTTTCACGCCTTCGGCAGGCGTGTCAACGGCGGCAGCATGCGATGCGAACATCAACCTCTTGCCTTAGCGGAACGGAGCATCGCCAGTGCCAAGGCCCCGAGTAAAGCGCAACCACCAACGATCCAAATCCAAGACGATGGTTGACTGGGTGAATCAGATTTGTCGGCATGCTCATCCACAGCAGATGAGGATGAATTACGGCTCCCCTCGAGAGCGGCACTGTGTTTCTGGTTGCCAGAGGACCTCTCATCCGCGGTAGTAGACGTGCTCTTCCCAGAGCCGTCCTGGCGGGCCTTCTCAAAAAGCCATGGGACTGTTGCGGGCGAGGCCGACACAAGTTCATATGTGCGCCAACTAAAGATATGAGATTCTAGTGCTGGTTCGTCGAAATCGACCGTCGTGAAATACTCCGGTGGGCTACCTTCTTGCCTAAAGGAAATCGAGTATGCCACATTAGGAGGAACCCGGCAGAAACGGACACCCGTATTATTGAAGAGGTAGCGTTCACCTTCGATAGGAACCTCATACACCTCAAACGGAATGTGCGCATCTCCGCCAGCAGTGAACGTGGTTGAAAACACCTTTTTGAAACTGCTTGGAGGCCTCGAAAGAAGCTTGATCTTGAACGGATCACCGTAGATCACCTTTCCTTCACCCCCGTAAAACGCCGGCTGAAACTCGGCTTCGTTCTGCGCCGTTGGAAGATTCCAAGTCAGCGAATGGTGTACTTGCACGCGGTCTGCCTCGTAAGTCTCGCCCGATCCGAGTGTCTCAGTTTCGTAAATGGTAAGGTTTGACTCTGAAAAGGACTCAGTCGGAGTCTTTTTGTACGAAAAAGTAGGCAAGTTTCCCGGCCTTTCAACCGGCTTGCCGCCCTCACAAGGAATCCAAACGAGCTGGAGGCTATCGTTTAGACCTCCTGTAATTACCTTGATCGAGTCTTCTCCCCTGTTCTCAATCCTCAGGCTGACGAAGAGAATCTCTGTCGGCAGAATAGTGTCATAGGGAATTTCAACTTCTAAACCGCCTTCGTATTCGTGTAACTCTAGTCCTTCGTTCCCGGCGGGAAGCGACGCAGGAAAATGAACTAGGAGGCTAAGGAAGATGGGTGAGAATCTCATGGCGTAAAAACCGAAACCCGGTTGGGGAGGTCAATCTTGCTGATCTCTTCCACGGTGAAATCCAGCACTCCAAGATCCATGGTTGGGGGATGTGCCATAAGCGAGCCATTCGTCGCGTTTGTGTGCTCATCGGAGGTCCAGCCAGGCGCTCCGGCTGCATCTACCACTAAATGGCCCAACTCGTGTGCCACCGAGTAATCCAAGACTTTCACGAACGTCGCCGCATCGTAAAGGGGTTGACCGGCATCCCAGTGTTTCTCGTCCGCGATGCCGCTGACGAACACCCAGGAGCCAGTATGATCGAAGCCGTACTGGGCGTTTCCATCGAAGGTCGCTGCCAATCCTGAGTCAATCCTTAGTTTCCTTCCTGTCGCCCCATCTGGGACCACATAGGACTTTCGGTGGCCGAGAAAGAGTTTGATAAAATGCCCAAGATGAACGTCGTCTCTCGATGCCTTCATGAGGCAAGAAGCTGCAGCGCCACCGTAGACTGCATCATGAGCTAGCTGTGCCTCATTGCGCCACTTGTAGTCCCAGTAGATAGTGTTCCCGCCCGTAGTGACCGGATCGGGGTTTACCGCAGAGCCGGTGTATTCCGCGGGGCCTTGTTCGAAATACGCATCATACATCGTAGTCGGATTGGAGGCGTAGGAATACGCATTTTGCAAAGGAGTAAAAGAGTCACGACACCAGTATAGGTCAATTCCTGCTCCGTCATTTGGGTCACGATAAAAGTCCGAGACCGTAGTCATCATGGTGGTGAAATCGTAAGCCGAAATCGACGGATTGGTGTTCGCGCCATTGTTGGTCAGATCCTTGATTCCATCCGCTTCGCTGCACTCCACAAGCAGTTCCTTTCGGGCCGTGCTCATGCGCTTGTGATTTCCGTTTGTTATGCCAGGTCCTCCGTCAAGAATGTATCCCCGGTAATCAGGCATTACACTGAGCCCGTCGCCGGCAGTAGCCATTGCGGGTAGATTGCGTCCGCCATCACCATTGCTAGCTCCGTCAGAATCCGCCTCCTCATCGTCAGCATAGTCCGCGTAGGTATCGCCGGCCCCAGGCTTCATCTTGTCCCGCTCGGTGTCGTTGAGCGGGCGTGAAGCTCCGAATTGGGTGTTCCAGGCCGCAATTTCCGAGTCTTGCCAGACATCGGCCAGCTTGTCGCCATTT
>CAZVMS010000088.1:0-54504 GCA_964628795.1 uncultured Haloferula sp. | reverse complement strand
CTGGGCCTCCAGCCCAGGCTGAGTATGGATCAGGCCCTTGGCCCTACAAGACAGGCACCACCATCCGCACTGCTCACTGATCACTCGGCACCCCATGAAACCCCACCACCGCAAAAACCTCCTCCGCATCCTCCTAGGAAGCGTGGCGTTGGCATTCGCGGCATGGCACCTCCTCCCCCTCGCCTTCCCCGTCCCCAGCAATCTAACAATTACCCAAAAATCCCCCATCCTCCTCGACCGCCACGGCGAAGCGCTCCATCACCTCACCCTCCCCGACTCCACCCGCAGCCAACCCGTTCCCCTTTCCGAGATCCCCGCCGACCTCATCGCCTGCACCCTCGCCGCTGAGGACAAACGCTTCTTCAGTCACAGTGGCGTTGACCTCATTGCCACCGCCCGCGCCGCCAAAGACCGCCTCACCAATGGCCGCACCATCTCCGGAGCCTCCACCATCACCCAGCAGCTCATCAAAATCAGCAGCCCGAAATCCCCGCGGACCCTCAAAACCAAACTCCGCGAAGCCTTCACCGCCCGCCGTCTCGAGATGACTTGGTCAAAAGACCAGATCCTCGAAGTCTACCTCAACCGCCTCGACTACGGCCACAACCGCCTCGGCCCCGCCGAAGCCGCCCGCTACTATTTCCAAAAGCCACTCACCGACCTCTCCCTCGCCGAGTGCGCGCTCCTCGCCGGCCTCCCTCAATCGCCCAGCCGCCTCAACCCCACGCGCCACCCCGACCGCGCCCTCAACCGACGCAGCACCGTCCTCACCCGCCTTGCCAGCACCGGCAACTACGACACCTCTAGTATTTCCACCGCCCAAACCGAACCCCTCCACCTCCGCCCCCTGAAAAAGCAGCCGTCAGCTCCTTGGCTCGCCTCATTTCCTGACCTCCGGCCTCTGACCTCTGACTTCCGCACCTCCCTCGACGCCACCCTCCAACGCCAACTCGAACTCATCGTCCAAGAAGAGCTCGCCCCCTTGGAAAGCAAAAACCTCCACCACGCCGCCGTCGTCGTCATCCACAACCCCACCGGCGAGATCCTCGCCCTCGTCTCATCCGGAAACTGGAACGACCCACGCGGCGGTCAAATCAATGGTGCCCTGGCCCCCCGCTCCCCCGGTTCCGCCCTCAAGCCCTTCACCTATCTGCTTTCCTTCGAAAAATCCGGCCGCTTCCCCGGCTCGATCGTCGCCGATATCCCCACTCGCTTCCGCACCCAGGAAGGCCTCGATCTCCCCGAAAACTTCGACCGCCATTTCCGCGGCCCCGTCACCATCCGCCAAGCCCTCGCCTGCTCCCTGAACGTCCCCGCCATGCGCGAGCTCAACGAGCTCGGCGGACCCGAACCTCTCCACGCCTTCCTCCAACAACTCGGCATCACCACCCTCGCCCCCGACCCCATCCCCTACGGCCTCGGCCTCACCCTCGGCAATGCCCCCGTCAACCTGTTAGAACTCACCAACGCCTACGCCACCCTCGCCCGATCCGGCGATTTCCAATCGCCATCTCTCATCCTCCATCCATCATCCCCCATCTCCCATCGCTGCTTCAGCAGCACCTCCGCCTACCTGATTTCCGACATCCTCTCCGACCCCACCGCCCGCGCCCCCGCCTTCGGCCGCCACGGCCCACTCGAACTCCCCTTCCGCTGCGCCGCCAAAACCGGCACCTCTTCCGACTTCCGCGACAACTGGTGCCTCGGCTACACCCCCGAGTTCACCATCGGCGTCTGGGCCGGAAACTTCGACAACTCCCCGATGAAAGGCCTCTCCGGAGTCGCCGGTGCCGGCCCGATCTTCCATCGCACCATGCTCCTCCTCCACCGCAACACCCCACCCACCTGGTTCGAAAAACCCAGCACCCTCACCCCAATCCTCATCGACCCCCGCACCGGAAAGAGGCTGAGGCTTCCAGCCTCATCGCCAAACCACACCACCCTGGAACTCTGCCCCACCCACTCCCTCCCCCTCCCCGCCTCCAAAACCGACTACTCCCCAAGCGGCCTCGCCCTGTTAGATCAATCCTACTCCGAATGGCTCGCCTCCCCCCACAACCAGCGCCGCGACGAATTCGACCTCGTTCCTGACCACCCCGCCATCACCCCCCTCCGCATCCTCGCCCCGCGCCCGGACGCCACCTACATCCTCGACCCCGAGCTCCCGAACGGCGGCCTGCTCCATCTCGCCACCAACCTCCCCGGTCTCGCCGAATGGCATTGCGAAACCCTCACCCTCACCCCCAGCAAGACCGAACCGATCGCCACCCTCACCCCCGGCACCCACACCCTCACCGCCACCGACCCCCGCAGCGGCGAAACCATCCCCATCACCCTCAAAGTCGAAAGCCGCTGACGTGGCTGAGGCTTCCAGCCTCATCGCCAAACAAGCTTCCCAGAAGCACCACGATTTTCGGCAATGAGGCTGGAAGCCTCAGCCACGTTTTTCCTCCTCCACCATCCCCACCAAACTGCTAGGCTCCCGCAGTCATGCCCGCTCAATCCCGCCTTTTCACCAAAGGCTTCCTCTCCCTCACCCTTGCTCAGTTCTTCGGCGCGGTGAATGACAACCTGCTCAAAGGCGTCCTCTCCTTCGCCGTCGCCTCCGGCGGCATCTGGTCCGGCCAACTCGGTCAAGGCGGCCAAGGCTACGTCGGCCTCTGCCTGACCATCCCCTTCATCCTCTTTTCCGGCTTCGCCGGCCAACTCGCCGACCGCACCAGCAAACGCCGCATCACCATCCAGGTGAAAGTCGCCGAAGTCCTCATCGCCCTCGTCGGCTTCACCGGATTCCTCATTGGAAACCTCTGGCTCACCCTCGCCGCGCTCCTCCTCCTCGCCATCCAGAGCTCCTTTTTCGGCCCGGCAAAATACGGCATGATCCCCGAACTCGTCGGCGACGAGCAACTCAGCCAAGCCAACGGCTCGATCAACATGTTCACCAACCTCGCCGTCATCGCCGGCACCCTCGCCGCCGGCCCCGTTTACACCTTCTACGCCCCTGATCCCGGCACCTCCATCACCCCGATGCTCTGGCTCCCAGGGGTCGCCATGCTTCTAACAGCCACCTTCGGTCTCCTCGTCGCCCTCCCCATCCCCAAGCTCGCCGCCATGGATCCCGAGCTCAAAATCAACTGGAACCCCTTCAGCTTGTACTTCCACGCCATCCGCGACATGGCGAGCACCCACCTCCTCCTCGTCGCCCTCGCCTGGGCCTTCTTCTACATGATCGGCATGCTCGCACTGCTGATCCTCCCCGACTATCGCAATCTGCTCGGCGTCACCCCCACCAAAGCCAGCATCCTCCTCGGTATCCTCGGCATCTCCATCGGCGTCGGCAGCGTCACCGCCGGACTCATCTCAGGAAAACACATCGAGCCCCGGCTGATCCCCGTCGGAGCCGTCGGCATGACACTCTTTTTCGCCCTGTTAGGCCTCACGTCCCTCAACTTCACCCTCGTTGCCCTCCTCCTCGTCGGAGCCGGCATCTTCGCTGGATTCTACATCGTCCCGCTCCAAGCGCTGCTCCAGCACCTCTCACCCGACGATGAACGCGGTCGTTTCCTAGGCACCGCCAACGCCCTTTCCTTCGTTGCCAGCTCACTCGGCTCACTCATCTTCCTCTCCGCCCGCTCGACCTTTCAAATCGCTTCGAACCACGTCTTCCTCATCTGCGCCGCCCTCGCCTTCATCGGCTCCGGAATCCTCATCTGGCGCCTCAAACCTGTGATCACCGATCCCGCACTGCGTGGAACATCCTGAGCTCTGATCGTTCACAAGGTCCCTCATCACCATGGGGCTCCCAACTTTCCTTCTGCCGTCCTGCCTCTTCTCAAAAGTGCTGACGGCGCTCCGATCAATATCAACAAACTGGTCGGTGGCTCCGACAACGAGGGAATCCAAAGCGCGTCCTCCGCCCCATTTTTTCACGCCATTATTTCGCTCCACCACGCGCGGCACCTGCCAGCGATCCCCATCCAGATATCCGTAATCCCCAAGCGGATCTTCATCTCGCCATGCGCCGGCACCGGGAAACACTCAACTTTGACCGTATCCGGACCCGCCATTGTCAACAGCACCGATTCCCGACGCTGCACCACCGCAACTTCCTTCGACGCTGCCTTCACCTTCTCCACGCTGTTGAATGCCGCTTCGCGAGGAAAAACACATCCCAAAGACCAGCGGGCAAAAACGATCTTGGCAAGGCGGCTCCGAGAGCTAATATGGATTTCCGCCCCGAAATCTCCTGATCCTGCCATGTCGCGATCTCTGGAAAGTCCTCTTCATTTCAGACTTTCAGCATTCAGAATCTAAGCTTTACCCCCCAGCTTTACCCCCCTCCCTCTACCCCCCACTCCTCCGGTCCGGATCGACGGCTCGCTCCGGGGTCTCACTGAAAACCAACTCCTAACAGTTGCAGCGTCTGCTGATAAAAAATGAATCGGGAACCACTAAGGGCACTCAAAGATGCTTTAGGAAAATTCAAGGAACAATATGAGTTACTCCAGATCGCAGGTGAAACATCTCGATTCGGAGGGTGGGCAGTCGAACTGGAAGACGGCATCAGCATCTGGTCGGATACTGTTGCCGAAATCCACGATTTACCAAAAGGCTATTCGGTTCCTGTGGCCGAAGGCATCAACTATTATGTTCCTGAGCACCGGCAAAGAATTGCAGAGGTCTTCAAGGCCTGCGCGGAGAATGGTATTCCCTACGATGAGGAATTGCAGATCATTACCCACAATGGCCACCGCGTTTGGGTGCGCACCTGTGGCAGAGCCGTTAAAAACAAGGACGGCAAAGTAATCAGAGTCCATGGTTCATTTCAGGACATCAATGAAAAGAAAAAGAATGAAGAGATACTGCAGCAGCGTGTGGAATACGAGCGAATGCTCGCACAACTCTCAATGGATCTGAGTCATCTTGACATCGAGGCGATTGACCCTGCGATTCAACAGAGCCTTTCACGGCTGCGCGATTTCACAGCATCGGATCGGGCTTACATCTTTCAGATTAATGATAATATGCCAACAGCTGACAATACGTTCGAGTGTTGCGCGGAGGGTATTGCACCTCAAATCGAACAACTCCAAGGCATTTCCTTGGAAGAGAAATTGCCATGGCTTGCTCAAAAACATACTGAAGCACAGATGGTTTATATTTGCAACGTCAGCGCCCTGCCTGACGAGGCAGCCCTCATTCGGAGACACCTCGAATCCCAAGGAATTAAATCACTGATAGCTGAGCCGATCAAAAAAGCAGAAAGAACGATCGGTTTTGTTGGTTTCGATGCCGTGCGCAATTATCGCGAATGGGATTCCGATCAGAAATCACTGCTTCAGTATTACAGTCAAGTCGTAGGCAATGTTCTCGAGTGGAAAAAATCGCAAGAGGCACTCAAGACCAGCGAAGAACATTTTCGCCTAATTTTTGAGAGCTCCAATGACGGTGTCTGCATTGGATCTCTGGGTGGAGAATTCATGCAGGTCAATCAACGCATGTGCGATATTCTCGGCTACTCCAGAACAGAGCTGGAATCCATGACGGTGACCCAAGTGACGCACCCTGAGGATATCGAACTCAGCTTAAATTTTCTTGAAAGCGTGATCACTGGAAAATCCACAGATCGCGTCTTTGAGCATCGATACATCAGAAAGGACGGAGCTATTCGGTGGGGCCACGTCTCCATAGCAATGCTCCGGGACAAAGACGGCAAGCCCCTCCATTTCATCACCCATGTTTCGGACATTACAGCTCGAAAGAAGATGCAGGAAATAAAAGAGGATGTGGAACGCATTATGCGGCACGATCTCAAGAATCCTCTCAATGCAATCATTGGAATTACCCAGCTTTTGGAACTGGACGAAAATTTAAGTCAGGAGCAGGCCTCAATGATTAAGATAATCGACAAGGCCGGGCAGGATCTACTCAGCATGATCGATCGTTCACGCGATCTTTTCAAGATGGAGACAGGCGACTACTCGTATGTCCCAAAACCGGTAAACATCGTTGATATAGTCGCTAAGTTAGTCAAACAGCAGGAATTGGAAGCTCTGGAGAGGAGTCTTTTTTTCAAAGTAAGCTTGGATGGCGCGCCCGTTCAAAACGATGACGAATTCGTAATCCAGTCGGATCCCGAACTGTTGTGTTCCATGCTTGCCAATCTCCTAACCAATGCAATCGAGGCTTCGCCTGAGAACAATGTGATCGAAGTATGCCTGAAGCGAAGGGAGAGCAAGGAAATCTCGATTCGCAACAAAGGCTCCGTGCCCATAGACGTCAGGGAGAATTTCTTTGGGAAATATATCACAAGCGGAAAGAAAAACGGCACCGGAATTGGAACTTATTCTGCCAAACTCATCGCCAACACCATGGGATATGGGTTGCATATGCAGACTTGGGACGAGGACGACATGACTGAAGTGAGACTCGTCATTTCAGAAAGCTCAGAAAACCTATAGGCAGGCACCACCCAATTCTTGCGATCTTCACACCTTCGCGGCTAACTCAGCCACTCAACAAATCAGAATCTCAAGTGTTCGGTCGGCATCTTCTGCAGCACCGAATCCCGACGCTGCACCACCGCGACTTCCTTCTTCGCCACCTTCACTTTCTCCACGCTGTTGAATGCCGCTTCGCGAGGAAAAACCCATCCCCAAGACCCGCTGGCAAAAAACCGCTGGCAAAAACGATCGGTGGATAAGATTGCGGCATGGGGTTTCCTACGCTTTAGTCGAGGACCATGCTCCATTTCCGTCTCACTGACTCCGGTATTCTCGTCGTCCAGCCTTCCGGCCCCATCACCTCTGATGATTTTTCCGCTATTCAGGTCCAGGTGGATCCGTGGTTGGAGGCTGGAGGAAAGCTCAAGGGGATGCTGATCGATGCTCCGGAATTTCCTGGCTGGAAGGATTTCGCCGGTTTTCGTTCCCACCTCCGCTTTGTGATGGATCATCACCGGGAAATCCCGCGAGTCGCCGTGGTTTCCAACGACGAGTTCCTCAGCGCCTTGCCAAAGCTCGCCCGCCATTTCGTTAAGGCCGACTTCCGTCGATACGATGCAGGCGAAACCGCCGAAGCGATCAGCTGGCTCGAAAGTCCGCACGAACCGCAGCGACCATCCCTTCGCCATAGTTGGTTCCCCGCCGAACATCTCGTTTGGGTCACCATTGATGGCAAAGTCACCACTGAAGAATGCAACGACTTACTCCGCCACATCGAAGCCATCCTCGCCAAACACTCGCCGATCTCATTTCTCGTCAATTTTGAAGACCTCGAAGGCGTCGAGCTCGGTGCCCTGATCAAAGACACCAAAGTTGGATTCACTCACCTGAAGAGCGTCAAACGCCTCGCCCTAGTTGGCGAATCCCATTGGATCAAGCGCATCACGTCATTTCCCAACCCCTTCTCCCTTGAGATCAAATCCTTCGACGAAGATCAGGAGCATCAGGCATGGGAATGGATCACGGGCAAAGCGACTCACTGATTCGTCGCTCCTTCAGCTCCTTGATGAACTGCGAAAGATGGCAAAAACGGCAGCGATGATGCTCCAACAATTCCTCCGCAGGCCCATGCATGCCTTTCGCACGTAGGTCAGAAAGCTCGTGTCTCAACGCCGTCACCTAAATTTTCGCCTACTGTTTGCCTGGCAACTTTTAGGGTTAGTCAAAACTAATCAACATTTACTGCGGCGTTTCCAGCCGAAGCGCATCAGGCTTCCCGGTGTGCCGCCGCACCTCTCTGAGGTGTCTGCATGCAAATCCGCGTCCACCGGGTTAAAGACCAGCACTCCCACCCAGCCACTCCAGGATCAAACCCGCGCTCTTCACGGATATCCCGGAAATCTCCGCCAGCTCCTCGACACTCGCTTTCTTAATCCGCTCAACACTCCCAAACTTCGTCAGCAGCAACTGTTTCTTCCTCGGCGAAATCGCCGGACAATCATCAAGCAAGCTCTCCTTCATCCGCCGACGATAGAGCAACTCATTGTAACCATTCGCAAAACGGTGCGCTTCATCGCGGATCCGCTGCAGCAGCTTCAAAGCCCCACGATCATGAGGAATCAGAATCGGCTCACTCTTCCCCGGCGTGAAAATCTCCTCGTGCTGCTTGGCCAGACCGATCACCGGCAAGTCATGCAAACCAATCCGCCGCAGCTCCTTCACCGCCGATGACAGCTGCCCTTTCCCTCCATCCACAATCACCAGATCCGGCAAAATAATCTTTGCCCGACCTTCCTTCGCCAAGCGCCGCTGAATCTCAATCACATCCTCCTGACTCTCCTTCAGGTCCGGTGCCGCATCCGAGTTCTCTAACAGAATCCGCGAGTAGCGCCGCCTCACCACTTCCGCCATCGAGGCGAAGTCATCCTGACCTTTGACCGTGCGGATCCGATAGCGACGGTAGTTCTGATTGTCCGGACGCCCCTCCGTAAAGCGCACCATCGAAGCCACGATGTGATTTGATGAAACATTCGAGATATCAAAACACTCCATCACCCGTGGCGGCCCGGCCAGACCGAGCGCCTCGCCCAAGTCCGCCAAATCCTCGACCGGCTTGACCGTCGTCGGCACCCCGCGCCCCCTCGTAAACTGCCGCGTCGGATTGATCGTCTTGCGCAGGTTCGCCACCACATCACGCAACAAGGCCGCTTTCTCAAACTGCATCTTCCCCGCCGCCGTCTGCATCTGGATCTCCAGCTCGTCGAACAACTCTCGCCGCCCCTTTCCTTCAAGAATCCGGCACGCCTCGTCCACTCGCTCCAGATACTCCTCGCGCGAAATCCGCGCCACACACGGTGCCGAGCAGTTGCGGATCACATCCGAATGGCAATGCTTGTAATCACTCTCGCCCGGCACTCGTGCCCGACACGTCCGCAGCCCCATTCGGCGATTCAACCACTCAAGCGTCGCCTTCAAAGCACTCGAATGCGCGAAGGGCCCGAAGTAGCGCGAGCCATCGTCCTTCTTCATCCGCGTCATCTGGAATCGCGGCCACGGATCATCGCGGTTCACCTTCACGAGGAAAAATCGCTTATCATCACGGAAAGCCACATTGTAGCGCGGCCGGTAGTCCTTGATGAGCTTCCCTTCTAACAAGAGCGCTTCCGCCTCGTTGCGGACTTCGTGCGTTTCGAAATCAGCAATCGTATCGATCAAGGCGCGCGTCTTGATGTCCGCCCGCGTTTTCCGGGAGGCCATGAAGTACGACGATAGCCGTTTTTTGAGATCCCGCGCCTTGCCGACGTAAATGATCGACCCAAGGCGGTCCTTCATCAGGTAAACTCCCGGCTTGTGCGAGACCCCTCGCAGCTTTTCTTTCAGATCAACGGCCACTTGCTTTTCCCCAACAGAACCCACGATCCGGGAAAACCAAACGCGAAAATTCTCTCCGATGCCGCTTTCATGAAGAGCGCCTTTTGACCACCCATCGAGCGTCCCGCCCCGACACTTGCCTAATGGGGTCCGTAGGCTAAGCTCCCTTATCCGAATGAATTGGCAACGAATCCTTACTTTCGCGGCGATCTTGTCGCCCACGAGCATCTTTGCCGCCGAGGAGGCCGAACCTGCCACCAAGCAGCTCGATTTCATCGAGATCATCGAAAAAGGCGGCCCGATGATGTTCCCGCTGGCCCTGCTTTCGATCGTCGGAATGGTGCTGATCCTCCTTTACCTGCTCACCATCCGGCGAAATGCCGTCGTCAGTGACCGCTTCATGAACACCGCCGAGGCGATGATCCGGAAGCGCGATTTCGTCGGCCTGATCGGCTACTGTCACCGCCAGAACCAATGCATGGCGAGGATCACTCAGAAGAGCCTCGAATTCATGACCAAGAACCGCGGCTCGTCCTTCAGTGAGGTCCGTGAAATCGCCGAGTCTGAAGGTTCGCGCCAGGCCGGGATGCTCAGCTCACGCATCACCTACCTCGCCGACATCGGCTCGATCGCCCCCATGGTCGGCCTGCTCGGCACCGTGCTCGGCATGATCAAATCCTTTCTCCACATCTCCCAAGGCGGCTTCGAAGGTGCCCGCCAGATGAAGCTCGCGGAAGGCGTCTCCGAAGCACTCGTCACCACCGCCACCGGACTTGTCGTCGGCATTCCCGCCCTCGTCTTCTACTCGATCTTCCGTGGCCGCGTGCAAAAATACGTGTCCGAACTGGAAGCCGCCAGCACCCACATGATGGCCATGCTTCAAGCTCAGCTCCATCTGGGCTCCCCGCATCTGCCGCAACCACCAGTCCCTCGCCACCACGAGGAATACAGTGGCCCTGTCCACTCACCCCTCGCTGACGACCGTCCCGATCTCCACGGCATCTGATGAAGTTCCAAACCCGAGAGCCAAAACCGGCGGAGATGCAGATGGCCCCGATGATCGACATCGTGTTCCTCCTGCTGATTTTCTTCATCGTCACTTGGCAGTTCTCACGCGACGAAATGGACCTCAAGATCGCCGTCCCGACTGCCGAGGAGGGTGCCGAGCCCCAACGCGTGCTCCGCGAAATCGTCGTCAATGTCCGCCCCGATGGAAGTGTTTCCGTTTGGGGAGAAACCAAGACCAAAGCCGCTCTCGGCGAAACCCTCAGGGCGATCGCCGAAGCTTCAAAAAATGCCGACGGCAAATCCAGCCAGCCGGTCCGAGTCCGTGGAGATTCCTCCACCCCCTTCCAGGAGATCGTCGAAGTCATCGATATCTGCCAAAAATCCGGCATCTGGAACATTTCCTTCGCCACCCAACGGCCCGTGGAAGGTAGCTGAGCCTTCTTGGCCCATCGCCAAAGCCCGGAAAGTCCACGAAATTTACCGCTGTGGCGGGAAGTCTCAGCCACTTTTCCCCACAAATCACCCTGCGCGCGGCGCTCCCTGACCAACAGGCGGTTCCCCGGCTTGCAAAAGCCCGCCACAGAAAGAAACTCCCGCCATGCGCCTCCTCGCCCTCGTTTTCCTGATCCCCGGCCTCCTGACGGCCCAGGAAGCTCCACGTGCTGTTCCCGTGGACCCGTATCTCCAACGCGACGTCGGCCAAGATTGGTTCCAGCACGGCCGCAACGTTTACGAATCTGCGAAGCGCACCAACGGCCCGACTCAGTTCGAACTCTACGGCCGAGCTGCCGAGATCTTCAGCCGCTACATCGGCGAGTTCCCCACCCACGAAAACACCGAAGCCGCCTGGTGGTATCTTGGACAATCCTACCGCGCCATCGGCCGACCCGATGACGCCAAGCGCTGTTTTCACTCCTTGCTCAACCGCTTCGGCAAAGGCCGCTACGCCGCCGCCGCCGCCTACAGCCTCGCCGCCGACCACTACAACAATCGCCAATACGCCCTCGCTGCGACCCTGTTTGAAAAGCTAGCCGCCATCGCGACCAAGCCTTCCGACCGTCAGCGCGGGCAGTTCTACGCCGCCCAGAGCTACGAAATGCTCAAGCAGGACCGCCAAGCCATCGCCTACTATCGCAAGCTCGTCGAAGACCCCGACCCCACCAATGGCTATCGCTCGAAAGCCGAGGTCGCCCTCGGTAGCCTCTACGCGAAAGGTGGCAAACTCGAGGAAGCGCTCCAACTACTCGGCAAAGTTGCCGTATCCACATCGACTCCCGATATTCGCGGAAAAGCCGCGCTCGAAGCTGGTGCGGTGGCCGCCCGCCTCGGCGATACCGAGCTCTCCGACAAGTATTTCAACCTGATCCTGCGCACCCCCGGCATGGAGGACTTCCGCCCGGACGCCCAGATCGCCCTGATGGCTGCCCGCTTTGATCAAAAGCGCTACCGCGAGGTGGTCACCATCTTCAGCCAATCCACCACACCCAGCAGCGGCGAACGCGAGGCCAAACGCCTGATGCTCGGAGCCCGCGCCTTCATGATGCTCGACCGCAATGCCGACGCCATGCCGCTCTTCCGCGCCATCGAGCGGCTCGAATTGCCGGACAACTCTTACGCCTTCGATGCCTCCTACTTCCGCCTTCTCTGCTTCTACCGAATCGAAGGCCGCCACCTCCTCGATCAAGTCGATGGATTCCTCGAGATCTACCGCAAGAAACATCCACGCAATCCCAAGATCCACACCGCCATGCTGATGAAAGCGGAAACTCTCTTCGCCGAGGGCAAGCCGACCGAAGCCGCCGACGTCTATCGCGATATCGATTCCACCCTACTCTCCGAAAAGAACCGTCGCGGCATGCTCTATCAACGCGGCCGCTGCCTCGCCGATGCCAAGGACCCGGAAGGCGCCATCAAGTCTCTCAGCGACTTCATCACCAACTATCCCGAGGACGAACGAGTGACGACCGCCCGAGCAACCCGCGCGATCGCTTACGCCACCACCGGCCAATCCGGACTCGCGATCGCCGACTTCCAGAAAATCATCGAGACCACCAAAGACGACAAGCTTCTGACCCTCGCCTACATGGAAAGTGCCGACATCAGCAAACAAGCCAACGACTTGGATGCGATGATCAACTACTACCTCGCTTTCTTCAAAGAAGTCCCAAATTCCGGCGATGACGCCGTGGCCAAAGCGAGTTACTGGGCTGGCTGGGCCATGGTGAAAAAGAACCGAGGCGCCGAAGCGATTCCCTACCTTGAACGAGCTCGCGAACTCTCTCCCAAATATTACGACAAGCATGCCGGTCTCCTCCTATGCCTCGTTCATCTCTCACAGAAGAAGCCCACCGAGTTGATCGCCGAACTCGAGATCGCCATCACCAAGGGCTACGCTCTCAACCTCCCCGACCAACTCATTCGCTGGGCGGCTGATCAGGCTTTCAACCGTGGGGATTTCCTCAACTCCGCCCGCTTCTACGATCTCATCGCCGACGACGAGAACCCCGAACTCGCCCCAAAGGAAATCTGGCGTTTCCTTGGCAAGGCGCGCAATCAATCCAACGACCCCACGGGCGCACTCATCGCCATCGACCACGCTCTTGAACAGGATGCCGACCCCGCCTGGCAGGCCGACGGCCTCGACGACAAAGGCCGCGCGCTCTACATGCTCAAGCGCTACGACGAAGCCATGAAAGCCGTCGAAGAAGGCCTCGCCCTCCGCCCCGAGGGCCGTGTCGGAGCCAGCCTGCACATGCTCCGGGGAGAGATCTACGAAGCCCAAGGCAACATCACCGAAGCAATCCGCTCCTACGTGCTCCCCGTCCAGCTCATGGCAGATAGCGACCAGGCCGTGAAACCCAGAGCCTTGAAGAAGCTCATCACTGCCCTCAAGGAGGACGGCCAGAACGATGCCGCTCAGCGCTATCAGGAAGAGTTCGATCGCAAGTATCCCGGCTGGAAAGAGTAAGCCATCTCACGACACTCGGGTTAGTGCGCGCTCCGCTTTTGAATGAGAGGAGCACCAGTTCTTTTAGTTCCTGAAATCCCGACTCGGCCCCAAACCACTGCTGGCTTCGGTCACGGCTGAAGCGGACCGGGATGATTGATCTTACTCGCATTGCGGGCCGCTCCGGGAAATTCAGCGTGTGGATTTCCGCCCGCCCCTTTCTCCCAATGCAACACTTTACCGTCTTTGATGCGTGGCTCGCCATGGCGACTAGGAGTCGGATTCTTCGGAATCGTGTCGCCAGTTTCTTCTGTCCATGCCTTGACGAACTTGCGGCCTTGCGCGACCGCTTCGGCGTAGGCGGCCTGACCGGCGAGGTTGGTGAGTTGTGCCGGATCCTTGCGCAGGTCGTAGAGTTCCTCAGCCGGATACGGATTGGCAAAGGTCTGCCAGTGAGCGTCCGTGGTTCGACCCGCGGCGTGGGCCTGCCACAATTCCTTGCCTGCCGGATAGGTGGTGTCAGATTCGGAACAAAGGTTCATCTGATGGGGGTAAGCGTTGCGGATGTAAGCGAAATCACCCCAGCGCACGAGTCGCGAGTGGTTGCGATAGACGTGCCAGTTTTGCTCGGAAAAAATAAGCTCCCGAACACTCGCTTTGGGATCTTTGAGAATCGGCACGAAACTCTGGCCCTGAATGCATGCAGGAGCTTCAACTCCGGCAAGCTCCAGACAAGTGGCACTGAGGTCGATGCTACTGACAAAACTTTCTGTTACCGCCGCTTGTTCCACCAGCGGCGGGTAGTGAACGACCCACGGCGTCTTGATGCCGCTGTCATAAAGCCGACTCTTGGCGCGGGGAAAGGGGCGGCCATTATCCGAGGCCACGACGATAAAGGTGTTTTCAAGCACCCCCTGGCGTTTGAGCTCCGCCACGACCCGACCGACGAAATGATCAAAGCGGCTGACCTCGTGGTAGTAGAGAGCCAGATCCTCGCGGGAGGCCGGGCTATCCAAGTTGTAAGGCGGCACGATCACCTCGGCGGGATCGTATTGCGGCGCATCGTCGGTGATCGTCCATCCTCGGTGTGCATCGTTGGCGGCAAACCAAAAAAAGAACGGCTTATCCTTGGGCCGCTCACGCAGGTGTTCGACCCAGTCGGACGAGCCGCCTGGCCCGCCTCCGCCAGTGATCCGATCGAATGCCCGGTCCTGTTTTCCGAACATGTGATTTTTCCCGGCAAGCACGGTGTAGTAGCCAGCCTCGCGAAGCAACGCCGGGAAGCGCACCTGATCGTCTGGCAGACTCGAATGCAGCTCCGGGGCCCCAGTGTTGTGCGGGTAGCGGCCGGTGATGATGCTGCACCGGCTCGGGCTGCAACTGCTAATGGTCAGGTAAGCCCGGTCAAAACGCATGCCACTGCCCGCGAGTTGGTCGATGTGTGGCGTCTGAATTACTGGGTGCCCGTAGCAGCCGTGATCCTCCTGAGAGATATCGTCGGAAAGGAAAAAGACGAAGTTGGGACGGGAAGCACCCGTCGCGACGAAGACGCTACCGAGGAACACGAGAGCAGCGTGGAAATAAGGCCGAATCTTCACAAACCGAAGTCTCCTGCATCGGCCCCGTCGAGTCAAACGCTGGTGTTTGGGTTACAACACGAAATCCGTTCCAGCGAACTTCCATAAAGATCCAGAACAGCCCCATAAGCCTTGTGCCCTTGTTCTTTACACTTCCACGCGGCGGCATTCGACACCTTGGTCGAAAACTGCAGACTCCACGACTAGCCGGACGAGGGCTACCTTAAGGAACTGCTGAGCGTCTTTCCCGGCATCACCGAGGTAGGCTTGGCCATGTAGGCCGGTGCGCGATGGAGCCTTTCGTGATCTCTACGCCCCAGATTTCAGACACACCCATCACCTTGAGGGCAGATGTGGGACTACAAACTCTTTCCCTCCGAAACGTCGTCAGTAGAAGGTGATGCAAGCGCTAGCGGTGGATTCACCGATGCCACCGAGGGTGGCGGCGGCGGCGTTGCCACGGTCGCCATCCCCGGCACATTGGCACCCGGGGCTTTCACCCATGCAGGGGCCTTCGGCGTGACGTCGGCATAGATGGCCACCAAAGCCATGCCGATCAAGCCCACCAATCCAGCATAGCCCGCAGTCATCGCGGTGGTCATGGCGACGACGAAGGGCGTGAAGATCAAAAGCCCGACCACCATGAAACTTGGCTTCACTTCATAGGCGTGAACCACCAAGCGCAGTCGCGATCTCGCCAGGCCCAGCCCCATCAGCACGAAGCAAAAGGTCGCGGCGAATGCATTGAGGTGCCAGAACACCCTCGATTCGCCTTTATGGATCAGGGTCGCATAGATCGCGACACCTCCCGAAATGCTGGCTGATGCGATGAACAAAAGCATCGTCGCGATCCGTCCGCCCAGTCCACGAAATGACGAAGCACCAATCGCCCCCGCGCCCATCACCGCCGACAGAGCCATCACCGTCATCGTGCAGGCGACATCACGGATCAATTCCACGCCACCGATCTGATAGCGGACGATCACATACGGCAGCAGCGAGAACAGGGTTAGAACGCTGAGTGACCAGAGGCTGAAGAATTTCCCACGGACGACTTTCCATCGGCTGAGTTTGGTCAGCAGGAGGAGTTCATGATTTCCTTCATCCAGTTCTTGCCCCATCAGCACCAATCCCCCGAGCGGCATGATCACCGCGCAGATGACAGTGATTGCCAGCCACAACGGGCCGGAGGAAACGAGCATCTCCAGGTTCAGCATGCCGATCACTTCGGAAAAGCGATCCTGAGCTCCCGTCTGAAACTCAAGAATCACCGCTCCTACCGCCAGCACGTGCACGCCGAGAAACGGGATCACGAAGCTACCACGCCGCATGTTCTGGCGCATCTCTTTCACCAGCATCGGCCCGAAGCGGTCAGGCAGGTCATGTTTCATCACGGCTTCCACGCCTTGCATGATCGACAATTCCGCCACCCGCCGCAAGCCGCCAGCTTGCTTGCACCTCGTTTTCACGAAACATGGCTTCGTGAAGACTCGCTGAGATCACCCACCGAGAAACCTGCCGCCCCCTGAAATCCCAGGATTTAAGACGACTTCTTTTCGAGTTCGGCGTAAGGAGTGGTATCGCAGGATAAATCACCCGTGGCGAACTGCATGCCATTAAGGATGAATCCGAGTAGTTCCGGCCTCTCGAACGTTTGAGCGTTGTGGGAAGGCGAACAGAAAAACACTCGGCCCTTATTGTGCTTCTTCACCCACGCCATGTAGCGCGGAAGTTTCTCCAATCCTTTCAGTCGTTTATCCGGCTTGAGCGCATCGAGTTTCAGCTCCAGCAGAGGATGGAAGTCCAGCTTCGCGTAAGCACGGTTCATGATGTAGGGCTCATCAACATAGACAAATGGCTTCCCCCCAAATGGCTCAAGCATCGGATGGCCGGCACTGACCGGATAGAGCGTGATTTCCTGCTGCGGCGGATGGAAGTCGAAGCTACCGCCGACGACGGCACTGAACTCATCCGAATAGGAAAAGTTTGCAATAGCGCCGTGAAGCAACACCAATCCTCCACCATCTGAAACGTAGTTGACCAAGCTTTGGTAAAGCTTGCTGGCCAGTGCTTCCCGCTCCTTCAGCGGCATGCCGGCATATTCACCGCCAAACTCCTTCATCTTGTTGATCAGCACATCGCGGAACAGGTCGCGGTCCTTGCCATCGGGGCAGTTATTATTGAGCACAATGGCGTCGTATTTGCTGATATTCTCAGGAAGGAACTCCTTGATGTCCTTACTTTCCACCGAACGGTAAGCGCCGGTCTTTTCCCCGAGTAGCTTGACCACGGCGGTGGTGTGAGGAATGCACCAGTGTTTGAAGCCGGTGTTCATCGTAAAGATGAGAACCTTTCGCTCCTTCTTCGCCTTTGCCTGCCCCTCCTTTGGGGCAACCGCCATCACTTTCGCTTGCCACTCCTCGCTCATTTCAAAGGCCGGAAGCCTCTCAGCATGGAGGGCATTCTGAAGTGAACCAATTAACGCGAACGCTGTAAAAAGAGCGAGTTTCATGTCCCCGATTGGATGAAAGTTTCCGCCGCTCGTCGAGTGTTTAAAGCGGCACCAGAAACTCGGCCCGCATCCGATTTTCACCTCACGGAAATCAACCCGCGAATCCGTTTGAGGGAAGCCCCTTCACTCCGAGCCCGCGAATCACCAGCAGGCGCCCGGCATTTTCCTCGACCTCACTTTTATGAATCCCAGTCGTCACGTAAAGATCCGCCAGATCGGGGCCACCAAAGGCGCATGCCGTCGTTTCCAAACACGGCAGATCAATCTTCCGCAACTCCTCACCGCTCTCCGGCGAGAAACATGCGACGCAGGCCCCATGGCAAAACGCGATCCAGAGATTGCCGTCCGCATCGATCGTCATGCCATCCGGTGAGGAGTCGTGATGGGCGGTATCAATCACACTCCGCATGTTACTCAGATGGCCGTCAGCATAATCAAATGCGAGCACCTCCTTGCGCGGAGTGTCGATGTAGTAACATGTCTCACCCTTGGCATTCCAAACGATGCCGTTCGAATTCGTCACCGGGCCAAAGACTTCGTGGATCGAGCCATCGTGATCGAGACGATAAAGCCGAGCGTCGCCCGTCTTTTTCGCCAAGCTGATCGTCCCGGCAAAGAACCGTCCGTCCGGCGAGCACTTGCCGTCATTGAACCGGTTGTCGGCCTTGTCCGGCTCCGGATCGCCGATCGCGGTGAGCGCTCCGCTTTCCGGATCGAGGAAATGGAAGCCCTTGTCACCCGCGATCACCAAGCCCCCCGCCTCGCGCGGAACCACCGTGCCGACCCGCTCGCCGACGTCCCAGAATTTTTCCTCACCAGTTGCCGGATCAAAGCGAATCACGAGATGGCCCTCGATATCAACGTAGTAAAGCGCCGCACCCCACCAAATCGGTCCTTCCCCCCATTTCGAACAAATCTCCCCAACGGTTTCGACTTTCATGTGGCAGAAGCCTATTTCGACAGGCAGCACGTGCGCAACCGCCGACTTGCTGGCGGAAAAGGGATTTGTCATAAGCATCAATTGGCGCTATTACCATCGGGCCTCGAAATCACTGAATTCCAGACTTTCGTAGAAGCCTCATGACTCGCCGCCACGCCGTTCTCCGACTGATCTTCGGTTCCTTGCTCGCCTTCACTCTCAGCGTCTCAGCGCAATGGGAGGAGAAGACGATCAATGGCCGTGGATACGTGAGCACGAGCTCGATGAAAACCTACTATGGCTTCAATTCACTCAGCCAAAGCGGTAAGGAGATTACTCTCAAAAAGCAAAGCCCCAAGGACCCGAAACGCGGCATCCTTGTCACTATGAGGGACGGGTCGCAGGAGTGCCTGATGAATGGCGTGAAATTCGTTTTCACCTACCCTGTCATTTCCTCCGGTGGAAAGACCTGGATCTCTAAGATGGACCTCGTCAAGCTTGTCCATCCCGTGCTCATGCCTGGCGACATTCGCGAAGCCGCCAACTTTCGCACCGTGATCATTGATCCCGGTCATGGAGGAAAGGACCCCGGTGCCACCAACAGCCTCGGCACCGAGGCATCCTACAACCTCAAGGTCAGCATGTATTTGAAGGAGATCCTCGAGAAGAGTGGCTTCAAAGTCATCATGACGCGCGACAGCAACCGTTACCTCACGCTTCAGCAACGTGTCGATGTCGCCAATCAGTCCAGAGAAAACGCGATCTTCATTTCCATTCACCACAACTCCGGACAGTCCGCCGCCCGTGGGATTGAGACCTTCACCCTGTCCCCTGTCGGAGTCGCCCACTACGGCAGCAACCTCAAAGCCAGCGACCTGCAAGCCCGCACCGGAAATTTCCACGACTCCGCCAATGTCGCACTCGCCACGGCGGTTCATGGCACGCTTCTCACAACCCTTAAGGATGAGAAGACCAAGAAGGCCTACACACTGGACCGCGGCATCAAGCGCGCGCGATTCAGCGTGCTCTCCGGCGTGAAACATCCATCCATTCTCGTTGAGTGCGGCTTCATGACCCACTCGTATGAAGCGCGGCTAATCAACGACACCGGCTATCAAAAGACGGTCGCCAAATCGATCGCCTACGCCATCCAGCGCTACCGCTCGGCAGTTGGTGTCAAGAAGGGCTGAGAGAGTTGGCGTGTTCCGCGAGCGCCACTCGTCAAATCCCCAAAATCTCCGCCGTCGCCTCCTTCGGACGGTAAGTCATCAACTCCGGTTCACCGTCCGTGATCAGCACCGTGTGCTCAAAGTGCGCGGAAGGCATGCGGTCCTCAGTGATAACCGTCCAGCCATCATCCAAAATTCTCACCCGTCCAGTGCCAAGATTCACCATCGGCTCGATCGCCAGAATCATGCCCGGCTCAAGAATCGGTGTTTTACCTTGCGGCCGGTAGTTCGGCACCTGCGGCTCCTCGTGCAGTTCGCGCCCGACACCGTGGCCGACAAATTCCCTAACCACCGCGAAACCCAGTGGCTTGACGTGCGCTTCAACCGCACCACAAAGCTCCGCCAAGCGCAGTCCTGCCCGCGCTTTGTCGATCGCCGCATAAAGAGACTCTTCCGTCGCCTTGAGCAATCGCTTGGTCTCGATCGGAATCTCACCCACAGCCACAGTCGTCGCGTTGTCACCGATGAAGCCGCTTTTCACAATGCCCACATCGATCTTAAGAATATCACCCGGCTGAATCCGTCTCTCACCTCCGATGCCATGAACGACTTCCTCGTTCACGGAAATGCAGGTCTGGCCGGGAAATCCACGATAACCCAGGAAAGCACTTTTGCATCCGTGCTCACGCATCAACTCGCCAGCGAGTTGGTCGATCTCACCAGTCGTCCTCCCAGGTTGCACTGCCTTCGCCAAGTCCTGAAGGATCTGACTGGCAACCGCACCTGCGATGCGCATTTTATCAATTTCCTGCGGAGTCTTGATTCGGATTTTATGCCTTCTGGCCATCTAATGGGATTCCTCGGACAATTTTAAGAAGCTCATCCGTCACCTTGTCCATCGGTGCGGAGGCGTCGCAGCTTATCAAGCTGCCGACGGAGGCATAACGCTCGATCACCGGCAAGGTGTGAAGCGTAAACTCATTAAGGCGGGATAAAAAATTCTCCAAGCTATCGTCCCTCCGTGGTCCGGCCTTACCACCGCACTTGGGACAATGTCCATGATCAACAAGATCAGCCTTTTGTCCCGACCACCGGCAATCCGGACACTCCACCCGTCCCTCAATCCGGGCGACGAGATCCTTCTTCGGTACTTCGAGGGAAATGGCGGCATCCACCTGCTCGCCGTGTTGGGCAAGCCACTGGTTGAGAAACTCAGCTTGCCCGATGGTCCTGGGAAATCCATCGAGCACCCAGCCATCACGATGGTTCTCAAGCCATGGCTCGATGATGGAACCCATCAGCGCGTCTGAAACATAGCCACCCCTCTCAAGGATCGGCTCCGCGACTTGACCAGCCGGAGTGCCATTCTCCACTGCTTCCCTCAGCAACGCTCCGGTGCTGAGGTAGGGGAGATTCAGCGAACTCGCCAGACGCCGACCCTGAGTCCCCTTTCCGGAGGCCGGAGGTCCAAGCAGGATCAGGTGCGGGCCCATGGCGTCACTTGGCCATCCAAGCAACTGCGCCAATCACCAGCAGCAATCCAATGAATGCCCAGAGATAGACAATCGCGGTGCTGGAAGTTGGACCTGTGGTGCCTTGTGCGAGGCGATCGTAGCGACCCTTCAGCTTACCCTTGCGGAGGAAGCCGTCGTAGTGGCGCTGCAATAGGTGCGTTTCAACCTGACGCATCACGTCAAGCACCACACCCACAAGAATCAGCAAGCTCGTCCCACCGAAAAACTGAAGCACCATCGATCCCGGAGGAAGTCCGACGATCGCACCCACGGCAAGAGGCACACAGAAAATCAAGGTCAGGAAGATCGCACCCGCGAACGTCAGGCGGGTCATCGTAAAGTCGAGGAAGTCCGCGGTGGGCTTGCCAGGACGCACCCCCGGGATGTAGCCGCCGTTGCGCTTCAGGTCTTCCGAAATCTGGGAAGGCTGGAACATCGTCGCCACCCAGAAGTAGGAGAAGAAGAAGATCAACACCGCAGCGAGCACGTAATACCAAGTCCCACCAAGCAGCGCCTCACGCATCGTCACCGCCCATGAAGCCGTCGGAAACACCTGAGTCAGGATGATGGTCGGCAGCGTCAAAACGGCCGTCGCGAAAATGATCGGCATCACACCCGCGTAGTTCACCTTGAGCGGCAAGTATTGGGTCTGGCCACCGAACTGCTTACGACCAACCACACGCTTGGCATACTGGATCGCGATCCGCCGTTGCGCCTGGGTGATGGCGATGGTTCCCGCGATCACGATCAGAAGCATGGCGATCATCACCACTAACATCATCACCTCAAAAGAGCTGGCACCTTCCCGCTGAACGAAATACTGCCAAGTTTGGAACATCGCACCGGGCAGAGCCGCAATGATGTTCACCGTAATAATGATCGAAGTGCCGTTACCGATTCCGCGCTCGGTCATTTGGTCACCGATCCACATGAGCAAAAGTGTGCCCGAAACGATCGTCAGCACCGTAAGGACCTGCCATGCCATGGTTGGATTCGGCACCAAGTCACGACCGAGGTCCTGCATCACCGCCCCAATGCCGTTCATGTAAGGAATGCTCTCAGGCGTAAGAAGCGAACGAGCCACAAACACCCCCTGAACCAAAGCGATACCGATCGTGATGTAGCGGGTGTATTGCGTGATCTTCTGACGCCCGCCATCCTCACGGGCGAGGCGGGAGAGCTTCGGCACCACCGCCGTCATCAACTGCACCATGATCGATGCCGAGATATACGGCATGATCCCGAGAGCAAAGACACCCGCCTGCTGAAGGGCACCACCGGAGAAAATCCCCAGAATCGCCTGCAAGCCACCGGCCTGGTCCGCACTCTGATTCTTTTTTGCCGCTTCCATCCATGCATCGATGACAGTGGCATCGACGCCGGGCAGAGTGACATGGACACCGAGACGCACGATCACGATCATAGCGAGCGTGAAGAGAATGCGGTCGCGGAGTTCGGGAACCTTCCAGGTATTCGCGAATGCTGAGATCATGGGTATGCTAAGTCGAAAATGGGGTGCTCTTATGAACGCGTTGAGGAAGCGATCAATCGCTTCCTCAACAAATCAGGGTTTCATGCCTCGTCGGACACTTACTCGCCAGCGGGTGTCTCAACTTTGCCGCCAGCCTTCTCGATCTTTTCACGAGCTGAGGCACTGACGGCATCCACGGCGATCGTCAGCTTCTTGCTGATCTCACCTTGGCCAAGAATCTTGACGATGTCGGTGTTCCGGCTGACGAGTCCCATCTCACGAAGGATCTCCTCGCTGACCGTGGCACCGTCCTCAAAGGCCTTTTCAAGTTGGGCGACGTTCACCACCGAAACGGTGGTTTTGAAGTTGTAGTTATTGAAGCCCTTTTTGGGAAGACGACGGTGAAGGGGCATCTGGCCACCTTCGAAACCAGGACGAACCGAGCCGCCGGAGCGGGCCTTCTGCCCCTTGTTTCCTTTACCCGAAGTCTTACCTTGACCGGAACTTTCACCGCAGCCGAGACGCTTGACACGGTGCTTGGAGCCCTTGTTCGGGCTGAGTGTATGAAGTTTCATGATACAGAATTTCGATGTGCGATATTAGATCGACTCTTTCTTCTTTTTGCCACGACCGGAGAGGATCTGGTCGCGGGTGCGGAGCAGTGTCAGCGCCTTGAGGGTCGCTTTCACCACGTTGGCGTGGTTCTGAGAACCGAGTGACTTGGCCAGCACGTTCTTGATGCCAACGGCTTCACAGACGGCACGGACACCACCACCAGCGATGATTCCCGTTCCCGGAGAAGCAGGCTTGAGAAGCACTTTGCCACCACCGTATTCGGCCTGAATCTCGTGAGGAATCGTTCCATCGACGATGTTCATTTTGACAAGCTGCTTGCGACCGGACTCGGATGCCTTACGGATGCAGTCAGCCACTTCGTTTGCCTTGCCATAGCCGAGGCCCACTTTGCCTTCCTTGTCGCCGATAACGACGAGGGCGGAGAAGCTGAAGCGGCGACCACCTTTGACGACCTTGGCGCAGCGGTTGATAAAGACGACCTTCTCGGTCACCTCCTTACCGTCGACCATCGGAGCGGCACGTTCTTCACGTGGGCGACCACCACGGCCACCGCCGCGGTTCTGGCCAAATGGAGGACGACCGCCTTGTCCACCTTGATAGTTGCCTTGTCCACCGGAGCCGGCGACCGGTCCGATAGCAGCACCACCTTGCTCAGTTTTAGGAGCTTCGGATGGGGCGGGAGAGGCAGGAGTTGATTCGTTTGTCACCATGACAGATAGGGTCGGAAATTAGAACTTAAGGCCAGCTTCGCGGGCAGCTTCGGCGAGAGCTTTGATCTTGCCATGATAGAGGTGGCCGCCGCGGTCGAAGACCACGGCGCTGACATTGGCTTCTTTGGCGCGCTCGGCGACAAGTTGGCCAACTGTTGCCGCACAAGCAACGTTCGATGCTGCCTTTTCGACAGATTTGTCGAAAGTCGAGGCAGACACGAGGGTCTTGCCGGCAGTATCGTCGATGATTTGGGCGTAAATGTGCTGGTTCGAATAATGGACAGCGAGGCGTGGACGCTCGGGTGTTCCGAGGACCTTCCTGCGGATCCGCTTGTGGATCCGCGTGCGCACTTCCTTGCGATTGAGATGGCTCATGATTTATGGATGGGTGCGGGTTGTTATTTGCCGACGCTCTTGCCTTCCTTCCGGCGAACACGTTCTCCGGCGTAGCGGACACCCTTGCCCTTGTATGGCTCCGGCTTGTAATAGTTGCGAACTTCAGCCGCAAACTGACCGACCAATTGCTTGTCGATACCTTCCACCTTGATCTTGGTGTTATCGGCGACGCTCACGGTAAGTTCAGATGGGATCGGGTGAAGAATCGGGTGCGACTTGCCGAGGGCGAGGTCGAGATCCTGACCCTTGACGGCGGCACGAAGACCGACGCCCTGGATTTCAAGTTCCTTGATGAAACCTTCGGACACGCCGATGATCATGTTGTTCACCAGGCTGCGAACCGTGCCGTGAAGGGCGCGGTGAACGCGAAGTTCGGATTCGCGACTGACGACAACGGTGCTGTCCTCAGTGCTGACGTTGATGCCGTTTGGCAGTGCAAAAGCAAGTTTGCCTTTGGGGCCTTCGACGCTGACCTGGCGGCCGGCGAGGCTGAGCTTCACCTTGTCGGGCAAGGCGATTGGTTTAAATCCAACTCGTGACATGGTAGTTTGTTCCTTTCTCGTGTTGGGGGTTTACCAGACGTTGGCGATGATTTCGCCACCGAGGCGTGAGCGCTTGGCAGCCATACCGGACATCACACCTTTTGGAGTGGAGACGACCGCGATCCCGAGACCGTTAAGCACACGTGGAATGTCGTCGGCACCTGCATAGACGCGGCGACCTGGCTTCGAGATGCGCTTGAGGTCGGTGAGGACCGAGCGGCCATCGACATAGCGTGCCTTCACCTTGATTTGAGGATACTTCTCGGTCGTGACGACTTCGTAGCTCCAGATGTATCCCTCTTCCTGAAGAACCTTGGCAATATCGGCCTTGATACGGGAAAAGGGTGCGGAAAATTCCTCGTTACCGGCGCGGCAGCAATTCTTGAAGCGCGTCAGGAAGTCGGAGATAGGGTCGGAGAGAACGGCCATGATGGTGTCTTCTATTTAAGTTTCTTGGGGTTCTCAGGCAGCAGCACCTTCGGTGGCTTCATCCTTTTTGAGATCACGGAACGGCATGCCGAGTTCGGCAAGCAGTGCACGACCTTCGTCGTCGGTCTTCGCGGAGGTCACGAAAATGAGGTCGAAGCCGATCTGGCGTTTGATTTGATCGAGCTCGATTTCCGGGAAAATCGTCTGATCGGCGAATCCGACGGCGTAGTTACCGCGGCCATCAAAGCTCTTCGAACCGATACCGCGGAAGTCACGGATGTTCGGTGCGGTAATGTTGATGAAGCGGAAAAGGAACTCCCACATGCGCTCACCACGGAGGGTGACGCGGGCACCGAGCGGCTCACCGGCACGGAGCTTGAAGTTCGCAACCGCCTTCTTCGAGAAGGTGATCGATGGACGCTGACCGGTGATCTTGGCGATCTCGGAGACGGCGTCGTCAACGGCGACCTTGCGGTCGGGGGCTTTGCCCATGCAAGTGGTGACCACGATTTTCTCGAGGACAGGCACCTGATGAGGATTGGTGTAGCCGAGCTTCTTGGTCAAAGCCGGGACTACCTTCTCCTTGTAGTGTTTCTGTAGGATTGGGGTACTCATTTGGTTTCAGCGGGTCAGCGCTTTGTTTACGCTTAAGCGCGGGCAGCGATCCATGGACGGCCAGCGGACCATCCAAGGAACTCAGCCCAGTTTCTTAACATTGGAAATATGGACGGGACCGTCTTGCTCCAAGATGCCACCATCAGGGTTGACTTCGGAGGGGCGAGTAGCCTTCTTGATCTTGCGGGCACCTTCGACGATCACCTGCTGCTTGGTAGCGTTGACCACCATCACGGTGCCACGCTTGCCTTTATGGTTACCGGCGATGATTTCGACTTCGTCACCCTTTTTTACGTGAGTCTTCATGGAAAATTCTGCGTTTGGCGGTTCAGAGGACCTCGGGAGCGAGGGAAACGATCTTCATGAATTGCTTTTCACGAAGTTCACGAGCCACGGGTCCGAAAATACGGCTACCCCTGGGGTTGTTGTCCTTATCGATGATGACGATCGCGTTGCCGTCGAAACGGAGGATCGAACCATCAGTGCGGCGGATGGGAGCAGCGGTGCGGACGACCACCGCCTTGACGACCGAGCCCTTCTTGACCGAAGCGGTCGGGATTGAGTCGCGGATGTGGGCAGTGATGATGTCACCGACATCGGCGCTACGCGAGCGCTTGCCGAGGACACCGATCATCTTGGCGGAACGGGCACCGGTATTATCGGCGACCTTCACAAGGGATTCCATTTGGATCATGGCGGAGAAATGCGTGAGTTTGAAAACGCGCGGGGCGTTAGTGGGTAAGAATTTCCTGAAGAGCCCAGCACTTGAGCTTGGAAACAGGCTTGGTTTCAACGATCCGCACCTTGTCGCCGATCTGGGCTTCGCCCTTTTCGTCGTGCACGTAGTATTTCTTGGACCGCTTGACGATCTTGTTGAAGCGTGGGTGAGGAACACGAGCAACGTGCTCGACCACAAGGGTCTTGTTCATCTTGTTGGAAACGACCACGCCAACGCGAGTCTTGCGAAGGTGGGGACGGGATTCCTGTTGGGTCTCGCTCATGGAAGATAAATGGTAATGAATGGGTTCGCTCAGGCCTGATTGAGGCGGGCTTTCAGGTAGGTCATCACCCGTGCAGTATCGCGACGGACGATGCGGATCCTGGAGGAATTCTCAAGCTGACCGGTGGTCTGCTGGAGGCGGAGGTTGAAGGCTTCTTCCTTGAGGTCGCGAAGCTTTGCTTCGAGTTCTTTCAGGGTAAGTTCGCCGAGCTTGTTTTTGGTCGTGGCCATGGCTGCAATAAGTTTCGGTTATGGCTCAGGAATGGGGATTACGGACAACGAAGCGTGTCTCGATCCCGAGCTTGTAGGATGCGAGGCGCATGGCTTCGCGGGCTTGTGATTCCGGCACGCCGGAAACTTCGAAAAGCATGTTGCCTGGGCGGATCACGGCGACCCAGCCTTCAACCGCACCCTTACCTTTACCCATCCGGGTTTCAGGTGGGCGCGAGGTGATCGACTTGTGGGGGAAGATCCGGATCCAGACCTTTCCTTTACGTTTAAGGAAGCGGTTGATCGCGATACGACAGGCTTCGATCTGACGGTTCGTCATCCAACCGCGTCCGAGCGCCTGGAGACCGAAGTCACCGAAAGCGACGGTGGTTCCGCGTTGCGCGTTGCCGGAGCGGCTTCCGCGGTGCGTTTTACGGAACTTCGTCCGTTTGGGCATCAATGGCATGGCTTAGTCCTCCTTGAAAAGTTATTGGTTAAAGGGAAATTCAGGCTTGTGGGGCTGGAGCTGGCGCTGGGCGATTTCCACCGCCACCTCCGTCGTTGTTCCTCGGACGGCGAGGACCGCGCTCGCGGCGCTCGTTGCGATCGCCACGTGGGGAAGGTCCTTGATCGGCATCTTCCTTCTTGTTCACCCAGCACTTCACGCCGATCACACCATAAACAGTGCGAGCTTCGGCGAAGCCATACTCGATCGGAACACGAAGGGTCTGAAGTGGCACCTTGCCCTCGCGATAAACCTGCGAACGGGCGATGTCCGCACCACCGAGGCGACCTGCGACCCGAAGACGGATGCCTTCAGCACCAAATTCCATGGCGGTCTGCACGGCGCGCTTCATGGCGCGACGGAAAGAAATACGACGCTCAAGCTGAACGGCGACCTGCTCGGCAACGAGCTGGGCATCGAGCTCGGGCTTGCGAATCTCGACGATGTCGATCTTGACCTGAGCGTCCTTGCAGACCTTGCTGAGATCGGCGGTCATGCGCTCGATTTCCGAACCTTTGCGACCGATGATCAAACCGGGGCGCGAAGTGTGGAGAGTGACGCGGACGCTGGCCCAAGCACGTTCGATCACCACTTTGGAAATGGCCGCGAACTGAAGTCGATCCGAGATATACTTCCGGATTTTAAGGTCTTCGTGAAGCTTGGTGGTGTAATCCTTGCCGGATGCATACCACTTCGAACGCCAGTCCTTATTGACGGCGAGACGGAAAGCGATGGGGTTGACTTTTTGGCCCATAATGAGATTCGTGTTCGGGATTGGGGATCAGGCTTCGACCTTCTTGGAAACGTTGACGCGCTTGCTACGGGCCTCCTCTTCTGGAGCTTCGGCGAGCGTGATGAAAATGTGGCTTGTGCGCTTAATGATGGCTCCAGCGGACCCGCGAGCACGTGGCTTGTGGCGCTTCATGGTTGGCCCCGCACCAATGATGGCCTCCTTGACGATCAGAGTGTCAACATCGAGAGAAAAGTTATTCTCGGCGTCAGCGATCGCCGTCTTGAGGGTCTTGTTGATGAGTTGGGCAGACTTCTTCGGGGTGAAGGTGAGAATGTCCAGTGCTACGGAAACAGGAAGTCCCTGGATTGCGCGGGCGACGTCACGGGCTTTCTTTGGGGAGACGCGGACGTGTTTGGTGGTGCTCTTTACTTCCATCGTGGTCGTAGGTGAGAAGGTTGCTTGGGGCCTGGTGGCGGATTATTCGGTTTCTAGAATGGCGAGGTCACCGAGTCTAACGGGGCCTTGGCTGGCCTCGAGAGTCTCGACGAAGGCACCGGAGATCGAGCGACGGACGTCGGCAATGATCACGGTGCCATAGGCTTGGTCGCCTCGGAAGAGGCGGTAGTTAGTTCCGATCCGAGTTCCCTGAGTGTCACCAATATTGAGGACAAGCAGGCCGCTTTCGGGATCGATGCTCATAACTTTTGCGCGGTTAGCGGTTCCAGCTTGAGCTGCGGGGGCGGGCTTCTGGCGCAGTTCGAGGACTTCGTCAAGCTCGCGCATGGCAGTTTCTAAACGAAGTCGTGAATCGGGATCAGCGGCAACCGCTGTTCTGAGGTATTCGTTGAGGACTCCGTTGAGTTGCATCGCACCGCTTTCGAGACGGGAAATGCGTTCGTTGAGGATCTGAATGTCGGCTGTCGCCTGGATCAGGCGTTCGTCACCACCGTTGAGAAGGTCACGTCCGAGAGCCTCTAGGTGACGGCGCACCTGAGCGAGTTGTTCGGATGCTTCCTTTTCGGCACGGTTGGCCTCGGCAATCCCCTGCTCCAGAGCTTTGTTGCGGCGCTGGAGTTCTCCAACGATGCTTTCAAGGTCAGAGCGGTCCGCCTGAGCCAGGCACGCACCAGTCCCGACCAGCAACCCGAGGGCGGCGGTGGCGAGGGATCGGATGACGACGCGTTGGAACATGGCGGAAACTTTAAACTCCAATTTCTGAACTCCAAGAAAGGCAGCAGGGCTGAAACTGACGTTGGAGCGTGGATTTCGAATCTTCGTTTGGAGTTTAAAGTTAGGAGTTAGAGTTTTATTTCTTACCGATACCTCCGTGGGCACGGAAGATGCGGGTCGGTGAGAATTCACCAAGCTTGTGGCCGACCATGTTTTCCGTGACATACACGGGAACGAAGGTCTTGCCGTTGTGCACGGCGAAGTTCAGACCGACGAAGTCAGGAGTGATCATGGAAGCGCGGCTCCAGGTCTTGATCGGCTTCTTGTCATCGGCCTCGATGGCCTTGTCGATCTTGGCCAGAAGCTTCTGGTCAATGTAGGGGCCTTTCTTAAGGGAACGTGGCATGGTTCAGTAATTCGTTGAGGTTTGACTTAGCGCTTCTTCTTGCGGCGCTCGATGATGAAGGTTCCAGTTGGCTTCTTCGGCTTGCGGGTCTTCTGTCCCTTCGCGTGGCCCCAAGGGCTGAGAAGGTGCTGACGACCACCACCGGACTTGGACTTACCCTCACCACCACCGTTCGGGTGATCGACGGGGTTCATACACATGCCGCGGACGGTTGGGCGCACGCCCTGCCAGCGGGTCCGGCCAGCTTTGCCGGAAACCTCGTTCATGTGATCGCGGTTACCAACGGTGCCGATGGTGCAGAGGCAGTTGGAATTGAAGCGGCGGATTTCTCCGGAAGGCATCTTCACCAGGGCCCACTCACCTTCCCGGTTGGAAAGGATCGCTTGCTGACCAGCAGCACGCGCGACCTTGCCTCCGTTACCTGGGATCAGCTCGATGTTGTGGATCGCGGTTCCGAGTGGCACGTTGCGAAGTTGCATCGCATTCCCCACCTTGGGAGCAGTCTTGTCACCAGAAACAACAGTGTCACCGGTTTCGAGGCCGGCAGGAGCTAAGATGTAGCTCTTTTGTCCGTCTTCGTATTCGAGCAGCGCGATGCGGCAGGTGCGGTTTGGATCGTATTCGATGCCGACAACCTTAGCAGGCACGTCGTGCTTGCGGCGCTTGAAGTCGATCAGGCGATAGTGGCGCTTGGCACCACCACCGATGTGACGGGTGGTGATACGTCCGGTATTATTCCGTCCACCACTGCGCTTGAGCGGAGTGAGCAGGGATTTCTCCGGAGTCTTCTTGGTAATTTCCTCGAAGGACGGCAGCACTTTATAGCGCTGTGGCGGTGTCAGGGGTTTGAACTCTTTGAGAGACATGGCTCGTTAAAGGGTTGCGCGGTTAAGCCGGTTAAAAAGATTATACGAGATCAAGGGTTTCGCCGGCCTTGAGACGGACGATTGCCTTCTTCCAATGGTTTGTGCGACCTGCGTCTGCACGACGCTGGCGCTTCAACTTGCCAGCCTGATTCAGGGTCTGGACAGAGACGACTTTCTTGCCGAGGAGTTGCTCCACGGCACGTTTGATCTCGAGCTTGTTGGCCCGTGGGTCGACTTCGAGAACGATCTGATTGTTCAGTTCGTTGAGCATCGTCGCTTTTTCCGAGACGCGGACTTGTTTGATGACTTGATAAAGATCCTTCATGGCGCTTTCAGCGGAAAGAGTTAAGCGGTGCGGGCGGCGAGGGTTTCCAGCGAGTCCTCGACGAGGAGCACGGTGTTGGCGTGGAGCAGTTCCTCGACGTTGACACTGTCAGCGGTGCGAAGTTCGGCCCACTGCACGTTACGGGCGGCGAGGTAGGTGTTTTCGTCGAAGCTCTTGGCAACGATGAGCACCTTGCGGGCATCGGCTTCAGCGGTGACCGTCGAGATGAAGGACTTGGTCTTGCCGTCGGGGATGGAGAAGCTTGGAAGCACCTTTAGAACACCGGACTCGATGATATCACGAAGCGTGGCACGCAACGCGAGACGGCGAACGGTCTTGGTGACGTGCTTCGAGTAGTCGCGGGGCCGTGGGCCGAAGACCACACCACCACCGACAAAGATCGGGGCACGCTTGTCGCCGTGACGAGCACCACCGGTGCCCTTCTGGCGATAGATCTTCTTGTTGTTACCGCGGACTTCGCCACGGGTCTTGGTGTTAGCGGAGCCAGTACGGCGATTGGCGCGGTAAGCGGTGACGAGGTCGTGCACGGCCTGACTGCCCTTGCCTTTGTCGGCGAGGACGATGTTGGCGGATGCGGCGTCGGCAGCAGTGAAAGTTTTCGCGGACATGGTCGGAAATCGTTTCTAGGTTAGGTGAAGTCAGCTTATGCGCTTGGCAGTGGCTTCTTCTTGGCAGGGCGGACGGTAATGTAGGATCCCTTGGTGCCCGGCAGGGAACCCTTGATGAGGATGACATTATCTTCAGGACGCACGGCGACGACCTTGAGATTCTGGGTGGTGCGGTTGTCAGTGCCCATGTGACCGGGCATCTTCTGGCCTTTCCACACGCGGCCTGGTGTCGAGCCGGCGGCGATCGCGCCTGTTCGGCGGTGCATCATCGAACCGTGAGTCTGCTTGAGACCACCGAACTTGTGACGACGCACGGCACCTTGGAAACCTTTGCCTTTGGTGACACCGATCACGTCGATCCACTGACCGGCGGTGAAGAGCTCAGCGCCCGGGTGCTCGGTCGGAAGCGCCTCGCCTTCGGCGAAACGGAACTCCTTCACCCACTGCTTGGGAGCGGATCCGTGCTTCTTGAAGTGGCCAAGGAGCGGCTTGGCAACGCGCTGTTCCTTCTGGTCGTGGTAACCAACCTGAACGGCGTTGTAGCCATCGCTTTCGACGGTCTTCGTTTGGAGAATGGTGTTGCCGCCAACTTCGACGACGGTCACCGGAATCATCGCCTGACTTTCCTCGTCAAACAGACGAGTCATGCCGAGCTTTTTACCGAGTATACCTAGAGACATTACTTTAAAGGGATTTGAAATGGAAAGGTGAGTTATTCAGGTGGGGTAACTCAGATACGGATGGCGATATCGACACCTGCTGGCAGGTTGAGCTTCTTGAGCTCATCCACCGTGCGGGCGGTCGGGTCAACGATGTCCAACACGCGCTTGTGGGTGCGGATTTCGAACTGTTCGGCCGACTTCTTGTTGACGTGGACGGAGCGGTTCACACTGAACTTTTCGATACGTGTAGGAAGCGGGATCGGGCCTGCGACCTTCGCACCAGTGCGTTTGGCTGTCTCGACGATCTCCAGGGCGGAGCGATCGATCGCACGATGGTCGAATGCCCGGAGGCGGATGCGGATCTTCTGGTTTTGCATGGCGAAGGAAGTGTTGGCGGTTAAGTGAGAGTTGGTAACTGAAAGGGTCAGTATTCGTTGAGGATTTCTTCGACGATATTGGGGGGAACCTGCTCGAAATGTGATGGGGTCATCGAGTACGAGGCACGGCCTGAAGAAAGAGTCCGGACGGCGGTCGAGTAGCCGAACATTTCCTTGAGGGGAACGGCGGCGTGAACGACGGCGAGTTTGCCCTTGGTGACGATTTCTCCGATCTGACCACGGCGGCGGCTGAGGTCGCCCATCACGTCGCCCTGATAGTCGTCAGGAGTGGAAACCTCGACACCCATGATGGGCTCGAGCAAGATCGGGTTGGCCTTCTTGAAGCCGTCACGCATCGCGAAGATCGCGGCCATGGTAAAGGCGTTTTCGTTCGAATCGACTTCGTGGAAGGAACCACCGAGGAGGTCGACGTGGACATCAACGACCGGATAGCCGGCGACGAATCCGTTGCTCATCGATTGCTCGACGCCCTGGATCACCGAGTTGTGGAATTCCTTGGGAATCTCGCCACCGACGATTTTGTTTTCCACCGAGAGGCCCTTGCCCTTTTCGTTCGGCTTGACGTGAAGTTTGACGTGGCCGTACTGGCCCTTGCCACCGGACTGCTTGATCAGTTTGCCCTCACCATCGGCTTCTCCGGTGATGGTTTCGCGGTAAGCAATTTGCGGTGCACCGGTGTTTGCCTCGACTTTGAATTCGCGGCGGATGCGGTCGATGATGATTTCCAGGTGGAGCTCGCCCATTCCGGAAATGATGGTCTGCCCGGTGTCTTCGTCGGTCTTGACCGCAAAAGTGGGATCCTCCTCGGAGAGACGAACCAAGGCACCAGCGAGCTTTTCCTGATCGACCTTGGTCTTGGGCTCGACGGCCATCGAAATGACGGGCTCGGGGAACGTTGGTGGCTCAAGGACCACGTCGTTTCCGACGGATGCGATCGTATCGCCAGTCTGGACATTCTTCAAACCCACCATGGCGGCGATGTCACCGGCGTAGCAAGCATCGATGTCGGTGTGCTGATCGGACTGGATGCGGATCAAACGACCGATGCGCTCGCTCTTGCGGGTACGCGGGTTATAGACCGTATCGCCCTTTTTCACCACGCCAGAATAGACGCGGAAGAAGACGAGCTTGCCGACATACTTGTCAGCCCAGAGCTTGAAGGCGAGCGAGCAGAACTTCTCGTTGTCGCTGGTATGAACCTCGATCTTTTGATCTTCGTCATCGGGGTTCATGCCAACGGCAGATGGAATATCGAGCGGGCTCGGCAGGTAATCGACAATCGCATCAAGCAGGAACTGCACGCCCTTGTTCTTGAATGCGGAACCACCGGCTACCGGTATAATGAGGTTTGATGTGGTGGCACGGCGCAGAGCGAGCTTAAGATCCTCGCGGCTAATCGGCTCTTCCATCATGAACTTCTCACCGAGTTCGTCGTCAACACTGACGACGGCTTCGAGAAGTTCCTGGTAAGCGAGGTCCGTAACGGCGGTTTGCTCATCGTCGAGGTCCTTGATCTCGTAGGTGGAACCAAAAGTGGCATCATCCACGAAGTAGACAGCCTTTTTGTTCACCACGTCGATCTGGCCACGAAGGTCATCTTCGCAACCGATCGGAATGAGAATGCGCACGGCATTCGCCCCGAGCTTATCCTTGATCTCTTCGAAGACGCTATCGAAGTCGGCTCCGACGCGGTCCATCTTGTTGACGAAGACGATGCGCGGGACCTTGTATTTGGTGGCCTGACGCCAAACCGTTTCGGTCTGGGGCTGGACACCGGCAACGCCGCAGAAAACGACGACCGCACCATCCAACACGCGCAGTGAGCGCTCGACTTCAGCAGTGAAGTCGACGTGGCCTGGGGTATCAATGATGTTAATGCGCTGCTTTTCGCCCGTGAAGCTCTTCACAATCCCCTCTTCTTCGCGCTGCCACCACTCGGTGGTCACGGCGGCGGAAGTGATCGTGATGCCGCGTTCGCGCTCTTGCTCCATCCAATCGGTTGTGGCGGCACCATCGTGCACCTCGCCGATTTTATGAATCATGCCGGTGTAGAACAGAATCCGCTCGGTGAGCGTCGTCTTGCCGGCATCGATGTGCGCCGCAATCCCAATGTTCCTTGTCCGCTCAAGCGGAAAGGGACGATCAGGACTGTTGGGATTCGCGGACATCGAAGTGGGGCGGTTCTAATTGAAGACAATCGGGAACTTAGAAACGGAAGTGAGCGAAGGCGCGGTTGGCCTGGGCCATCTTGTGAACGTCGTCACGCTTACGAACCGCGCTGCCTTGGTTGTTGGCGGCATCCTTGATTTCGTTGGCGAGGGCGACGTGCATTGGAGTTCCTTTACGACCGCGGGCATAACCGACGATCCAGCGAAGGGAGAGCGACTCGGAGCGAGCAGGCTCAACTTCAAGTGGCACCTGGTAAGTCGCACCACCAACGCGGCGGCTTTTGACTTCCACGCGCGGCTTGGAGTTCTCAATGGCGCGAGTAACGACTTCGAGAGGATCGACGGTGTCGACTCCTTCGTTGGCCTTCTCGATGGCGGCGTAAACGATGCGCTCCGCGAGGGAACGCTTGCCGTCGTTCATGACCTTACAGATCAGGTGACCGACGAGAGGGCTGTCGTAGCGTGAATCGCGGCGATCAGGCTTTTTGAATGTGCGCTTGCGGCGTGACATAATGAAAATTGGTTGAAGTCAGAAAATTACCGCTTCTTGGCAGGAGCGGCGGCGGCACCCTCCTTAGGACGCTTTGCACCATACTTCGAGCGAGCTTGGCGGCGCTTATCGACGCCGAGAGTATCCAGAGCACCACGGACGATGTGGTAGCGAACACCCGGAAGGTCTTTCACTCGGCCACCGCGAACGAGAACGATGGAGTGCTCCTGAAGGTTGTGGCCTTCACCACCGATGTAGGCAATGACTTCAAAGCCGTTAGTCAAGCGGACCTTGGCTACTTTACGGAGAGCCGAGTTTGGCTTCTTCGGCGTACGGGTCATCACTTGAAGGCAAACACCACGACGTTGTGGGCAATTCGCCATCGCCGGTGACTTCGATTTCTCGACCGGGACGTGACGTCCTTTGCGGACGAGCTGATTAATAGTCGGCATAGATTCCTGCGGGGTTCGGTATTTTTCGCGTTATGAGGCGCACCGAGGACCGGCGAGATTTCCCTCGCAGGAGCCTGTTTTCCGGTGCTGCACCCGATAGATAGTAAGATTTTCGAAGCAGCTTGCCTCTGGCTAGAGACGGCAGGCTGCGCTGTGGGGGCGGCGAACTTAGTCAGCGACCGGAACCTGACAAGCCCTATTTTGATAATTTTTTCCTCCCGTGACCGATAAATGCAAAGCAATCCATCAGCTCCAACTTTCCGTCAGGCGCGTTCTTTTCTGGCGAAGCGCCGACAACGAGATGAGGATCGGGAAGATTGAGCACGGCTAAATCCATCGACGCGTCCAAAAACACGGTGCCCCACGTCGGCTTCCGCTCACTTCTCTACCCGTTCTACTACCACGGGGCGGCGATCAACTACTTCTTTCGACGTCGCATTCGCCCCGCAGGCATGGGCTTGCTGATCCTTGGCATGGTGATCACCTGCCTCGCCGGCGGCCAGGCACCGGGAAAGGGTAGCAACCCGATTTTCATGCTGCTGTCGTTCGGCATTTCACTTGGCGTGCTCGCACTGATCTCCCTTCCCTTCCGACGCGCGCGGCTGGAAGTGGTCCGCGACATGCCGCGCCACGCCACCGCGGGTGAACCGGTCAAACTCCGCTACCGGGTCCGAAACTGCGGACTGCTTCCACTCCATCACGCCTACCTCACCGAGACCCCGCCTGATTCACGGCCCAGAAAGGCATCCTTCCTGGCCGCACGCGAGCCCGGTGGTGAATCCCGCAACGCCTTCGACCGCACCTTTTCCTACTACTGCTGGAGCTGGCTTCAGGACCGCCGCCTCGCTTTTCATTCCGGCTACGGTGACGAGCCTCTCCGGCTCAGAGCCGGGGCGGTTGACACCTTTTTCGCCGAGATTATCCCGAGGCGCCGCGGACTCATCCGGCTCGATGACCTGCGCGTCCTGCTTCCCGATCCCTTCGGTTTCTATCAGCGCTGCGCCCGGGTCAAAGCACCCACCGGCACCCTCGCGGTGCTGCCCAAACGCCATCGCCTCCCCCCTTTTGAACTTCCCGGTAGCGCCCGCTTTCAGCCTGGGGGCGACGCCGCCTCGCGCACCGCCGGCCAGTCCGGTGAATTCGTCGGCCTGCGCGAGTACCGCCCCGGTGATCCCTTGCGGCTTATCCACTGGAAAAGCTGGGCACGCACCGGTCAACCGATCGTCAAGGAACTGGAAGACACCTTTTTCCCCCGCCACGGCCTGGTCCTTGATACTTTTCCCGACCCGGGCGACGAGGAACTCTTCGAAGACGCCGTGACCGTCGCAGCCTCGTTCATCGCATCGGTCGACACCCAGGAATGCCTCATCGATTTGATGTTCATCTCCGGACGCGAACACGTCGTCACCGCCGGTCGCGGAGTAGACCGGGCGGAGACTCTGTTAGAAGTGCTCGCGGGAGTTGAGGCTTCTGCCGAGCCGGAGTTTGATTCACTCAACAAACTTGTCCTTCGTCACTCCGAAGACCTTGCCGGCTGCCTCGCCATTCTTTCCGGATGGTCTGAAGAACGCGCCCAACTCCTCCGCCGGATCTCAACCTTTGGTGTCGAAATCGCCGCCATCGTCGTCTGCCACGAGCCTCCTGCCGTGCCGCCACCGCGCGTTCATTTCGTCCGTTCCTCGCAACTCGCTCGGGACTTGATGCGCCTTCCTCCGAACCTTTAGAGTCTAAGCATTTAGCACCAGTTCGTCATGCCCACCTCCAGTCGTTCCAAAAGAGCTCAGCCCGGACCACCGCGGCTGCTGCTGGGGATCAGCCTGCTTTTCTGGGGTGGCATGATCGGCCACCCGCTAATCGGCCTGCTGGTCGCCGTGGCCACCGAGGCCGCCCACTGGACGCGCTTCCGCTGGGATTTTGGCGAACAGGCATTTTATCGGGCCTGGCAAGCATCGATTCTCCTGCTGTTTTTCGCAGGCGTCTTGGTGTGGATGAACTCGTCGGTTTTCGACGCCCTCCCGAGCACGGTCATCTGGCTGCCACTGCTCTTCTTTCCTCTTCAGTTCGTCCAGTCCTACGGCATGCATCGGACCATACCTCTCGCGACCTTCTCGATTTTTGTTAGAAAGAGGCGTGATCATGCCCGCCAACACGGCCTTCCTTTCCACGACATAGAAATCGCCTTTGGTCACATCTATTTCACCTTGATCATCATTGCTGCATCGCTGGGAAGTTTTGCCAAAACACCCATCTATTTCCCGTGCTTGGTCTTTCTGATCATCCGGGCATTCAAGCGTCAGTTCACTTGGAAAAATCGGCTCGCACCGATGGCCGCCACGCTTGCCCTTGGGATATCGGTCCTTGGTGGCTACACTGGCGAAAAGGTGATCGACATGATCTATCACAAAATGATCGGACTCGATGACCGAGGTGGCCCCCATTCCCGTGAAACTTACACCTCCATTGGCGAGCTCAAGGAGATCAAGCAATCACCCAATATCGTTTGGCGCCTGAAGCCAGTTTCAGGGAGTCTTCCGCGCCTGATTCGCCTCGCATCCTACAATACCTACGTCAATACGACTTGGAGAGCTGAAGTGCCGCCCGACCCCGATGGCTCGCCAAACTTTGACGACTTCGAAGAGCTCGACTTCATCGGAATCGAGAATCCCTACCGTCTCATCGGGCGCGAAGACGGGGACGCCTTCATGCCGACTGAAGCCGCCAGCGCTCCTGATCTCCCCCGGTTCATTCTGAGAGGCGCGATCAATCAAGAGGACCTCCTGCCCATTCCATCCAATGCCGCGAGTGTCGTCATTCCCGCCCAGAACCTTGAAATCAACTCGCTTGGTTCGCTGAAAATCGATCCAAAGCACCCGGTCGCCAATGCGACGATCCTGTGGAAAAACCTGATTGGCACAAGCAAAGCTCCATTGGAAGTGAAGAGAGCCACCGGGCTCAAGTGCCCTGAACTCGCCATTCCCAAGAGCGAACATGAAGCCCTCACGGAACTCGCCCTCGAACTGAAACTGGATGAGGGAACACTCGAAGCAAAGATCACCCGAATCCGCGATCACTTCCTCGATCACTTCACCTACACCCGCTACCTTGATCGGCCCAAGCCCAAGCCCGGACTCAGAAACGATCAATTCATCAGCATCTTTCTCCAGGAGACCCGCCGCGGCCACTGCGAATACTTCGCCACCACCACGGCTTTGCTCCTGCGCGAAGCCGGCATCCCAACCCGCTACGCCACCGGCTTCGCGGTTCTGGAGTTCAACCCAAAGTCAAACGAAGCCATCCTTCGAGGCACCCACGCCCATGCATGGTGCGAAGCATGGGATGAATCTAACAAGAGATGGATCGACGTCGATCTCACTCCACCCGATTGGAGCGGACTCGAGACCCCACGCACCCCTCCCTGGCAGGGTCTCCTCGACTGGTGGCAAATGCGACGGGACGACATCCTCGTCTGGCGCAGTGAACCGGGAAACCTTGCCATCGCCTTCACCATCATCGCCGTCCCCTTCCTCCTTGGTGCTCTTTTGATTGGCCGCCGACTCTGGAAATCAAAGCGCCGCGTTGATCCCGCCACCGAGCGCCGAGTCGCCAGCGCCGCCCATCCCATCACGGCCTTGAGCGGTATTGAAAAAATCGCCTCAACTCACCTCGGCCCACGCCCGCCGGGTATGCCACTTGGATCGTGGCTCCTTGGCCTTTCCTCCATCATCAGCGAACCTAAAGAACTGCACGAAGCCATCGCCCTTCACCGCGCGATCCGATTTGATCCCGACACCGATCCCACCAACCTTGAGAGACGGCTCCGCGCGATCACCTCGCAACTGCGCAAAGAACTGAAGTCCTAGCGGGCATCTCCCCAAGCTTACTCAAGCCAGAGGAGATTCAAAATCACATCATCGTCGCCCCAGCCTCAGCCAGCTCCGAACGCTCGCCACGGTTCAGGGCGATGTGCGCAACGAATGGCTGACCTTTCAAACGATTCCGCGTGTAGACCAGACCATTGCTCCGGCTATCCACATAGGGATTGTCGATCTGCGCCGGATCACCAACGAGCACCAGCTTCGAACCACGCGACATCCGCGTGACCACCGTCTTCGCTTCCTGTGGCGTCAACTGCTGGGCTTCATCGAGGATGAAAAAGCGATTCGGAATCGAGCGACCACGGATGTAAGCGAGCGCTTCGATTTCGACGACCCCCTGCTCGATCAGCACTTCGTAAGGCTTCTTGGCCGAAGGATCGTTTTCCTTCTTCCCCTGCTTGCGCCGCGGACCGAGCGGAGCCGGAGGGCGCATCAGCAGATCCAGCGCATCGTGGATTGGCTGCAACCATGGCCGCATCTTTTCCTCGAGCGTTCCTGGCAAGAAACCGAGCTGCTCACCCATCGCAACGACCGGACGACTAACCGTGAGCCCCGTGTAGCTCCGGTTGAACATCTCATGCAAACCCGCAGCAACCGCGACCAGCGTCTTGCCCGTGCCGGCATGACCGTAGCAGGTAACCAGCGAGATTTCCGGGTTCAGCAAGGCATCGATCAAACAGCGCTGGCCGAGGTTCAGCGGCTTGAGCGCGATGCCATCAGGAATCTTCAGGGCCTCGGGAATCTGCAAGCGCACAAGTCGGCCTTCAGCCGCAAGTCGGGCAGGCATCGTCTGTTTCTCGGAAGCCTCTAACAGCACATACTGATTGAGCACCACTTCCATGCGCCGCTCGTGCGGAATCTCCAGCAGACCCGAACTGGCAAAGCGCTGAAGCTCGCTGGCATCCGCAGGAATACGGCGGATATCGTAGCTCGACACCTCACGCGGATCGACCTTGTCGTTGAGATAATCCTGACACTCGATGCCCATCGCGCGGGCCTTGAGCTGCATGTTGATGTCCTTGGTCACCAGCACCACCGGTGCCTCGTTATGCTGCATCAGCAACAGAGTGGCCGCCATGATCCGGTGATCGACGCGCTCACGATCAGGAAAGACGCGGTGAAAACGATTGAGCAAATCGGAATTTTTCGGACAGATCGCAGGATCATAGATCACCATCCGCAGGGTCCCGCCACCTTCAGTCGGCACCCCTTCAGTGATCTTCTCGGAGCAAGAAAAAAGCTCCGTCAACATGCGATGCACGCGGCGTGCATTCGCACCGCGCTCTGACTGCTCGGACTTGAAGCGATCAAGCTCCGAAAGCACATCGGCAGGAATGCAAATGTGGTTTTCCTTGAAGCGACCAAGACAGCCGGGATCGTGAATCAGGACGTTCGTATCCAGCACATAGTTTTTCACCGCCTGATTCGGTGCGGTAAGCCCGAGCTCACCTGGTGCGATCTTCCCCAGCCCATCCGGTTCCTTTCTGGCCTTCTTGCCCCCTCCCTTGCTCTTTTCGCTGCTTTTGGACGGGGATTCGTTGGCACTGGGAATCATGGAATCAGTTTGAGGTTCGGATTAGAAGATCATGGCGGCTGAGTTGGGACAAAGAACCGCACCGCCCGCGGCCTCCATCAGTCCGCTCAAATGCGGAAATTTATCGCCTGACAATATCAAGTTGTCTGAACTATCTGAGTTGATCGTCGAGAAGCAATCAAAAACACGGGGGACTCGCGATTTCATGGGAAAAAATCGAGAGACTGCGACAAAATTTGCTAACCTGATTCCCCGTTTCCCCAGTATCCTTGTAAACCCGTAAACCCTGCAAACCCAGATCAATGTTCGCGCTGCCCAACGATCCTCGACCCGACGAGATGCCATCGCAAGATGACGAGGCGTTCATCGTGCTGATCACCCGCAGCCAGCGCCCGATCCTCGCTTTTCTCATGGCACTGGTCCCCAACCTTTCGGATGCCGAAGACATCCTCCAGCGCACCAACCTTGTGATCTGGAGAAAGCGCAACCTTTTCCAGCCCGGCACCAACTTCAAGGCGTGGGCTTTCTCGATCGCGCGCTGGGAGGCCCTAGCATTTCGAAAAGAGAGCAGGCGCGAAGACTGGCTCATCTACAACGAAGAACTCGCCTCAATCATTTCGGAACGCATGGCCAACATTCCCGATACCAGCATCAATTCAATGTCCGACTCCCTACGCCACTGCCTTGGTCAACTGTCACCTCACCATCGCCAGCTCATCACCGAACGCTACTCCAGAGGACTAAGCCTCCGCGAAATTTCCGAACGCTACGATCGCTCGGAAAGCGGCCTCAAAGTAACTCTCCATCGCCTGCGTATCAGCCTGCGCCGCTGCGTTTCAAAATTTACGCCCCCCCAAAAAACAATCTCATGAGTTCCCAGGATTCCATTGAGAACCTGATTCGCCATTACCTCGAGGGAGACCTTGAAGGGCATCAGCGAACAGAGTTCGGAAACCGCCTTCACGAGGACCCCGAAGCCGTCGATCTGCTCTGCCAGCATGCCTTGATGGATGCCACCCTGCGTTTGAGCATCCCGGTTCAGAACGACACCGCTGACCACCTCCTTCAGATTCAGAAACGCCGCGCCGTCCGCATTTCACTCGCCGCCGCCGCCGCCATCGCCATGACCTCGGCATTGGTCCTCTACCGGATCATGGTTCCAGCACCTCCACAGATCGGAAAGATCGAGTCAGCGCCCGGCTCGCTGTTCTCCATTCAGAGCAAAGCTGCCGATCAGCAGGACCATCATCTTGATCCGGGCGAAACACTGGTCGTCTCTCAAGGAACGGTGGAAGTCACCTTGCCCGATGGCAGTCGATTCATCGCTGAAGCACCCGCTCAGGTTACCCTTCACTCCAAAATGAAGGCCCACCTCAGTCATGGCCGCGCCTTCTTCGAAATTGCGAAGGGATCCGAGGGCTTCATCGTGACCACCAAGGATCTTGAAATCGTCGATCTCGGCACCGCCTTCGGAGTCGATGACCGAGCTGAGTTTCAACCACAAATTCACATCATCGATGGCAAAGTCCGAGCCACAGCGAGATCCGGACGTCACGAATCATCCCTTCTGGTCGCGGGTGAAGCCGCTGCAGTTGGCGCCGCCGGCACTCTCAGGCCGATCGCCTGCCAGAGTTCCTCGTTCTTCCAAAAGCTCCCATCCGGCCTCCCCTCCATCCGCTTCTCGTTTGATTCAGATCCAAGCGAACAAGCTGCCGTTTCGGGTCCGATCGCCGAACTTGAAGGGGTTCAGTTCATCGATGAGAGCCACCTTCAAGAAATGATCTCACCCGCAGAAGGCCGTTTTGGTGGCTTTCTCTCTTTCGCTAATAATCGCAGTGGCGTCGAGACCACCTGGGGTGGCATTGGAGGAGCCACTCCCCGCACGATTTCACTCTGGGTGCGCATTCCGGAAGGCACCGAAGGGGGTGATATTCTCGCTTGGGGCCTTGTCAGTGGAAGCCGTAGGATGTCCGACCTCAAGGTCGTCTACAGCGGTGGCCATCGCGCCAATTTGAGACTCGCATCCGGCCGACGTTGGCTGCAGACCACCCAGAGACTCGATACCGGAACTTGGCATCACGTCGCCTTCATCGTCGACAGCCCCGACTCGGACGACTGGCCAACGGTGAAGTGCTACATCAATGGGGTGCTCGAGCCCATCACACCGCGCATCGCTGACGAGGGAGATGTCGCACCACTTGATACTTTTGGAACGATCACCGACCACCCGCTTTCCCGACCGCTTTCTTTCGGCCGAGCCTCATCTTCAGAAGCGCAGCACGGCTTCAACGGCGACATCGATGAAGTCGTCATCACCGCCGGAATCCTGACCGAAAAAGAAATCCAAGAACTCGCAAACCCATCCTAACAGAAAGAAACCAAACTCATGCTTATCATGAACAAACAAACCCTACCCGCAGTCCTCTCCGCCCTCGGCCTTAGCCTCGCATCATCCCAAGCCGCCACTCTCATGAGTGGCTACACCATCGGAACTGGAAGCCAGCTACTCGTCGCAAACGGAGGGGCAGGCACCACACTCTTCAATGATTCGGCGGACCTGGGCGGTACGGACGTCAACGGCACCACTTCCCCGTTTTTCTCCGTCCTCTTTAACGGTAGCAGCAACTGGGCCATTGGTGACACGGTGTCCATCACTGGTGTCGCCATGGCGCTCGTCGATGGCCCAACAGCCACAGGAACTTTCACCTTTGACATCCGGCAGGGGGCCGGAGGAACTGGCACCGCCGAAACCGTAGGCTTGGCGTCGCTGGGAACGGCAGACGCCGCCTATACCTCGGGTTCCGGCACATCAACCTACTACGTGAACTTCGACACCCCGATCACCTTTGTGGCGGACGCCAACTCAACGAGCATCGTTGTCAATTGGGGCTCGACGGCCGCGATTCGCTGGAAGAAGGAAGCCAACCCCGGACCGGGTCGCCTTCCTCAAGTGAACTACGGAAACGGTAATTTCGTCGGCGGTGATGACTCCGTCCGCTTTACGATCATGGGCAGCGTGACGCCAGTCCCCGAGCCCTCGGTCATGCTCCTCAGCGGCCTCGGCGTGCTTGGCCTCCTGCGCCGTCGTCGCGCTTGAGCCTTTTGCTCCGTTTAGCTGTCTCAAAAAAACCCATCGTATAAAAAACCCTCCATGACTCAGATTCGTGCAATCCGCACGGGTGGATTCATCTCCATTTTTGCGGCCACCTTCGGTTTTCCATGCCTTGGCATGGCCGACGACATCGTCACTGGCGATGTCACCGCAAATTTGGGGCCAGACTTCTTCATCGATTTGGCAGCCATCGGGGGGAACGACTTCACCGCCAACCAGCCCGCCTCAGCAAACTTCGACCGCAGCCTTGGCACCCTTAACGTCGGCACCGGTGGCTCCACGATCACCATCACCGGAATCGGCTGGGCATCGCTTAACAACGCGACCAACAACGATGCCACAAGCGCCACCGTCGCCATCACCTACCTCGGGCAGGATGGCGTCTTTGGTGGAGGCGACGATGTCCAGATCGGTCAGGTCTCGGACAACTACACCTTCACCGCCAGCGGTGAGTATTACTGGAAATTCGCTACCCCAATCACTCAAAACATCGATGGACTGAACGACGTCTTCCGCATCTCCATCGCGCCGGAAAACGCCTCAAACAACGGCTCCCTCTCCTTTAAAACCACCACCGGATCCGTTGCCGCCAACGTCAAACTCAGCGTCGCAGGCACCTCCACGGCCATCGGCACACCGCCACCAAAGACCGCCATCGTCGCCGGCGATGTGACCTCCTCCCTCGGCCCGGATTTCTTCCTCGACGACGCCGTCATCGGCGGCGGCGACAACGACTCCACCAACTTCAACCGCACTCTCAACGCCATCTTCAGCCCCGCTGCCAGCGTCACCCTCAAAGGCCTCGGCTGGGCCTCCTCCAGCGGAAATACCGCCGATACCTCCGTCACCGCCACCTTTACCGACCTCGGTCCCGACGACTCGTTCGGAACCGCCGACGATGTGCTCGTCGGCAGCGTCACCAGCAACCTCATTTTCTCCGGTGCCGGGGAATACGTCTGGGATTTCGATTCCGATATCGCCTTCACCGCCACCGGCTACAGCCTGCGCGTCAACATCACCTCGGCTTCCAACATCCGCCGCAAGACCACCAACGCCGGCACCACTCAGGACGACGTCAAACTTTCGCTCGCCGGCAGCTCCGTCGGCGGCACCCCGCCTCCCGTCACCAACACCGCCAGCGGCTCCGGCAACTGGGACACCATCACCTGGAACACCGGCACCGGCAACGTCACGGGCGATCTCCAGGACACCGACGTCGCCCACATTGGCCGCTACCGCACCGTCACCTACCGCGGCATCCCCGCCAACGAAACCCTCGCCATCCTCAACCTCGGCGAAAACTCTGCCAACGAAGGCCAGGGCATCCTCAACATCAACTCCGGCACCCTTAGCCTCACCAGCAGCCTGACCGTCGGCCGCAATACCAGCGCCAACGACTCCTTCATCTTTGTCAACGGCGGCACCCTCCATGTCTGCGGCAACGCCAACTTCGGTCGCTCCGCCGAAACCTGCGACGGTTCCCTCATCCTCGCAGGCGGCACTGTCACCATCGATGGTGACCTCGCCATGGGTGCTTTTGAACAAGGAGGGTCGATGCTGCGCTTCCAGAACCTCGGATCCTCCCCGCCGGTCACCGTCGGCGGCACCCTCACCCTCGGCCGCTGCTCGCTGGACCTCACCTTTGACGCCGCCTACACCCACGTCCCCGGCACCGTCACCACCCTCGTCACCTACTCCGCACGCGACGGGCAGTTCGCCAACTTCCGCAATGGCGAGGAATTCAACTGCGGCAAAAACCGCTTCCGCATCGACTACGACGTCTCGGGCAATGCCATCACCCTCACCGCCCTCGAGAACTTTCCTGCCTCCCCCTCCCGTCCCAACGTCATCGTCCTCTTCGCCGATGACCAGGGCTACTCCGACCTCCAACTCAACGGCAATGCCGCAGAGGCCGCGAAGTTCCCCATGCCGCGCCTCCAAACGATCGCCACCTCCGGCGCGCGCTTCACCGACGCCTACGTCACCGGCGGCGTTTGCCACCCCTCACGCTGCGGCCTCCTCACCGGCCGTTACCAGCAGCGCTACGGCACCGACGGCAACCTTAGCGGTCCCGGCTACAACGGCATGGCCGTCTCCCAGCGCACCGTCCCCCGCCGCCTCCAATCCCTCGGCTACCACACCTTCGGCATCGGCAAATGGCACATGGGCGACACCGTCGAATACCACCCGAACTGCCGCGGCTTCGACCGCTGGTACGGCATCTGGTCGGGCGGCCGCTCCTACTGGGAAGACAGCCGCGAAATCGGCGTCTTCCAAGACGACATGACCCCGAAGTTCAACGACGAATTGGCCAAGAAATACGTCACCGACCGCATCGGCGATGCCTGCGTCAACTTCATCGACGAACACCTCGCCTCCCCGCGCGCCACCGACCCCTTCTTCATCTACGTCTCCTTTACCGCCGTCCACGCCCCGGTCGATATCGACTCCCCACCTGCTGGCAGCCCGAGCAGCCCCACCGACCCGCGCTTCGCCCGCCTCAGCAACGAGTTCGGCCTCACCGCCAGCGACTACCAAAATTCGTCACCCCTTATTGGTGGTCAGAGCCAGGCCACCATCGATAAAAACCGCTACGACCTCGCCGCCATGACCCTCGCCCTTGATGAGAACATCGGCAAGGTCCTCGACAAGCTCGACGCCGAAGGCCTCACCAACAACACCATCGTTCTCTACACCAACGACAACGGCGGTGCCGGCTATTCCCCGAGCTTCGGCGGAAATTACTCCTACAACAAACCCCTCCGCGGCTACAAAGGCAGTGGCATGACCGACGGCTCCATTCGCGTCCCTGCCGCGATCCAATGGCCCGGAACCATTCCTGCCGGACAAGTCATCGCCGACCCGGTCATCTCGCTTGACTGGGGTGCCACCTTCGTCAACGCCGACGGCAGCGCCCCCGCCCAAGCCCGCAACGGGCTTGATGGCATCAACCTCATTCCCCGCCTCGCCTCCGGCACGCCGCTCCCCGCCGAGCGTGTCCTCACGTGGCGCGCCAGCGGTATCGACTCCGCCGGCAGTGCCCTTCGTATGGGCGATTGGAAAATGCTCGTCGCAGACGATACCCAGACCACCACCCTCTACCATCTCCCCACCGATCCCGACGAGATCAGCAATCAGGCAAACGCCCAGCCCGACATCCTCGCCGCGCTCAAACAGCGCTTCACCGCTTGGGAATCCAGCACCATCGCCCCTCTTTACGGCTCCTCCTCCACCGTCCTCGACCCCGGCCTCGAACGCCAGGGGATCTCCGGCGGCTACCGGCTCAAACGCTCCGACTCGTCACTCGCTTGGCTCTCCTCTGTCTTCCGTAACCCGGTCCCCCTCAGTGCCGACTTCCACTACTGCTTCCTCGCCCGCTCCACTGAAAGAAACATCTCGGCCTCCGCCAAACTCGCTTACGGCCTCGGCGATTCCCAAAGCCGCTCCAACTTCATTCAGGCCATCATCGATTTCGGCCAGAGTGAACTCCGCATCGTCGATGGAAAATCCGGTGCCTCCGCCAGCACCCCATTCCCGCCAACCACCAGCGAATTCCAGGAAGGCTCGCTCGATTTCACCGCCTCCACCAACACCATTTCGTTCACCTGCAACGGTGCCACCGTCTCGCTCGCGCTCGCCGGCAGCTATGCTCCCCTCACGCACTTCGCCATCGGCGCCGCCGCCATGGAGGGCGAGATCACCACCCTCGTCCCCTCCAACGGCACCAACCTCGGGCGGTCCGCCACCACGACCGCTTCCTCACTCGCCCCCGGCATCTTCAACGTCGACCTCGCCTTTCCCGGTATGCCAGCTTTCGATCCCGTCGCACAGTGCTCGCTGGGCCTCACCGGATTTCTCCCTGATCCCTCCGTCTTCGTCGAGAACCTCGGCGGCGGTCTCTACCGCGCCGCCATCCCCACCACCCCCGGGGCCTCCTCCGAATTCTTCCGCTTTCAACTCAATCAACCCTGAAAAGCCCAATCCAATGAAAAACGATACCATCCATGCCTCATCATCGATCTGGAGTGCCTCACGGGCACTTTCGGACCGAAACCCACGCGCCCGATCCTTTGCTTGGCTTTTTCCTTTGGCCGTGACCGGCGCGATGACTGCCGCCTCCGCAGCGGATCTTACCGCTGGCTACACCATTGGCAGTACAAGCCAACTGCTCACCGCCAACGGCGGCGGTGGGGAAATCCTCCTCAACGATTCAGCCGCACTTGGAGGGTCGGACGTGGACGGCACCACCTCGCCCTTTTTCTCCGTCTTGCTGGACGGCAGCGGCCAGTGGAGTGCTGGTGACACGGTGTCCATCACCGGTGTTGCCATGGCGCTGGTCGGTGTCACCAACACCGGCACCTTCACTTTCGATATCCGTCAGGGCGCAGGCGGAACCGGAACCTCCGCCACCGCTGGGCTGGCTTCGCTAGGAACAGCCACGGCGGAGTTCACCATGGGGGCGACCTCGACCTACTATGTGAACTTCGATACCCCGATCACCTTTGTGGCTGACGCCAAGTCAACAAGCATCGTCATCAATTGGGGTTCGACCGCAACCATGCGCTGGAAGAAGGAAGCCGCCGCCGGAGCAGGTCGCCTGCCGCAAGTGAACTATGGCAACGGCAACTTCGTCGGTGGTGATGACTCCGTGCGCTTTTCCGTCGCCGGCACCGTGACAAAGGCACTCGATACCGACATGGACGGCCTACCCGACTTCGCCGAAACCGGCGGCGATTATGATGACGGCAACGGCACGCTGGGGACCTACAATGGCCCTGCCGACACCGGCACCTTCTTCAACCGTGCAGACTCAGACGGCGACGGCATCCTGGACGGCGAGGAAGTCAACGGCGAAACCATCAGCGGATTCAACTACACCTCCGACCCGACCCTATTGGACTCGGACAATGACTCCTACGAAGACGGCGACGAAGTCAACGGCATCTTCAACACGGCGTTTTCGAATGCGCCGACCAATCCGGGCAGCCGCGACACCGACAACGATGGCCTTGGCGACAAATACGAACTCGCCAACGGCCTCAATCCACGCCTCAACGACGACTGGGACTCGGACACCTATAGCGACTTCGACGAAGTGAAGATCTACGGCTCCGATCCGAAAGTCGACACTAGTTTCCCCGGCGCAGGCGCACCCGCCGTCGGCAGCTTCACCGCGATCCAGGACACCGGGGTCACCAACCTTGTTCCGGAAGACCTCACGTCGACCCTGGGCACGGCGATCATCAACGAGGCGGCGGTAGGCGGCAACGTCGATGCCGACTTTGGTAACGGCATCACCAGCTTCGTCCTCAACTACCCCAACGCCTTCCCGGCCGCCGGCAGCGCGGTCAGCCTCACCGGCTTCGCCTGGCCGGTCATCAGCGTCGCCCAAAATGCCAGCGGGGACATCCTGCTTGAGTTCTACGACCCGGGTGCCGATGGCGTGGTTGATGGCATCGACATCGACACCCTGGTGGGCACTGCCAAGGGCACGCTCACCACGACAGGAACGACCACCATCATGTATTGGAACTTCGATACCCCGGTCAATTTCACCAGCAGCGGCACCGCCCTGATGGTCAAGGTCCTGTCCACCGACTCCCTCCGCATCAAGGCTCAGGATAACATTGCGACCGGCGAATGGTATCGGAATGACGGCCTTAGCACCTTCGGCAACATCCGCACCTCCCGCTTCTCGATCGGCGGCACCGCCATCGCTCCTGACGCACCGCAGATCCTGACCTTCACCCGTAGTGGCACCACCACCTCCCTGACTTGGGACCTCGGTGCCGCAGCAAGCGTGAATCTCGAGCGCTCGACGGACCTCGGAGCAAGCGATCCTTGGCGCACCGTGCTCGAAAACACGACCAACACCTCCTATCAGGAAACATCAAGTGATCCCAAGGCCTTCTTCCGAATCGTCAGTCCCTGAGCCGAACCTCATGTTATGTGACCTTGGATAAGACGAGCATAAAAGGGTCAGCGAGCATAAAAGGGTCAGGAAAAGAATCTTGTAATCCGTCTCGTTGAAAACAGCGTCTCGAGTCGTTGTCGATCTGGCACCCCGCCGAGAAATCACACCACCGGCGTGTCACGCGTGCTGCTGGCCATTGGGGTCCTGCGACGTGCGCGGCGTAGTGTGGAGTGCTCACCCACGTCATGGAGGCTTCCAAAATGGGCCCCTCCATGCCGCCCGCACCCCCACATTACCGCGCAGTCAAAAGATCCCTTCCAAGTGAACTGAAAAAGCCTCTTCCTATAGTCGCCGAAAGCCGCTGGTGGACGACGTGAGAGTTAGTTAAAAAAATGCACCGTCCCTTCGATGATTTTGCTCACGAGGTGTGCGGGGAGATCCGCGAGTCCCCCCTCACTGGCGATGGCTCCGAGCAGCGCTTGGAAGAGGTCAAGCACGTTGCCGTTCTGAAGCTTCGAGGCTTGGCGAGGCTGCTGAATATCGCCACGTTCCCCGATCCTGTCCGACGGCGCGATCCAAGCCAGACTTTCCGTGAAGGGAGTAACGATTACCAGAACTTGCCAAGGAATTTTCTGAAGGTCGTTTCGAGGACGTCCAGGAGCGTGCCGATCCGGGCGGGCCGACTCGACTTGGCGGTTCTTCGGGCACCTTCCAATGGGAAAAATCGGAAATGAAAAACGTCGAACTCGTCCGAATCGAAGATACCCACTGACCTTACTAAAAATGAAAACGAAACAAACCGCCATCTCTAGGCATCGACGCAAAGTCCCAAAACCCCTCTCAAACCCCGCCCCCACCCTCATCCACGACACCATCGCCCATCAGGGCATCACCCAAGCAGAAGCCGCCGAGGCCTTGAACGTCAGCAAAGCCCAACTCAGCGACGTCATCCGCCAGAAAAAAACGGTCAGCGCCAACCTCGCCCTCCGCGCCCAATTCAGCCTTGGCATCGCCGGCGACCTCCTCATCCGCCGCAAAGGAATTCAAAAGTCCTTCTCCTAATTCCCAATTCTGGAATTCCCGGAAGACGCCACCGCCATTTTGCGGTAGGGTTTCCCCATGGACACACTTCGCTCCTTTACCACCGGCTCCGGAACCGCAGGAAAATTCCACTCGCTCCCGGCTCTCGCTGAGCAAGGTTTCCCTAACATTTCCAGACTCCCCGTTTCCATCCGCATCGTCCTCGAGTCCGTGCTGCGAAACGTCGATGGCCGCAAGGTCACCGAGGACGACGTTCGAAACCTCGCCAACTACGACGCCCAGAACCCCGGCGATTTCGAAATCCCTTTCACCGTCGCCCGCATCGTTCTCCAGGACTTCACCGGCGTGCCCCTGCTCGTCGATATCGCCGCCATGCGCGATGCGGCCGTCGCCCGCGGTGCCGATGCCTCGAAAATCGAGCCGCTCGTCCCCGTCGACCTCGTCGTCGACCACTCCGTCCAGGTCGATTTCTCCGGATCGCAGTTCGCGCTCGATCGCAACATGCAGATCGAATTCATTCGCAACCGCGAACGCTACGAATTCCTCAAGTGGGGCCAGCAAGCCTTCGACACCTTCTCGGTTGTCCCTCCCGGTATCGGGATCGTTCATCAAGTGAACCTCGAATACCTCGCCAAGGGTGTGCTCAGCAAAAAATCTGAAATCTCAAATCAGAAATCAGAAATCTACTACCCCGACACCCTCGTCGGCACCGACTCCCACACCACCATGATCAACGGCCTCGGCGTCGTCGGCTGGGGCGTCGGTGGCATCGAAGCGGAAGCCGGCATGCTCGGCCAACCGGTCACCTTCCTCGTCCCTGAAGTCGTCGGCGTCTACCTCCACGGCTCGCTCGCCGAAGGCGTCACCGCCACCGATCTCACGCTCCGCGTCACGGAAATCCTTCGGAAACACGGCGTCGTCGGCAAGTTCGTGGAGTTTTTCGGGCCCGGCGCCACCGCACTTTCCCTGCCTGACCGCGCCACCATCGCGAACATGGCGCCCGAATACGGCGCGACCATGGGCTTCTTCCCCATCGATGCGGAAACCATCAACTACCTCCGTGGCACCGGCCGCAGCGAAGAGCTCTGCACCACCGTCGAGAACTACTATAAAGCCCAAGGCCTCTTCGGCATCCCCGACAAAGGTGACTGCGACTACAAGGACCTGTTAGAACTCGACCTCGGCACCATCGTCCCCGCCGTCGCCGGCCCCAAACGCCCGCAAGACCGCATCGACGTCCCCGCCCTACGCGATTCCTTCAACACCCTCTTCACCGCCAGCACTGTGGATGGCGGCTACGGTCTAACAGCCGACAAGCGCGACGCCGCCATCGCCCTTCATCTCGACTCGCCCGCCGGTGAGTTCGACAACCCGCTCATTGAAGGCGAGAAGATCACCGCGCTCGACGTCAACACCCGGCTCCGCCACGGTTCCGTGCTCATCGCCGCCATCACCAGTTGCACCAACACCAGCAACCCAAGCGTCATGCTCGCCGCTGGTCTTGTTGCGAAAAAGGCCAACGAACTCGGCCTGACCATCGCCCCCTTCGTCAAAACCTCCCTCGCTCCCGGCTCACGCGTCGTCACTGATTACCTCAACGCCACCGGCTTGAGCAAAGAACTCGACCAGCTCGGCTTTGAAACCGTCGGCTACGGCTGCACCACCTGCATCGGCAACTCCGGCCCACTCCACCCCGCCATCGAAGCCGCCATCAAGGAAGGCGATCTCGTTTGCGCCTCGGTCCTCTCCGGCAACCGCAACTTCGAAGCCCGCGTCCACGGCTCGATCAAAGCGAACTTCCTGATGTCGCCACCACTGGTCGTCGCCTACGCCCTCGCCGGCCGCGTCGATCTTGATCTAACAAGTGAACCCCTCGGTAACGACCGGAACGGCAAGCCCGTTTTCCTCAAAGACCTGTGGCCCACCCAAACTGAGATCAAAACCCAGCTCGCAGCCGCCCTGAAACCAGAAGTTTACAGCAAGCTCTACGGCAACATCGACAGCGCCAACCCGAAGTGGGCCGAAATCAACGGCTCGTCCGGCGACACCTACGAATGGGACGAAGAATCGACCTACGTCCAATCGCCGCCCTTCTTCGAAACCAAGGTCGGCGGCAGTGAAGACATCCTCAACGCCCGCCCGCTCGGCATCTTCGGCGACTCCGTCACCACCGACCACATTTCCCCCGCCGGCGCGATCAAACCCACCTCGCCCGCCGGCAAATACCTCCTCGAAAACGGCGTCGAAAAAGCCTCCTTCAACTCCTACGGCGCACGCCGTGGCAACGACCGCGTGATGACCCGCGGCACCTTCGCCAACGTCCGCATCAAGAACCTCCTCTGCCCCGGCATCGAAGGCGGCTACACTCAGTTCTTCGGAACTTCTGAAGTTGCCTCACCCGATCAGGAAATCGCCGCCGCACCCGGCGCGAAGCCCACTTCCATCTTCGATGCCTCCATGGCCTATCAAAAAGAAGGCACCTCCCTGATTGTCATCGGCGGCGAGGACTACGGCATGGGTAGTAGTCGCGACTGGGCCGCGAAAGGCACCCGCTTGTTAGGCGTCTCCGCCGTCATCACCAAGAGCTTCGAGCGCATCCACCGCTCGAACCTCATCGGCATGGGCGTGCTTCCACTGAACTTCATCGACAAGGCCGACTACGACAAAGTCAAAGGCCTCACCGACGCCACCTTTGACATCACCGGCATCGCTGGCGAGCTCAAGCCGATGCAAGCCGCGACGCTCGTCGTCAAGACCTGCGGCGAAAGCTTTGAAATCCCCTTGAAAGTCCGCCTCGATACCCCCGCCGAAGTCGACTACTACAACGCCGGTGGCATCCTCCCCTACGTCCTCGACCAGATTCTGGCCTAATATAGCGAAGGAGTTTTCAACTCCTTCCGCCCAAGCTCAGCACTCCCATCCTACCCCTCATCCACCGCAAAGGATTTGAATAATCCTTCTCCATATTCACCGAACCACCGCCAACCAGTCTTCCTTGTCCGGAGCTGTTAGAGTCTTGCCAACGAGCGGCTTCGCATCCCCCATCTCACCGGTCCGAGGATTGAACCACGCAAGAGTGAACGACTTGTCCGCAGGAATCTCCAGATCGGTCGTGCCGCCATAAGGAAGATAGACCAGATAGACTTCACCTTCCTTCGCATAGCAGTAGCGGGAGCAGTAGTGTTCGGCATGCTCGCTGCTTGTTGAAACGAATTTCTGAATGTGACAAAAACGTCACTTGTACTGTTAGTTGATTTCTGGTTTCCTTCGCTCGTGGGCCGCGCCAAGGACAAGATCGACGAAAAGAAACTCTCC
>CAZVMS010000087.1:0-55450 GCA_964628795.1 uncultured Haloferula sp. | reverse complement strand
TCTAGTCAGGGTGCTGGGCCATTTTTCCCAGTGAAAGGCGCTGCGCACCTCCCGCAAGCCCTCGGCACCCTCTGCAGACCGCCCGCTTCAACTAAAAATTCGAAAATCACCCTGCCCGAATGGCTTTTCGAATAGGGTCATGCTAGGCATCTCAGAACGTGCCGTCCCATTTTCGATTGAGAAGAAGCACCTGACAGGGCAGGTGAAGACAACCCACCGGCAAAAGTGGGAGATGCTTGCCGCGTGGCACTGGAGCCACTGGCAAACTCTGAAACGTAGTGGAGAAAAATGGACTCTCGCGAGACGATGGGAAACAATGAAGACACTCGGATATCCTGACAACGAGGCGGCATTTCGGAAGCTTTGCAGCCGCCTTGAACTTTCTGTGACAGATTATCCGTGATACCCGTCACAGAACTGCAACTTTCCACTCCCGCTTCATTTCTTGCGCCCCGAGTCGACCTTTGACTTAGGGCGTGACTGCAACAACGCATAACAAAAAGAAGGTCGAGCGAGTCGCTTATTCGCTCGAAGAGTTCTCAAGGATGTTCGGACATAACCGCGCTTGGGGTTATCGGATGAAGGCCGCGAAGAAGATCCGAGTCATCGAAGGCTTTGGCGTAACGATGGTTCCTTCATCTGAGGTGAAACGTCTAATCGAGGCCGCAGCCGACGCCGGGGCAGAACAGTGAGCGACCGACATAAAAACACCCCGGCCACCGCTGAGGGCGACCGGGGCGAGATACACGAAACCTCGCCCGAGGCTAGCCCTGAGCTCGGCAAAAAGCAACCCTATTCGAGACTGACACCTGTCACCGTGGGCGATCACCACCGCTTCCGTAGATGGCTCTTGTCGTGGGCATCGACGAAAGGGGGTAGGCCATGAGTCGAGATGTCTTTGCCGAGGCCCGCGCAACATATCCCATACCCCGGTTATGGGGGATGCTCGGACTGCCGGGAAATCCTCCCAGACCGGGCTCGAAATTCAGGTCACCATTCCGTCCCGACGAACATCCATCTTGTGATATCTCAAAGGATGGCCGCTGGTTCGCCGACCGCAGTCGTGGCGACAATTTGGATGCCGTGGGTTTCGTCCGCGAAGCAATCCGTGGCGACTGGTCCGATGTCAGAGCTTGGTTCCTTGAGCGTATGGGAATCGACATGGGCGATCGGAAACCGATTGTCATGAAGCCCGAGCCCGTGAAGAAAATTCAATGGCCAGCCGACCTGATAGAAGCCACACAAGAAACGTGGACAGCCTTCGATAGGAAGCTACATCTACCTTCCGGAACCTCCTTTGTGGCCGTTCACGCGGGAATCCTGCGATTCCTAAAGGTGGATGGCGTGCGCTGCTATGCCATAACCGATAACGCAAACAGGGCCGCCGAAATTCGCCGCTGCGACGGCGGGCTGTTTGGAGGCCGAAAAGCATATCCGCTCAGGGGTGTCGATAAGTCATGGTTACCCGGCGCGTCCATGTTGGAAGGTGTGGATATGGACAAAGGACTTATCATAACCGAAGGCCCCCGTGACCTACTCGCCGCCCTTGGTCTATGTGTGAAATACAAACGTAGCGGGAAGCCGAACACGTGGAGCCCCGCCGCTTTGCTTGGAGCGGGTTGCAAGAAACTTCATCCCGGGGTTGTGCCATTGGTCCGTGGCCGACGCGTGCGCCTAGTTCCCGACGGCGACGAAGCAGGGGACCGGATGGCCGCGAATTGGAGGGAAATCCTGCTCGGTATGGGCTGCACCGTCGACGTGGTGCGGATGCCATCGGGGAAAGACCTTTCAGATGTGGCCAGTGAAATCGAACCGGAGGAACTATTTGAATGAGCATTTTAAAAATCGAGACCTACATTCCCGCACCGGGACATATCACCGACACCGACCATGAAAACGAGCCCGAACGGTTTGTTAATATCGGCACTGCCGCCGACCCGCTATTTGTCGACCCGGAAGCGGCAACAAAAGAGCAGGCCAATAAGGCGAACGAGTTGAAGCGAGCCCTTGCCGCAAGGATGTTCAACCATGAGCAGCAACCCGAAAGGCCAGAACCAGTGCTATCACTTGGTGGGAAGCCATTGAGCACGGCTGGGAATATCACGAACATACAAGCAGGAGTGAAGGCCGGAAAATCTGCCGCCATCGGTGGAATCATTGCTGCCATCATTCGCGGAAACTATCAGTGCGGGGACTGCTTAGGCTTTGAGTCCAATAACGAAGCAGGGAAAGCAGTGATTCACTTTGACACCGAGCAAAGTCGATTTGATGCCGATGCACTGATTCGCCGTAGCATTCGCCGCTCAGGGATGGACGATAAAGCGCCCGCGTGGCTCATGTCGTATTCGCTGGCAGACATCGACACCGATGACCGCAGGCGGGCACTGAGGATTGTTATGGATGAAGCAGTCGAGGCCTTCGGCGGGATTCATGCCGTGATTATCGACGGCGTGGCCGACCTATGCGGAGGGTTGAATGACGACGTGCAAGCTTTCGGTCTGGTCGACGAGCTGCACAAGCTCTCGATCAGATTCGATTGTCCGGTTATCACAGTCCTCCACGAAAATCCCGGCAGCGAGGGAGGAAAGACACGCGGGCATCTTGGAAGCCAGCTTGAGCGGAAAGCAGAGACGAACCTTCGCCTTGTGAAGAGCGCCGAAGGCATCACCACGATTTTCACCGAGAAAAGTCGTCATTGCCATATTCCGAAAGCGGAAGGGCTGTGCTTCCAATGGAGCGACACCGAAGGCATGCACGTCTCCTGTGGGACGGCGGGAGCAATCCACGCGGCTGCGAAGCGGGAGAAAATGCAAGCGGAAGCCGAGCAGGTATTGACTGGTGACGGGATGAAATATGCCGATCTTGTTGGTGCAATTATGGACGTGCACCAGCTCGCAGAACGCACCGCCAAGGAGAGAGTGAAGGCCTGGCGTGCAGAAGGGGTCATCCTAAAACACGAAAACGGGCTGCATGCCTTGATAAATCAATGAAAACCCAGAAAGGTGCAGAGGTGCAGAAAGGTGCAGATTTAGGTGCAGTGCACCAAGAAGAGGTGAATTGGTGCAGAGGTGCAAGCCCCTATATAGGAGGGGCTGCACCCTGCACCTCACCTTACACCCGCCGTCACCAGACAAAATCAAGGCAGCGGGAACCCGATCCAATGCCGACCGCCAGCTTGCAGACACCATCCTTGCACCACCCCCGCTCCATTCGCTACCCCATCACCGAATGAACCAAGCGACCGCCGAACCCATGACCAAAGACCACCTGCCGACCGCGACGACATCGACCTCGAACTCGACACCGACATCGATCAAACTCACGCCCTATGCGCGAAGATTGCTGGCCGACTTCGACACGCCGCGATTGACACCCACCGCGCTGGAGTTGGTCCGCGAGGTTTCAAGCGCCAGGGCTGTCTCCGCTGCCCTCTCCGCCCGTGGGTTGGAAGTCGAGGGGTGAACCAGTAAACCGTTCCTTTGACCAGCCATGTTCATCCGCTCTTGCTCAAAAGAACTATTTGTTCAGACAGACCGTGCTCGCTTTCACACCGTGTTCTTTAGCACGCTGTTCACCATCCACCCGCTACTCAGATGAAACCGAAACCAAGAACGACGAACTCTGCATCGGGAAAAGCGAGAGCGGGAATCGCTGGCAGGCGCCAAGACTTCGAATTGCGACTGGCGTTGGATGTAGGACAGGCGTGCGACAGATGGCTAAGGAAGCGCGGGGTCGCCCCGGCGCTGTTTCAACCCTACGCCGACCGATGCGGCGCGTCACAAAGCCATCCTCTGAGCAGCGCGGGCATGTCAGGAACAGATACCCCCCCCTAAGGAATCTCTTCGACCCTCAAAAAGCCCGGGGGTGCCATTGTCTTGATAACACACTTTGTGAGCGGTTTTGACATTTTACTTTTCGTTTCGTGTGAGACTATAGAACGTCTCACTTGAAACATCACGATCATGAATCGAAAACTCACCCAAAACCAGCTCGCCCTTCACTGGGGAGTGACTTCGGCCACCATCCGCAACTGGAACAGGATTGGCGTCGGCACACAGGATGCAAGAGCCATCGCCGCCCACATTTTCGCCGCCAAGCGCCGCCCGGCTGGCTGGGAGGGTGTGTTTGGAGCGGTGGGAGGAGAGTCTCTTGATGATTTGAAAAAGCGCAGATTGCGTGCCGATTCCGAGCGCCTGGAGCTCATGGCGGCACGCGCACGCGGAGAAGTCGTCACCGTGGAGTCGTGCCGAAGGATTGGCACCGCCATGGGAACCGCGTTTAGATCGGGCTTGGCGTCGCTTGTCGGGATGCTTCCTGAGCATCTGGCGGGATTGGATCATGCGGCCATTCACGAGGCGCTTGGGACCGCATTTCATGGGCTTCTCAGTGAACTGGGGGATGTGGAGTCGGGCTTGTGGCAGGAGGCTCTTTCCGAAGCTGGCTGTATCACCCCGGACGATTGAAACGAGCGTTTTGATCGTGGCGATTGAAACGAGCGCTTGAGAGGGGCTGACTCCTGGTTATTGCAACAAAAGTGCATTTGCAAACAAAGTGCATTTAGGGCTTGCGGGGGAGGACGATTGCTGCTTGTTTGTCCCCGTGCTTCAAATCCCATCCGTCACCCTTGCCCGGCTGTATCAAGTCAGTCCTCGCCAGATCAGGCGGTGGCGCGAGCGTGGGCTTGAACCTGAAGCCCCCAAAATTTTGGCCGCTTCCCTGGCTTCCCAAAACCGTCCCGGCGCTGTCCTAGACCGCCTTGTCAGGCCCGGGGAGCTCGAGGCCATCGAAGAGCAGATCGGAGAAGCCAAACGCCACCTCCCCACAATTTATGCAAAACACCACTAATAACCCCGCGAAAAAAAGCCCGCTACCAAAGGGCTCGCCACACTCCTTCAAAACTCGGCTCGAACTCCATCAAACGATAGTGGATCTTGAAGCTGCACTTGCCACACTCAAGACCAGCCGAGCCCCCGTTTCTGCCGTGGCTCGCCGCCTCGAACAGACCACCAAGGCCGTAGCAAAAGACCTTTCTGCCGAGCGTTCCAAGCTTGCCGCATTCAGGGCTATGACGCCAACCGAATTAGTTACATTGAAGCGCCGCGACACTGAGCTGTTCGAGGAACTCAAAAAAGCATCGCTCAAGAACACCCCTATCAACTCAAAGTGATATGTCCGGATCCTTCGCAACCAACTTCGGCGGGCTGTCCGCTTTTCGCTATCAGCCCGTAAAATTCTCCAAGTCAGAGCTCGAGCGACTCCGCGCCGCGAAGCGAGAAATAGACTCTCTGCAATCTCGGATCGGAGCGGTCGACGACATCAAAAAGCAGATGGCCTTGACCGCCGCCGACTATGCCGATGGGAAAATTACGATCCGCGAGGCGGCAGGACTGCTTGCCTTCGCCGCAACCAGCGAGACACGGGGCGCACTCAGAAAAGCACTTATCAGGCCACTCCGCGAAAAAGTCTCGGAGATCATGCAATCGCTTCACGGCATCGAATCGACGTGGCTCGCGGGCCGAGTCGATCAGTTGCGCCAAGCGTGCCAGACGGTCGAGGGGCGCGAGCGTGCCGACTCGGAAGCAGTCGGCATCGTTTCAGATGATTTTGAGCCGTCCCGGACCCTTCACAAACTCCGCAACACGCACCGCATGGAGCTCGATAGACTACGCGAGGCGGAAGGGCGTCACGCAGCAAGCCGCGATGCACTGAATCGAATTTTCGCTGAAATCGGCATCTAAACTCACCACCCACACAAAGCTATGCGCATCGAACGCCCCACCGTCGAAGATATCGAATCGGCAATCGACAACCTTCCCGCCCGCCTGCACGCCATTTTCCTTCGTGCTGAGGCCGCCCGCAAAAACCTTGAAGAGATCGAGGCCCACCCCGATTTCAAGAGAGCAAACGCGTTGTTCACACCGCTCTACTCCGAGCGTGCCGCCGCGAAAGCATCGGGGGATTGAACCCTTTCTAGGCCAGCCGCTCTGAGGGTTATTAATCGGTTTACCTCAGGCGGTAAAAGCCCCGCGCCGGAAATTCGTTACTTCCGGCGCGGGCATCCTCCTTCCCCTTGATATGCCCCCCCCCGCGACCCCCTCGACATCACCGAAGAGATAATCGGTTTGTGCGCCATCCTTGCCGATGGCCCTTGCCGGGTGGATGCGCGGTCGATCAAAGAGCGCGTCACAGAGCTGAGGCAGTGCAGAGACCGCTTGCTCAACCAGATTGAGCAAACGCCGCCGTCCACACCGATGGACATGATGGCGGGCGCGATGGCGACACTGAAGGATGACCTCGATCTTGCCGCCGACTTCCACTGAGTTTCCCGACATGCTACCCTGCCACCCCCGCTTCCCGTCCGGGGGGCGTGCTCCTAGTCTTCCCGCTCCTGCCCCCGGCTTCCATCCGGGGTTGCCGCTACCCTGCCCGCATGACTGGCGTCATCGATGGCCAGCGCGAGAGAAGGGAACGAGCGGGGGGTGTTTTCTCGTTTGCGGCATCGTCATCGATGGGTGAAACGAGGCGGGAGGGAACGAGCGGGGGTGATACCAAAGGTGATACCACTTTTGAGGAAAATGGCCTCTTTGTAATCAACTTGCGTTAGCTGTAACTCGCTGCAATCCATACACCTTACAACATTTTTGCGAACCTCGATAACCCCCAATTTTGGTTTTCAAGACTGGCGCAATCGACCACTCTACCACCCCTCCGGTGCATGTCGGCCGAGGAAGATTTGCAACGTCTTGCGCCGGGCTTCAAGCAAAACTCACCATCAAAACGTGAGTTTCGCTCAACTCGTCCCCACAAAAAAAGCCGGCCCCGTTCTCACGAGGCCGGCTTTGGAATCGTCTATCTCGACGGTCAGGCTGTCTCTGCCGAGTTGGCAGCCTCTGCAGCTAGGCGTGCTGCCTCGTCGGATGGCAACGGAATGTCGATTCCGTCGTTCTCATCGGGTTCGATGATGATCGGCTCTGGCTCTTCGACCGTGAACTCGATCTCACTGTCGCGGTGACAATCGAATCCGGTACCGGCTGGGATGAGGTGGCCCATAATCACGTTTTCCTTGAAGCCGGTGAGGTAGTCGACCTTGCCGAGCGTTGCCGCTTCGGTCAGCACGCGGGTGGTGTCCTGGAAGGACGCTGCGGAGATGAACGAGTCGGTTTCAAGCGAGGCCTTGGTGATACCAAGAAGCACGGGCTCAGCTTCGGCTGGCTTGCCACCGTTGGCGACGATCTCTTCGTTGACCTTGTTGAAGGTCGAACGATCGACCTGGTCACCCCAGAGATACTGATCGGCATCACCTGGATCGGTGATCTTCACCTTACGAAGCATCTGACGGATGATGATCTCAATGTGCTTGTCGTTGATTTCCACGCCTTGGACGCGGTAAACCGACTGCACTTCGTTCACCAAGTGCTCCTGAAGTTCCTGCGCTCCGCAGGCTTCGAGGAGATCCTCTGGAGACACGGGCCCTTCCGTGATCTGATCACCACGCTTCACCTGGTCACCTTCAGTAACGATGATGTGGCGGCCCATGGGCACGAGGTGGTCGACGCTTTCGCCGCTTTCAGGATCGGTGGCGATGACCTTCTTCTTGCCGCGGACCGTGCCGCCAAAGGAGATTTCACCATCGATCTTGGCGATCACGCAGGCATCCTTTGGCTTGCGGGCTTCGAAAAGCTCGGCAACCCGTGGAAGACCACCGGTAATGTCCTTGGTGCGGGCGACCTTACGAGGTGTCTTGGCGAGCTGCGTGCCGCCTGTGATGACCTCATTTTCCTTAACGGAAAGGTGAGCACCCACAGGAATCGAGTAGCTGGCGCGGACTTCGCTGGTCTTCGGATCGAGCACGACGACCTGCGGGTGCAAGTCCTCCTTGTGCTCGGTCACGACCATCCCCTTCTTGCCGGTTTCCTTATCGGTTTCGGACTGAACGGTGATGCCTGCGATCATGTCGCGGAACTCCACCTTACCCGCCTTTTCCGAAATGATCGGCACGTTGTAGGGATCCCAAGTCGCGACGGTATCGCCCTTCTTGACGTCCTCACCGTCCTTGATCTCGATTTCGCAACCGATGACGATGTTATGGCTTTCAAGCTCGAGACCTTCTTTGTCGCGAACCGAAAGTGATCCGTTCTTGTTGAGAACCACCCACTTGCCGTCGGCGCTTTCAACCGTGCGGAGGTCTTTGTAGACGACGTGACCGGAGTTCCGGGCTTTGATGATCGGCTGCTTGAAGGCCGATGTCGCCACACCACCGACGTGGAAGGTACGCATGGTAAGCTGGGTTCCCGGCTCACCGATCGACTGAGCGGCAATGATGCCGACCGCTTCACCGATCTTCACGCCCTTGCCGGTGGCAAGATTGAGGCCGTAGCACTTCGCACAGCAACCGCGTTCGGCTTCACAAGTGAGCACCGAACGGATCTTGAGCTTCTCGTAACCGATACGCTCAGCTCCGGCTGCCATGGTTTCCGTGATAATGTCATCGACTGCGATGATCACTTCGCCGGAAACCGGATCCTTGACGGTCTCGCAAGAGACACGGCCGTAGATGCGGGTTGCGAGCGAGGCGGACTCTTCGTCACCGTCATAGATCGGTTGAACAAGGATGCCGTTGACCGTTTCACAATCGTGCTTGGTGACAATCACGTCCTGAGCCACATCGACGAGCTTACGGGTCATGTAACCCGAGTCCGCCGTCTTGAGCGCCGTATCAGCGAGACCCTTACGGGCACCGTGAGTGGAGATGAAGTACTCGAGCACCGAGAGACCTTCGCGGAAGTTCGAGGTAATCGGACGTTCGATGATTTCGCCGGATGGCTTGGCCATCAGACCACGCATACCCGAGAGTTGCTTAATCTGTGATTTGTTACCACGCGCACCGGAGTCGACCATCATGAAGAGCGGGCTGATGCCGGGCTTACCGTCATTGTATTCCAACTTGCGGTAGAGCGCCGAAGCGATCGTGTCCGAAGCGTGGGTCCAAATATCGACGACCTTCTGGTAGCGTTCCCCATCGGTGATCACACCATTGCGGTATTGCTTGGTGACCTTTTCGACCTCTGCATAGGCATTGGCAATGATCGCTGGTTTTTCTTCCGGCACGACCATATCGACGATACCGATCGACGTTCCCGAGCGGGATGCTTCCTTGAAGCCTAGCGTCTTGAGTTCATCGAGAGTGGCGACGGTGCCCTTCTGACCGGCAACTTGGTAGCAACGCCAGATGACATCTCCCATCTGCTTCTTGCCGACGGTCATGTTCATGAAGCCCATGCCCTTCGGCCAGATTTCGTTGAAACGAACGCGGCCTGGGGTGGTTTCGATGATCTTACCTTCGTCGAGCGCCTTCTGGAGATGGCTTTTCTTCCCCTTCTCTTCGTCGGTCAGCTCGTGCCCTTTGTAGCCAAAGACCGTGTCCTTACCGTAGTCGGGATTCCGAAGACGGATCCAGGAGTGGTAACCGATCTTGCGGGAAGCGATCGCGTATTCGACCTCCGAAGAATTTTCGAACAGGGGAAGGTGTTCTTCTTTCTCACGATCCTTCTGAGTGCGGCTAGGTGCCCAGGTGAGGTAGTAAGAACCAAGAATGATGTCCTGTGATGGCGTCGTAATCGGACGTCCGGAGGCAGGCGAGAAGATATTGTTAGGCGCGAGCATCAACTGGCGCGCTTCCATCTGAGCCTCCACCGAAAGCGGCACGTGCACCGCCATCTGGTCACCGTCGAAGTCCGCGTTGTAAGCGGTGCAGACGAGCGGGTGAACGCGAATGGCCGAACCTTCGATCAACTTCGGCTCGAAAGCCTGAATTGAAAGACGGTGAAGCGTCGGTGCGCGGTTCAGCATCACCGGGTGACCCTTGGTCACTTCGGCAAGGATGTCCCAAACTTCCGTGGTCTTGCGGTCGATCATCTTCTTCGCCGAACGAACCGTGTGGCAGTAGCCGAGTTCCTTGAGGCGACGGATGATGAAGGGTTCGAACAGAGTCAGGGCCATCTTCTTGGGAAGACCGCACTGATTGAGTTTAAGGTCAGGACCCACCACGATCACCGAACGGCCGGAGTAGTCGACGCGCTTACCGAGAAGGTTCTGACGGAAACGCCCGCCCTTGCCCTTGAGCATGTCGCTGAGGGACTTGAGCGGACGGTTGCCAGCACCAGTGACGGCGCGACCGTGACGACCGTTGTCGAAGAGAGCATCGACCGCTTCCTGAAGCATGCGCTTTTCGTTACGGATGATGACCTCCGGCGTCTTGAGCTGGAGGAGGTTCTTGAGACGGTTGTTACGGTTGATGACGCGACGGTAGAGGTCGTTCAGGTCGGAGGTCGCAAAGCGGCCACCTTCCAGTGGAACCAGCGGACGAAGATCCGGCGGGATCACGGGAAGAACCATCATGATCATCCACTCGGGACGCGACTTGGAGCCCGCGAATCCCTGGGTGATCTTGAGACGCTTCGAGAGCTTTTTCTTGTTCTGCTTGGAACGAGTCGTTTCGAGCTCTTCCTCAAGTTTCACCTGAAGAGCAGCAAGGTCGACCTGGCTGAGAAGATTCTGAAGAGCTTCGGCACCCATGCCGGCGCGGAATGATCCGTCACCATAGGCGTCTTCCGCTTCACGGATTTCGTTTTCGGTTAGGAGTTGGCCGAGTTCGAGCGGCGAGTTGCCGGGATCGGTCACGATGTAGTCCTCGTAGTAGATCACGCGCTCAAGGTGACGCGCGCTGATATCGAGAACCAAGCCGATACGCGATGGCATGCACTTGTAGAACCAGATGTGCGAAACAGGCACGGCGAGTTCAATGTGGCCCATGCGCTCGCGGCGAACGCGGCTGAGGGTCACTTCAACTCCGCAGCGGTCACAGACCACGCCCTTGTGCTTGATGCGCTTGTATTTGCCGCAGGCACACTCCCAGTCACGTGTCGGACCGAAGATGCGTTCGCAGAACAGACCACCCTTCTCGGGTTTGAAGGTCCGGTAGTTGATGGTTTCCGGGTTCTTTACTTCGCCTTTGGACCAAGAACGGATGACGTCTGGTGCAGCAACGGTGATCGAGACCTGATCGAAGGCATCGGGCTTGTCGTCCACGCCGAAGAGTTCGCGGAGGTTGGTGTCAACACTCATGATAATTTGTAGCTAGTTAAGTCGGTTGGTTGCGGGCGATTAGAGGGTAAGGTCGTCGAGAGTGAAGTCATCACTGCCATCGGCAGGAATTCCACCACGTTCGGAACCACGCTTGCCGGGACGGACGTCCAGGCCGAGCGACTGCATTTCTTTGATAAGGACGTTGAAGGATTCCGGGGTGCCGGCTTCCAGGTTGTTGTCGCCCTTGACGATGGATTCGTAAATCCGGGTCCGGCCTTGCACGTCGTCCGACTTCACCGTCAGAAGTTCCTGCAAGCAGTAGGCGGCGCCGTAGGCTTCGAGCGCCCACACCTCCATTTCCCCGAAGCGCTGACCACCATACTGTGCCTTACCACCGAGCGGCTGCTGGGTGACGAGCGAGTAAGGACCAACGGCACGGGCGTGAATCTTATCGGCCACAAGGTGACCCAGTTTCAGCATGTAAATCATTCCGACCACGACGGGTTGGTGGAAGGGCTCACCGGTGCGGCCGTCGATCAGGGTCGACTTACCACCTGTGGATCCATCCTTGCCGTCGCCGATCCAGGTGAATCCGCGAGTTTCAGGCTCACCCGGCTTACGTGGGCGGGCCTTGCCGTTGTCGCCGATGATGTTGACACCATCGACGGTCTTGGCCTCGGACATGTAGTCCCAGATCTTGCTTTCGTGGATACCATCGAAAATCGGAGTTCCGACCTTGAAGCCCAATGCACAGGCGGCGACGCCGAGGTGGGTTTCAAGAACCTGTCCGACGTTCATCCGGGATGGCACGCCGAGTGGGTTGAGGCAGATATCGACCGGAGTGCCGTCTTCGAGGTAAGGCATGTCTTCCTCGGGGACGATGGTGGCGACCACCCCTTTGTTACCGTGGCGGCCGGCCATCTTGTCGCCCACCGAGAGCTTGCGCTTGGCGGCGACGAAGACTTTCACTTCCTTGATGACACCGGGATCGACTTCGTCACCGGACTCGAGTTGGTCGAGCTTGCGCTCCCGCTCGGTGTCGAGTTCGGAGAAGCGGCCTTCGAAGGAGCCGATGATCTCAAGGATCTTGTTCCGGATCGGGGAAGGATCGATTTCGATATGATCGTGGACCGATGCGAGTTTGCGCAGCAGGGTCTTGGTGATCTTGCGGTTCGCCGGAATGATGATCTCACCCGTCTGGGCATTGACCACATCAAGCGGGATCTTTTCACCGAGCAAAATGTCGGAAAGCTTTTCCGTCAGGTCGTCGGTTAGCTTGTCGGACCTCTTCTTGTGTTCGTCGTTGATCTTCTTGAGCTGCTTCTTGAGCTCGGCGGGATCGACCTTTTCGGCGCGACGTGAGGCAAGCCCGTGGGATGCCACGCGGATGTCCTGAACGATGCCCGTGCAACCGGATGGAACGCGCAGCGAAGTGTCCTTCACGTCAGCGGCCTTCTCACCGAAGATCGCACGCAGAAGGCGTTCTTCCGGAGCAAGCTCGGTTTCGGACTTCGGTGTTATTTTACCGACGAGGATGTCACCGGGCTTCACCTCGGCACCGATGCGAACGATGCCGTCGTGGTCGAGGTTCTTGAGGGCTTCTTCGCCGACGTTTGGAATGTCACGGGTGATTTCTTCAGGACCCAGCTTGGTATCACGGGCAGCGACTTCGAACTCGGAGATGTGAATCGACGTGTAAACGTCTTCCTTCACCACGCGCTCGGAGATGACGATGGCATCCTCGAAGTTGTAGCCGTTCCAAGGCATGAACGCGACGAGCACGTTACGGCCCAGAGCAAGTTCACCATTCTCGGTGTTCGGACCGTCAGCAAGGACGTCGCCCTTCTTGATCTTGGCGCCCACCTTGACGATCGGCTTCTGGTTGATGCAAGTGCCGGCGTTGGAGCGCATGAACTTCCGCAGCGGATAGGCCATAATGCCCTTGGCGACGTTGGTCTTGACCGATTCAGGATCGGAAAGGAACTTCTCGTCGGTCACAGGGAGGGTGCCGTCAGGGGAAGTAACGATGATTTCCGCAGTCGCGGCAGCAATGATACCGTCAGCTTCCGCCACCACCACCGCACGCGAATCGCGAGCGGTCTTGCCTTCCAGACCCGTGCCAACGAACGGCGACTCGGAAACGAGAAGCGGCACACCCTGGCGCTGCATGTTCGATCCCATCAGGGCGCGGTTGGCGTCATCGTGCTCAAGGAACGGAATCAGACCCGCAGCCACGGAAACGAGCTGCTTGGGCCAAACGGCCATGTAATCGACCGTTGATGGATCGACTTCGATGAACTCACCACCAGCTTCGCGGGCGGTGACTTTATCGTTGAGGAATTTGCCGCCCTTGTCGATCGGGTTGTTCGCTTGGGCAATGAGGAACTTTTCTTCCTGGTCGGCGGTGAGATACTCGATCTCGTTGCTGACTTTACCACTCTTGACGCGGCGATACGGAGTTTCGATGAACCCAAACTCGTTAATCCGAGCGTAGGTGCACATCGAGTTGATGAGGCCGATGTTCGGACCTTCCGGGGTCTCAATCGGGCAGATCCGTCCGTAGTGCGACGGGTGCACGTCTCGAACTTCGAAACCGGCGCGGTCGCGGTTCAGACCACCAGGGCCGAGGGCCGAAAGACGACGCTTGTGCGTCAGCTCGGCGAGCGGGTTGGTTTGGTCCATGAACTGCGAAAGCTGCGAACGACCGAAGAAGTCACGCACGACGGCACTGAGCGCCTTCGGGTTGATGAGCTTCTGCGGCGTCATGCCTTCGATGTTCACGTCGAACAAAGTCATGCGCTCCTTAACCAAGCGCTCAGTGCGGGCGAGACCGACACGGCACTGGTTGGCAAGCAATTCACCCACGGCACGCACGCGGCGTGAACCAAGGTGGTCGATATCGTCGATGACTCCCTCACCTTTCTTCAGGCGAAGGAGATACTTCACGGCACCGAGGAAGTCCTCGGGAACCATGATGCGTTGATCGGAGTCGACCTTGCTTTCAAGCTTGCTGTTGATCTTGTAACGACCGACTCGGGTCAGGTCATACTTCTTCGGATCGAAGAACAGACGCTTCAGCAGGGCGCGGGCGTTGGCGGCGGTCGGAGGATCTCCGGGACGCAGCTTGCGGTAGATGTCCTTGAGGGCGCTGTCCTCGTCGTGAGCCGGGTCCTTACGCAGCGACTTGAGAAGGATTTCATCTTCACGTCCGTCGATCACCTCGATGTTCTTGTGACCAAGGGCGATGAGTTGCTTGACGATACCAAGAGTGAGCGGCTCGTAGGCCTTGGAAACGACGAGTTCGCCGTCGAGGACGTCTTCGAAAGGAACCTTGTGACCGAGCTCCGTCTCATCGGCCTTCTCCGAGAGCTTGAGCTTCTCGACGGTGTAGAAATGGGTGACGATGTCGCGATCCGTCGGGTAGCCCATTGCACGCAGGAAGGTGGTGGCGAGGAACTTGCGACGGCGACGGCGGCGGTCGAGGTAAACGTAGAGCAGGTCATTCGTGTCGAACTGCACTTCGAGCCATGATCCACGGTCAGGAATGATCCGGAACGAGTGGAGGGTCTTGCCGTTGAGGTGCTGGGAGGTCTCGAAGCAGATACCAGGTGAACGGTGAAGCTGGGAGACGATGACGCGCTCGGCGCCGTTGATGATGAAGGTGCCGCGGCGGGTCATCATTGGAAGCTCACCCATGTAAACACGCTCCTTTTTGACACCCGTTTCGTCCTTCAGTTTGAAGGTCACGTAGAGGGCTGCGGAGAAGCTCTCACCATTGCGGAGCGATCCAAGAGAAGTGATCTTGGGCTCTTCGATATCGTAGGTCACGAAGTCGAGTTCGATCGCTTCGTCGTAGCTTTTGATCGGAAAAACCTCGCGGAAGACGGCCTGAAGGCCACTGTCGCTTCGTTCACCTGCAGGAACTTCCTTCTGAAGGAAATCCTCGTATGAACGGCTTTGAACTTCGATGAGGTTGGGAGCCTCAATGACTTCCTCGATTTTCCCGAATTGGAGACGGTCGGCCATGGTGTCTGGGGTAGTGCGGAGTGCGGATTGAGCCCGGACCGAAAGACTCGGCCGGGCGGAAACTAGTTAGCAGGAGATGGAAAGATTTTCCGGGATCGGCGAAAACGGTCGAAACGGGTCTCGACGGCTTTCGCCGGTGCCGGTGGCGACTCCGGGAGTGTCTCTGATGGAGACACTCCCGAAATCTAAAAACCACGTGGTTACTTGAGCTCGACCTTGGCGCCAGCTTCTTCAAGCTTTTTCTTGGCAGCTTCGGCGGCGTCCTTAGGAGCACCTTCGAGGATCTTAGCTGGGCAGCTTTCGACCAACTTCTTGGCGTCTGCAAGTCCGAGGCCAGGAGAAACTTCACGCACAGCCTTAATGGCAGCGATCTTGTTTCCACCACCTTCGGTCAGGACGACGTCGAATTCAGTCTTTTCTTCTGCAGCTTCAGCAGCAGCGGCAGGGCCGGCAGCGGCAGCAGCAACAGGAGCAGCGGCGGAAACGCCCCACTCTTCTTCCAACTTCTTCACGAGTTCGGCAGCTTCCAAGACGGTAAGCTTGCCCAGTTCTTCAGCAATTTTTGCGATATCAGCCATTGTATTTCTCCATTGCGGTATTGTCGCGCCCGGTAGCCACCGGACATTTCAGAAACGCAGCTGCGCCCCCGACAAGGAACCATTGTGTGTTCAGGTGACAGCGGAGAGCCGCCACCATCCGTTCAGATTGTTTTGATTCAGCCTTCTGGGTTGAATTTGGCCTGCAGCACTCGCGCGAGCGAGGCACCAGGTTCGTTGAGGGTGCGAACCAGCTGGCTTGCAGGCGCGTTGATCGTGCCAAGCAGCATGGCGAGCATGACCTCGCGGGTAGGAAGTTCGGCGATCGCCTTGACCTGCTCTTCGTCGAGGATTGCTCCATCGAGGATACCGAGCTTGATCGCAGGCTTCTTGAACTCCTTTTCAAAGGTTTTGAGGACCTTGGCGGCGGCAGCGACGTCCTCGGCACCGGTCACGAATGCGGTCTGACCGACGAGTTGGTCACCCGTGTCAGGGAGACCAGCCTCGGCGAGGGCCTTCTTCATGTAGGTATTCTTGGCAACGTGGCACTCGGCGCCGTTGGCGGAAAGACGTGTCCGGAGTTCGGAGAACTGAGGAACGGTCATGCCGGTGTATTCGATCACCAGCAAGAATGGGGAACCATTCACCCGCTCGAGCAAGTCATCGATAATGATTTTCTTATCAGGATTCATGTCGGATCAGGTGGTTTAGTTGATGGAATAGAGGGACTTCTCAAGTGGCAGGCCCGGGCACATCGATGCAGCTACGGTGACGCTTTGAATGTAGTTACCCTTGGCGGAAGCAGGCTTGGCGCGCTTCACGCTGTCGATGAAGGCTGCGGCGTTTTCAGAAAGGGCGTCTTCCTTGAAGGAAGCCTTGCCGATTGAACCGGAGACGTTGCCATTCTTGTCGAGCTTGTAGTCGATCCGACCAGCCTTCACTTCGATCACGGCCTTGGCGGTGTCGTCGGTCACGGTGCCGGTCTTCGGATTCGGCATCAGGCCACGGGGACCAAGGACACGAGCGATCTTACGAACTTCGGTCATCGCTTCCGGAGTGGCGATGGCGACATCGAAGTCGGTGAATCCACCCTGAACTTTTTTGATTAGGTCTTCGAATCCAACGTGCTCGGCACCGGCGGCGGTGGCGGCTTCGGCGGCGGCTCCTGCGGCGAAGACGCAGACGCGGACGTTCTTACCCGTGCCATGTGGCAGGGAAACGGAACCACGAACCATCTGGTCACTCTTGCGGGGATCCACGCCGAGGTGGAAGGAAACGGTGACGGTTGGATCGAACTTTGGTGCCGGGAATTTCTTCAGGGTACTAAAGGCCTCATCCAGACCGTAGGATCTGCCGACCTCAACGAGTTCGACAGCTTTTTTGTAGCGTTTGCTGCGGTGTTTAGCCATTTTCTTGTGTTGCAGTGCGGACGGACTTTGCGGATACGAAATCCTCCTGCGTTATTGGGTGACACCCGCCGGAGCAGGTGTCGGAGATTGATTACATGCCTTCGACTTCGAGACCCATCTGACGCGCGGTGCCTGCAAGAATGCGGGCCGCAGCCTCTGGATCGTTAGTGTTCAGGTCGGGCATCTTGATGTCGACTACTTCCATGAGCTTCGCCTTGGAAATTTTGCCGATCTTTTTCTTGTTTGGCTCATCGGATCCAGAAGCGATGCCTGCGGCTTTCTTCAGCAGGTTGGCGGCTGGTGGCTTCTTGGTAATGAAGGTGAAGCTCTTGTCCTTGTAGACGGAGATGATGCACGGGAGCACTTCACCGGCTTGGGCCTGAGTAGCGGCGTTGAACTCCTTACAGAAGCCCATGATGTTGACGCCGGCCTGACCGAGTGCAGGACCAACGGGTGGGGACGGGTTGGCGCCTCCAGCTTGGATCTGGAGTTTGATGACTTTAACGACTTCTTTGGCCATGGTTTTGAGTGGTTGAGATGGTGGTGTGTGAAATTAAAAAATGCGGTTCAAGCGGCTTCATTCACGCTCGACCTGCCAGTATTCGAGTTCGACCGGGGTCGAACGGCCAAAGATCGTAACAGAGACGCGGAGCTTCCCTTTCTCGGGATCGATCTCCTCGACGATGCCTGTCTGACTTTGGAATGGGCCGTCTGCCACCTTGACGGTGTCTCCGACCTCGAAACTAATCGAGGGGCGGACGTTTTCCTCCCTCTCCTTGATTTGACCAAGCATGGCATCTACTTCCTTCTGGCGCATCGGGATTGGGCGATCCTTGGTGCCGGCGAAGCCAATAACGCCATCCATTTCCTTGATGAAATACCAAGCTTCCTCCTGAAGCTGGTTGTCTTCGGAAAGGAGGTTCATGTTGATGATGATGTAACCTGGGAAGAACTTCTTCTTGGTTTCCGTCTTCTTGCCGCGGCGAATCTCGGAAACCATCTCCATCGGCACAAGCACTTCGAAAATGTATTTGCTCAGGTCTTCGGCCTCAGCATTGCGATAAATGCGATCACGCACCTTGTTCTCCTGACCGGAGAGGACGTGGACCACATACCACTGTTTTTCTGGTGGCGGAATGATGGGCATGAAAGTGAGGAAAGTTCGGACAATCCGGAGGCGTTTAGCTCCCGATTTTTGTGAGGAAAAAGACGACCTGCGTAAGGAAGAAATCCCAGAAGGTCACGAATCCTGCGAGCAGGATAGTGGCAATCAGCACGACGACCGTTGAATCAACGAGCTCTTTGTACTTTTTGATACCCTTGATCTTCGGGTCGGACTCCCACGGCCAATTGGCCTTGCGGAGTTCGCCCTTCACTTCACCGATGAAACGGGAGACTTTTGTGAACATGGCTTAGAAAGAGGAAGATCGGGGAATATGAAAATGGCACGGAAGGAGGGACTCGAACCCACAACCAACGGTTTTGGAAACCGCTACTCTACCAATTGAGCTACTTCCGTTTTTTGCTTCTACGATGAGGCGATGGCGGGGCACCCCGGTGGTTTCACCAAGGTACCCCGAAAATTTAGAGATCCATTACGAACGGCGGAGCGCCGACATGAACCCCTATTGAGTATTAGTCAAGGATTTCACCTACACGACCTGCACCCACGGTGCGACCACCTTCGCGAATCGCGAAACGCATGGTTGGCTCCATGGCGATCGGGTTGATGAGCTCGACTTCCAAGTTGACGTTGTCACCAGGCATCACCATCTCGACTCCTTCTGGGAGCTTGATGCTGCCGGTCACGTCGGTCGTGCGGAAGTAGAACTGTGGGCGGTAGTTCGAGAAGAACGGAGTGTGACGACCACCTTCATCCTTGGAGAGAACGTAGATCTCACCCTTGAACTTGGTGTGAGCCTTCACGGAACCTGGCTTGACGATGACCTGACCACGCTCGACGTCGTCCTTCTTGAGACCACGAATGAGCAGACCCACGTTGTCACCGGCACGACCTTCGTCGAGCAGCTTGCGGAACATTTCGATGTCGGTCACGGTGGTCTTCTGCGTGTTGCGAATACCAACGATTTCGACTTCTTCCATTTTCTTGACGATACCGCGCTCGACACGACCAGTGCAGACCGTTCCACGACCTTCGATCGAGAAAACGTCTTCCACAGGCATGAGGAATGGCTTGTCTACCGGGCGCTCAGGCTCAGGGATGTAGGAATCCACAGCTTCCATGAGCTTGTGGATGTTCGCCTTTTGCTCAGCGTCACCTTCAAGAGCCTTAAGAGCAGAACCCTTGATGACTGGGATGTCGTCACCTGGGAACTCGTAGGTGGAAAGGAGGTCACGGACTTCCATTTCGACGAGCTCGAGAAGCTCTTCGTCGTCAACCATATCGACCTTGTTCATGAACACCACGAGCGCGGGAACACCCACCTGACGAGCGAGCAGGATGTGCTCACGAGTCTGAGGCATTGGGCCGTCTGCTGCAGAAACAACGAGAATACCACCGTCCATCTGAGCGGCACCGGTGATCATGTTCTTCACGTAGTCAGCGTGACCCGGGCAGTCAACGTGTGCATAGTGACGGTTGGCGGTTTCATATTCGACGTGTGCAGTCGAGATCGTGATACCACGCTCACGCTCCTCGGGAGCGGCGTCGATGTCAGCATACGCCTTTGCTACCGCACCACCCGTTTCTGCGAGGGTGTTGGTGATTGCTGCTGTGAGAGTGGTCTTACCGTGGTCAACGTGGCCGATGGTGCCGACGTTTACGTGTGGTTTGGTGCGCTGGAATGCTTCTTTAGCCATGATTGATTGGTTGTTCGCTTTGGACTGGTGCTGCTTTAAATGTCTATTTCCGATGGAGCTTGTGGTGGGAATTGAACCCACGACCTCACCCTTACCAAGGGTGTGCTCTACCCCTGAGCTACACAAGCGAGTCGACTATAGACACCATTCCCGAGAACCGTTGGAGAATTCACACCACCTGCCGAGAATCGGAAAATCGATGCGGTATCTCGGTGAGCCCCCGGGAAAAGCGGGCGGAACTTAACAAAGCCGCCCACCCTGTCAAAAAAAATCTGAAAGGAAAGAAGATTTCTTGGCAGTCGTGAATTTTCCCCGAGAAATCAAGGGTTTCAGCGGGTCACGATTCCGCTCCAGAAACGCCATCATCGGCCTCTGAAGAGTCAATTAACCGATTCACTCGCTCGATCGACAGGCATTTTCCGCTTTCGGGATCGATGTCGGCCACCAAACCACACAGGCGGACCGGTCCCTTTGCCACGGGAAAGCGGGTTGGCATCCCAGTCCGGAAGCGCCAGACGACTGATTCGGGCGATCTCCCGAGCACCGAATGCTCCGGACCGCACATTCCGGCATCCGTCAGGCAGCCGGTTCCTTGCGGCAAAATCCGCTCGTCGGCGGTTTGGACGTGCGTGTGGGTTCCCACCACGACCGAAGCTTTTCCGTCGAGCGCCCAGCCCATCGCGATCTTCTCGCTGGTGGTCTCGGCGTGAAAATCGAGGAAGATCATCTTCACGCCCTCTGCCCTCAACTTGGCAACTCGATCCTCAACAATGACGAAGGGATTCTCCAGGGGCGGCTGAATGAATGAGCGACCCTGCGCCTGAATCACCGCGATTTTCCCTTTTGCCGTCTCCAACACGACCCACCCTTCACCCGGCGTTCCTTCAGGATAATTGATCGGACGCAGCAAACGCGGCTCCGTCGGAAAGTAGTCAACAATGTCCTGCTGATCCCACACGTGGTCACCAGTCGTCACCACCGCCGCCCCAGCACGAAGTAGGTCAATGGTGATTTTCGGCGTAATCCCCCGCCCTCCCGCCGCGTTCTCTCCATTGACGATGATGAAATCGAGCTCGAGTTCTTTGCGCAGACTCGCCAACTGCCCAATCACCGCCTTACGTCCCGGTTCACCGACGACGTCTCCGAGAAACATGATGCGCAAAGATTCCATAGTAGTTCGCTTCACCATCGCAACCGCCAGAGACCAACCCGCCAAGTAAAATTCACTTCGATGAGCAAACGCACCGCTATTCCCCTGCTGACCGTCCTCGCCTTCGGGGTGGTCACTCTGATTTTCTGGAAAGCCCAGTCACCAGACTCCAAGCCGCCTTCCCCGACTGCCTTGGAGCCTCAACCCGCTCCCGCCCCACGACTTTCCGACCTCGCCCCAGCACCGGATTGGTCGGAGCTCGATCCATGGCAGGAAAAGGTCACCCGCAGCGCATTCATCGAGATGATGGACTCCGTGTTCACCGTCTCATCGGCATGGCGGGACTGGTTCATCGTTGGGGACGATTCAGTCGAAGTAAAAACCTCCGACCCCGAAGCTCCCTATGTGCTGCGCTTTTCCGAATCCACAGACACCACTGCTGGCCCTCGATTCTGGAGACCCGCAAAAGAGCTACCCCCTGCCGCAGTTGATCGCCCCCTTGAGGGAATAAGAATCGCCATCGACCCCGGACACATCGGAGGCGACTGGGCCAAGATCGAAGAGCGTTGGTTCCAAGTCCGCGAAGGAGCACCTGTTAGAGAGGGAAGCATGACCCTCCAGGTCGCCAAACTTCTCAAACCCATGCTCGAAGCCCAGGGAGCCGAAGTCTCACTTGTTAGAGATAAAAACGAACCCGTCACCAGCTACCGGCCTGAGACCCTCATGAGTGAGGTGCACGACAGCAATAGTGAAACCCCGCAAAAGCTCGCCGAACGGCTCTTCTACCGCACCGCTGAGATTCGCGCACGAGGCGACAAGGTGAACCACGAGATCAAACCCGACCTCGTGCTCTGCCTTCACTTCAACGCCGAAGGCTGGGGCAACCCACTCGTTCCGCGGCTTGTTTCTAACAACCACTTCCACCTGATCCTGAACGGCGCCTACATGGATGAGGAAGTCACCCTTGAGGACCAGCGACTCGAAATCATGCGCAAGATCGTCGAACGCATCCACCCGGAAGAAGCCGCCCTTGCGGAAAGTGTCGCCGCTGCTTTTGTCGAAACAACGCAGCTTCCTCCCTACCTCTACGAGCCGAACTCCAGACGCGCGGTCAACATCAACAACAACCCCTACCTCTGGGGCAGAAATCTTCTCGCCAACAGGATCTACCGCTGCCCCGTCGTTTTCTTGGAGCCCTACGTCATGAACTCCGAAGAAGATCACGCCCGCATTCAACTCGGCGACTACGATGGCCTGAAAGAAGTCGGAGGAAAGCTCCGCCCCTCTATTTTCAGAGAGTATGCCGAGACAGTCGCCACAGGCCTTAGCGACTACTATTCGTCTAAACGCAGTGAATAAATGACGCAAAACAACAGTAAGACTCAGATCTCCAGCTTGTATGGGAATCATGATTCGACCACCTCGCGCCATGCGAGCTATCCTGTGCTTCGTTGCCGGACTCACTAATGGAGCATTAGCCCAGGACGGCGGACAGCTTTTTGCCACCTACTGCTCGGCCTGCCATGCACCTGACGGGAAAGGCGCAACCGGCGGCCAGTTCCCGCCCCTGGCCGGAAGCGAGTGGCTCGCCGGTGATCCCGACCGCGCGATCAAGGTCGTGCTCTTCGGTCTCCAAGGCCCCGTCGAAGTCGCCGGGAAGAAATACGACCTCGTCATGCCACCCCAGGGCGGCGCCATCCCCGACGAGCAAATCGCCGCGATCCTCACCCACGTCCGCTCCTCATGGGGAAACAAGGCCAGCAAAGTCAGCGCAGAACAGGTCAAAGCCATCCGCGACAGCCTCGCCGGTCGCACCGAGATGTGGACTCAGGATGAACTCCTCAAACTCCATCCCTTCCCCAAAAAGGAATCCGCCCTGAAGAACCTCATCTCCCGGACCTATCACGGCGAATGGAAATCTCTCCCCAACTTCGGGGAGCTCAAAGCCGTCAACGTTGAAGAAGAACACGATGGCATCATCAGCTTGAAGCAAGCTGACCGCAAAGACCACTTTGGCATGGTTTGGGAAGCCGACTTCATCGCGCCCAAAAAGGGCAGCTATACCTTCCGCTTCGCCTGCGATGATGGCGGTCGCATCATCCTCAACAGCAAGACCATCCTCGAAGTCGTCGACATCGGACCAATGAGCGGAGCACGCACCAAAACCGCGAAACTCGATCTCGACGCAGGAGCTCATCCCCTCCGCATCGAGTATTACGAATACACAGGGCAAGAGGGTATTTCCATCTCCTGGAAAGGTCCGGGCAGCCGGGAACTGCATGAACTCACCGATCTGGAAGTCCGCCCATCCTCGAACGGACCGCCCCGCATCCCGATCGAAGCGACCGCCGAACGAGCCGCCATTTACCGCAACTTCATCGCCGGAACAACATCACGTGCCATCGGCATCGGCCTCCCCGGAGGCGTCAACTTCGCCTACAGCGCCGACCACCTCGCCCCCGAGCTTCTCTGGCTCGGTCCCTTCATGGATGGAGGACGTCACTGGACCGGCCGCGGACAAGGAGCCGAACCACCAGCTGGACATGACCTTATCAAGCCGACCGACAATCGAGCATTCCCCGCTTCTGCAAAATTCCGCGGCTACCAACTCGATCCGCACGGCAACCCGACCTTCACCGTCCAAATCAATGGCATCACGGTGAAAGACTCCTATCGAGCCCGCGACGGCAAACTCATCCGAGTCCTCAGCGCCCAGGGAAAAGGCACCGCCATTGAGATCCTTCTCAGCGACCTACTCCCGGTCACGCCAGACACCAATGGGACCTATCAATTCGGACCCCAGATGACCCTGAATCCCGAGAATGCCGACATCGAGATCCGCGACGGTCAAACCTTCCTCAAACTCACAGCAGGCTCATCGCGCACCCTCACCTACATTTGGAAATGATCTTTCCACCGCCAAGTTCCCGAACCCCATTTCCACCAATCCTCACCATGTTCCACCTGCGTTCATCCGCCCTCATCTGGGGCTTGTTGCTCACCCAGACCCATGCCGTCGAGCAGTCCGACTTCTACATCCGCGAAGAGATCCCCCTCCCAAAAGGGGAAGTCATGGAAATTGGATCGATCGCTCTCATGCCCGATCAGAAAGTCGCCGTCACCACACGACGCGGCGACCTCTGGATCTGCGAAGGTGCCTACGCCGATGACCTTTCGAAAGTCACCTGGAGCAAGTTCGCCGAGAACCTCCACGAACCCCTCGGCATGTTCTGGAAAGATGGCTCGTTTTGGGTTCACCAGCGTCCGGAATTCACCCGCATCACGGATACCGCTGGCGATGGCCGCGGCGACAAATTCGAAACGATCTGCGATGGCTGGGGCATCAGTGGGGACTACCACGAATATAACTTCGGCTCCGATCCCGACAAAGAAGGAAACGTCTGGAACGTCCTCTGCCTAACAGGTTCTTCCGGTGCGAATGCCGACTGGCGTGGCTGGGGCATGCGTATCACCCCCGAAGGCGAAATGGTTCCCACCTGCTCCGGTATCCGCTCACCCGGCGGCATTGGATTCAATCCCGCAGGCGACGCCTTCTACACCGACAACCAAGGCCTCTGGAACGGATCCTCCTCGCTCAAATGGCTCAAGCCCGGATCATTCCAAGGCAACCCCACCGGCAACAAGTACCACCAGCTCGCCGACCTCCCCGCGCCCCACGAACCCACAAGCGGCTCCCGCATTCTCACAGAGCGCAAACGCTTCCCGGAATTCGTCCCACCCGCCGTGATCCTCCCCCACGCCAAAGTCGGCCAATCACCCACTGGCGTCATCGACGATCAGACCAAGGGAAAATTCGGCCCCTTCGCCGGCCAGATGCTGGTCGGAGAACAAACTCACTCGCAGGTCCAGCGTCTCTGCCTCGAAAAAGTCAATGGACTCTACCAAGGCGCCGTCTTCCATTTCCTCGAAGGCTTCGAAGCCGGCATTCTGCCCGTGAGACTCTCCGACGACGGCACGCTCTTCGTCGGCGGCACCAACCGCGGCTGGGGATCCAGAGGTTCCAAGCCCTTCACCTTCGAACGCGTCCGCTGGAACGGCACCGTGCCCTTCGAGATTCACACCATCTCGGCCCGCCCGGACGGCTTTGAACTCACCTTCACCCAAGCCGTCGATCCCACCACCGCCGGCGATCCGGCCTCCTACTCCATGGAAGCTTGGACCTACATCTACCAAAGTGGCTATGGCTCGCCCGAAGTCGATCAAGCCACACCCAAAGTCACTTCAGCCATCGTTTCTCCTGACAAAACCAAAGTCCGCCTCGCCGTCGAAGGCCTCGTCCAAGGTCACGTCCATCAGATCGATTCCACTGGCGTCAAATCCTCCGACGGCAAAGCCCTCTGGCACCCCACCGGCTACTACACGCTCAACGAGATTCCAGATTGAGACGACCGACAGGCCACCCGCTGCTGAAATCCCAGCAAAGCGCCCTGCCTCCAGCCGACGACTGTTTTCCGCTCGGAGTCGGATTTGCTGGTAAGAAGGAGCCTTCTGCGTCGTTCTATTTCGGACATGATGCGTCCGTTTATTGCTTGTTGGTTGGGGAGTCACGCTTTGGCAGCCCCCTTGACGGTGGAAAACTTCAAGACCGATGGCGTGGCAAGCCGCCCCTGGTATGTTCCGGGCGCTACCGGCATGGCCCTCGCTGCTGGAGTCGGCACCTCGCTCAAAGTCGCCATTCCCCCGCTCACGGACAAGGAGCAGAAGGTGGGAGGCACCTGGCGTGGAGTGATCACCTTAGACCTTTATGGCACGGAAAGTGGCAAACAAGGAGAGATCATCTTCAAAGCGGTCGACGCGGCGAGCGGCGAGCTAATCGCCAAGGACCAAACAAGCGTCAGCGGTAAAGCCCCACGGGCGGCGTGGGCAGTCATCGCATCCTCGCAGCAGCGTCGCGGGGAAGCTCGCCGCGCCTTCGATGGCGACCTCTCGACTCAGTGGCAGTCAAGCCCCCAAGCCGCAGGAATGAAAACCCCGCAGTGGATCGGCCTCGAACTTGGCGAGCCCTTCGCCCTTCCGGGCATCCGCTGCACTCCCCGCAGCGATGGCAACCTCAAGGGCGTCGCGAAGACCTTCCGCCTCGAAGTGCGCAAGCCTGGCAGCGCTTGGGAAACGGCGCTGACTGGAGAAGCCAAGCAGCATGAAGTGCTCAACCTTCAAATTCCAAATCCGGTTCCAATCGAAGCGTTCCGCTTCGTCATTGAGTCCGACCATGGCAATGGATTCGGCTCGGTTGCGGAAATCAAACCCATCGGACTTGCCCTCGAATCCGAGAAAGCTCTCGCGGTCACCACCCGCATCTGGCTTGAAATCCCGCCAAAAATGATCGGCGAACTTGAGGGCAAATCCATGATCCTGCGGGTCGAAAACAGTCCAGCGACCACGGTGATCGTTGGTAATCCACAATTCGCCCGCGTGCACACCGCGCCTTCGGCGAAACTATTCAGCCGAGTGAATGGGGGCAAAGGCCCCGACCAACTCGGAGCTGGCCTGTTAGGCTTCACCGCACTCATGGAGCATGAGCAAACCGTCCTCAGCGTGATTTCCGTTTTGGCGAAATCGCCCGCAGCCAGCGCTGGACTGAAAGCCGGCGACGTCATCATCGGCATCTCCGGCAAAACGCTGCCACTGAATAGTCTGGCCCCCGGCTGGGAGTGGTTCCACCACGGTCACGAAGCCGCGATCGGCCGTGCGATCGAGCATGCGCTCAAGGCAGGCGAAACCACGCTGCCACTCACCGTGCTGCGGGATGGCCGTCCCGTGACGCTCGATATTTCGTTACGCCGCAATCAGCCATTCACGACCCTCGATCCGGCGAGCGATCCGCAGGCGGCCGCCCTCTTGGCTGACCAACTTGCCTTCATTGAGCGCACTCAGCGCGCTGACGGTTCGTGGTCGGGCGATATCATCCGCACCACCTTTTCAGCGCTCGCCCTGATGGCGACCCGCGACGTGAAATACCGGGACCGCGTGGCCAAGGCCGTGGGCTGGGCGATGAAGAAATACCCGACGCCGGAATCCTATGGACGTCTCGGTTTCTGGCCCGGGTCCTACGCCTGCATCCTCTACAGCGAATGGCATCTCGCCACCGGAGACGAAACCGTGCTCCCGCGCCTCCGTGCCTTGCGCGACTGGGCACTCACCGCGGACTTCACCTGCCGTTGGAACGTCCGGGCGCTCGGCCATGGCACGCAGGGGATTCCCTACGACAAGAAAGCCTTGGTGGCACCCGCCTGCCATCTGCTCGTCTTCGAGGCTCTGGCGATGCGCTGTGGCATGGAATCCGGCGTCTGGGAGCTCATCTTCCCCTACATGGAGCTCTCCTGGTCCGATCCCGCGAAAGGGGGGCATGGCGCACTCGGCTACAATCCTTCCTACAAGGACAAGCAGGAATTCTGGTCCCGTTCCGGGCTCTTCGCGATCGCCTCCCACCTGCGCCATGAACGCACCGACATGCGCGACGCCATGATCGGCTTCATGGGCAATAACTACCCGTGGTTCCGGGCATCCCATGCGTATGGCGAACCCGGCGGTGCGCTCGGCTTGCTGGCGCTCAATCTGATCACACCGGATGCCTTTGCACGTATTCTGCCGGAATACGCCTGGTCGTTCGCACTCGGCTGGGAACCCGGCCACGGGCTACGCTACACGCATCCCCACATGGGATCTCTTCACATGGGCGAGGAGGACCTCATGAACGCGTGCTACGCCCTTGTGCTCCAAGCTCCAAAGCGCACCCTTCACCTCACCGGCACCACCGAAAGAGGCTTCTGGGCCATTGACTAATCCCACCTAACCGATCACTTGCCACTTCATGCATCTCCTCCTCTGCGGCCACGGTTACCTCGGCCAAGCCATCTCCAAGGAATTCCGCGAAGCCGGCTGGAAAGTCACCACCGTCTCGAAATCCGGCGATGACGCCGACCAAGCCTGCGACCTCTCGTCCGCCGCTGCGGTCGCCGCTCTTGAAAAAGCCTGCGACGCTCCCGATTTCATCGTCCACTGCGCCTCCTCCGGCCGTGGTGGTGCCGAGGCCTACCGTGCCGTCTATCTCGATGGCTGCCGCCACCTCATCGACAGCTTCCACGGTGTCCCCATGCTCTTCACCTCATCCACCTCCGTCTACCCGCAGACTGATGGCTCACTCGTCGACGAAGAATGCGCAGCCGAGCCCGACCGTGAAACCGGACAAATCCTCCGCCAGGCCGAACGCGTCGTCCTCAACCACGAAGGCATCGTCTTCCGCCTCTCCGGCATCTACGGCCCCGGCCGCAGCGTGATCCTGACAAAATTCCTAACAGACGAAGCCACCCTCGAAGAGGACGGCAGCCGTTTCCTCAATCAGATCCACCGCGACGACGCCGCCCGCGCCGTCTTCCAAGCCGCCCTCGGCTACTGCGGCCCCGGCATCTGGAACGTCAGCGATTCCAACCCCACCACCCAACTCGACACTTACACCGCTCTCGCCGAAATGTTCGGCAAGCCAATGCCTCCCTCCGCCCCCCGCGACCTCGATCGCAAACGCGGCTGGACCCACAAGCAAGTCGACAACTCCAAGCTCCGTCAAAGCGGCTGGACACCCCGTCACCCGTCGTTCCTCGGCTCCGCCAAAGAAATCGCCGGAACGCTTTGAATCATCGAAGGGACCGGAGACCCGCCATGCTTCCTATCCCTTCCACTCCCAATTCATCACCACCTCGATATCAGGATGAAGGCTGTGATGGACCGGACAGCCTTTCGCCGCCGCTTCTAACATCGCACGCTCAGGATGATCGGCCGCCACCGGCAAAAACATATCCAGTTCGATTTTCGCAATCCGCCGCGGAGTATCCTCCGACATGTGCTTGCGCACCGTCACGCTCGCACCATCCATCGCGATCCCCTTTCGCTGAGCAACGATTCCCATCACCGTGCACATGCAGGCACCCAAGGCAGCCGACACCAGATCCGTGGGCGAAAATGCTTCCCCACGGCCGTTGTTGTCCACCGGGGCATCGGTCGAAATCACATGCCCCGAAGGCCCGTGAACGGCGGAGCAATGCAGCCCCCCTTCATACTCAATCTTCATTTGTACCATTGTCTTCGAATGTTCTAGTGCTTGTTTCTTCCGTGTCGGTTACCGGCTCTTCCTCCTCGATCACTTCCCGCGCAATCACCACACGGAAGCCGTAGGTGCCCTCACTGGCCGTGGGCGGTTGGGGATTCCGCGAGTCGACATAAAGATCCTTCTTCTGGTGGCTGAGCCAACCACCGCCCCGCAGCACGCCTTCCCCATCCGGAAGACTCAAGCTGCTGTAGGATTCGTTCACCCATTCCTGAGCGTTGCCACAGAGATCAAAAAGGCCGAGCTCGTTGGCAGGAAAGGAGCCGACTGGAGAGGTCGTCCCAAAGCCATCGTCATACCCTTCAATGCGACTCCCAAGTGACAACTCCGATTCTTCCCCTGCAAGGTTCGCAAAGCCCGCAGGCGGTGGCCAATTATCCCCCCAGAAAAGCACCCCTGACTTCCGCAAGTCACGCTTCGCCGGCGAGTTCCCCGCGATCTCCTGCCTTCCGGCGAAGGCACTCCACTCAGCATCCGTCGGCAGTCGATACTCGAGGGATCGCTTCAAGCGATCCTCACCCCTTTCTTTCGCCGTCAGCCATTCACAAAACGCCTCCGCTTCATCGCGTGAAATAAACACCACCGGATGATCCGCATTGGGATCTTCCACATCGTCACTTTCCACACCATCCGCCACCAAGGGCATCCGCGTCCCGACACTCTCCGCATAGGCACGGTAATCCTGGCGGCGCGTTTCCCAAACGGACGCCATCCATTCGTCCCCCATCGGAACAAATTTCATTCCCAAGGAATTCTCCCACGGCCGATCAAGAATCACACTCGTATCCTGCTCCAAAGTCAGGACCATTTGCTGACTCTCACGCGGCATGATCTTGATCTCCCGAGTCTCCGACTTGTATCCCTCAAGCGAGGCCGTGAGCTTCCAGGTTCCCGGGCGGATCAAATCGACAAGCAATTGCCCGTCCGCTGTCCCCCTCTTGGTTCCACCAAAGTAAATCTCAGCACCCGCTGGCTCGGTGCTCACCAAAATACTTCCATACGGGATCTGTCGCACCAAAACCCTGAACGGCCGCCATCCTTCCTTCCTCGCCACCGCGCTCATTTGCTCGTTGTGGAATTTCTCCGGCATGCGCGGAATCGCCTCGTAGTGCTCCGTGAGATAACCCCGCTCAATGCCGGTCCTCACCAACCAGTCGCAGTAGTTCGTCGCTTCGCCCACGCTGGTCAGCACCAACTTCTGCTTCTTTCCAGCTTCCGCCACCTCCAGAATTTGAGCAATCCCCTCCGGCCGCTGCTCCGACTCCATGTATTTCTCCCAAGCAGGATCCGTCACGTAGCGCACGCTCTCATGGTTCTCCTTGAGCGGCCGATACTCGCGGCCGAGATGATCGCTCCATGGCTCGTTCATCGTTGGCGGCGCGAAAATCTTCAGCTCTGCCCGAATCACAAACGGCTCTTCGGACGCTTCGGGCGGCACGACGACCGTCGCATCGTACGGCTGATATCCAACCTGAACAATCCGCAGTTGAAGCTCTTCACCAACGTACGCCGGAAGTACGTCCGTTGGCGTATTCCCAATCAACTTCCCGAATTCCGAACCATCCGTAACGTCCAGAACCTCCGCATCCTCAGGCGTGCTCGTCACGCGAATATAGGCCTGCTGACGTTCGACGACAGGAGGCTTGTCAGATATTCCCGTGATTGAGCGCGTCCAGGGACTATCACTCATGAACTCCCATGCGCCCCAGACCAGAGCCGCGCCCAGAACCATCGCCGTAAAAATCGCCCCGATCGGACGACGCTTCCGCCGTCGCTTGCCCAATCTCAGCTTGTCGAGTGCCTCGGAGAGTTCTCCGGCAGTCGAGATCGTGCGGCGAGAAATGTGCGGCTCGCAAACTTCACAAATGATCTGATTGAGCGCCAACCAGGATTTTCGTTCAGCACCGTCCGGCAGTTCGTCCGGCAGCTCGGGGAAATCCATCCGATCCTTCCCCGTCGCCATTTCATAGAGCACCTTGCCAAGCGAGTAGACATCCGCCTGCGCCGATCCCGGCCCTTCCGGTGGCACAAATCCTTCCGTCCCGACAAATGTCCGTTGACCACGCGCCGCGACCAAGCCGATATCCGCGAGCTTTGCCTTGCCATTGACAAAGATCACGTTGGCTGGCTTCACGTCACGGTGGGCCAACCCATTGTCATGAAGGTGCTTCAGGCCTTCCGCCAGTCGCTGACCGACCTCAATGCAAGCCGCCGTTGCCAAACGCTTTCCCTCCTCGCGCTTGATGTCGCTTCGCAAGGTGCGCGCTTCATACTCGATCGGATTGATGTCACGCCCGGTGGTGATGTCATCACCAAGCTCCATTACGTAATAGTAGAATTCGTTACCATCCGGACTACGACCGACGTGCAGCACGTTTACCAACCCAGGATGATCTCGGGAAATTGGCTCGTATTTTAGGATCCCCTCGAACTCCCGTTCGAAAGAGCGCTCGTCGTCGAAATCCTCACGCCAAAGCACTTTCACCGCCCGCAAGGCCCCCGTCACCCCGCGCGCCAGCCAGACCTCACCATACGCACCTCCCCCGAATCTCCTCAGGACCTCGTGGTCCGGGATTTTCGGATCAGGGCGCGGTTTAGTCGTCGGCATTCTCCTCTAGTCGGGCGAGTTCCTTTTTCAATACGGCACCAACCCGGTGCTTGGCGAGATAGACCTGAGCCATGCTCACATTCAGTCGCTCCTGCACCTTGCTCGCATCCCACTGACGCACCACGTAGTAATCGAAAATCTGGTACTGCTTCGGCGAAACCTGAGCCTTCACCCGGTCGAGCGCGGCGTCCGCCATGTTCTTTTTCCACTCCACATCCCACAGACGATCCAGCAGATCACCTTTCGGATCCTCGAAACGATCAATCACCGCCGTCTTCCGATCGTCTCCCCAATCCGCCCCCGACATCGCCGTATCCTTCTTCCGTTTGCGGAACTGGTCGTTGATCCGCCACCGCGTCATGTTCATCAGCCAAGTCTTGAAGGAACCCTGCGCCGGGTCGTAGAGCTTTTTCTTGCTCTGCTTCGCAATCGACAAAATCGTTTCCTGCACACAGTCGTGAGCCTCTTCCGGTCGCAGCCCGGCTTTGATGCCCACCGCATAAATCAGCCGCCAGTAGGTCTGATAAAAATCCTCCCAGGTCCGACGGTCCTCCCAATCATCCAGACGCGCGATCAGGCTTTGCCGAGTTTTCTCGCAAGCTTCCTTCAGGACCCGCTTGCGTTCCTTGTCCTCGTTTTCCTCGTTTTTAACGTCGTCGTCGGCCATGTGCGAAACCCCTACCATACCCACGCAAGCCTGTCTTTCACCGACTTCGGCAGCTTCCACTCGGAAAACACCCCGAAACTCACCCTCTCATTGATATTCAAGGAATACGAAGGAGTCATCTTGATCTTCCCCTGGCACAGGAATTCCGGGTAGCTTTCGCGCTCACCCCCCACCACCCACCCGGTGCGCATTCCCCCATGCCCCACCCTACCCCTCAGCTAAAAGCTGGACCTCAGGTCCAACGTATCCGCGAAATCCTGATCGGCCGCCAGATGGAGACCGTCGAGCAGCGCCTTGATCGGCTCGAATCGTCGCTCCGTCCCATGCCGATGGAGAGCCAGACCAGCATCTTCGTGCAGCAGCTCGACGCAGCGCGAAAGCAGCACGACGAATCGCTCTGTCGACTCCGTGATGAGATCGACGCCGACCGTCTTCGCCAGCTCGATGAAACTCGCCGCCTGGCCCAGCAGATCCAATCCATTGCCCGCCGCCGGAGTGCCTCCGATGAAGAAGCTCGCCATGCCGTAGAAGAGCGCATGTCCGAGTGGTTCAGCCAGTGGCAAACCGGATTGAACCACCACCTCCAGGAGCGCGAAAGCTACCTCATCACCGAGCTCCGCGCCGAACTCGACCGCATGCGCAGCTGGATAAAAAGCGAGTTCGCCACCAAGCCATCCGATCAACCCGACCTCGCCCGCATGCGCAGCGCCTTCGATCAGCTGGCCGCCGCCGCCCGCGCCATCGCCGACAGCCTTCCCGGCAATTCCTGCCCCGAAAATCCCCCCGAAAGTCCATGACGTCCCAGCTCACTCCCCTCCCATTGGCGAGCTACTCCCTATCGCATTTCACAACCCGTAGCATCGAGGTCCCCCATTTCCCCGACACGCTCCCGGAAGCTCCCGCACCAAGAAAGCCAATCGATGTCGCCCCCTTCGGCGAACTCCAGGACGAACCCGAGCCCCCCGCAAAGCACTTCATTCCTCCACTTAAGACCGAAAAGGCAGACGATCACCCGCCAAAAGGCGAATTCACCGACGCCGATCTCGCCGAAGCCCTCCAGCCGCTCATTGGCGAATTCAATACCGTCCCGGCACCATTCGCCAGCGAGGATTTCGAGGCCATCTTGCGCTGCGCTTTTCGTCGCGCCCTCTCCGAGCACACCTCCGGCCCCTTCGATCAGCCAGCATTCGTCCAGCGCTGCCTGTGGCGCTTCGATGCCCTGCTTTCCAGCCGCAGCTACGAGGAAATCATCTATCAAAAGACCCGCCGTTTCCGTATCGAGGAGATCTATCTCTTTGATCATGATCGACTTTCGATGATCTCCTTTGCCAGCACCGACCCCACCCGCCACGCCTCCGCTCGCAAGATCAACCTGACCGCTCAGAGGATCGCCGCCAAAATCCGCGACCATTCTGGGGCCATTTCCCTCGTTTTCGCTGTAGACGACGGCCGCCGCGCGCTGATCCGCATCGGCCGCTGGTCCATCATGGCCGCCATCGTCCGCGGCGAGCCCGATGCCCTCGTCCGCAACGACCTCGACTACGCCCTGCGCCGTATCGAAACCCGCTTTGAGCACGATTTTGAAGCCGATCTCCCGCTCCTGCTGGAGATCCAGCCCCTGCTTGAAGAGTGCCTGCTGATCCACTCGCCGGTCATACCTTCATCAATCTAAGTCGACACCGACCTTGACCCGGTTCCTGCGTCCCAGTACGCAGTCCGCACATGGGATTCGATACACTTGGGCTCTCTGAGCAAGTTCAGCAGGCCGTCACCGAGTCGGGTTATGAAAACCCGACGCCAATTCAAGCGCAGGCCATTCCCCTAATCATGGGTGGAAGAGACGTGGTCGGAGCCTCGCAAACCGGCACCGGCAAGACCGCCGCCTTCGCCCTGCCATCGCTGAGCAAAATCCAGCCGATCGGCAAACCCCAGATCCTCGTTCTCGAGCCCACCCGCGAACTCGCCCATCAAGTCGCCGAACAGTTCGAGCACTACGGCAAGCACACCGGCTGCAAAGTCGCGCTGCTCTATGGCGGCGTCGGACTCGGTGCCCAAATGGAACAGCTCGACAAAGGCGCCGACATCGTCGTCGCCACTCCCGGCCGCCTCGTCGACCTCTTCTACCGTGGCAACATGCGCTTCGGTGATCTCAAGATTCTCATCCTCGATGAAGTCGACCGCATGCTCGACATGGGTTTCCTCCCGCAGGTCCGCAAGATCGTCAACCTCTGCCCATGGGAAGGCCGCCAGACCCTCTTCTTCTCGGCCACCATGCCGGCAGCAATTCAAACCTTCGCGATGTGGTGCCTAACAGACCCTGCCGAAGTGGAAATCGCCCGCCGCTCGGTGCCTACCACCGTCACCCACGCTTTCTATCCCGTATCGATGGATCAGCGCGATGAACTGCTCATCGCCCTGCTCGACTCCATCGAATACAACTCGGTGATGATCTTCACCCGCACCCGCAAAGAAGCCGACCAAGTGTGCCATATGCTCAAGCAGCAGGGCCATGAAAAGGTCGCCGCCATGCACTCGGACATCAATCAGACCGACCGCATGAAGCACCTCGCCGGATTCAAGAGCGGTGAATACGAAGTGCTCGTCGCCACCGACGTCGCCGCCCGTGGCATCGATATCTCCAGCGTCTCCCACGTCATCAACTACCGCGTCCCTGAGAACGCCGAAGACTACGTCCACCGCATCGGCCGGACTGGTCGCGCCGAAGCGGAAGGCGACGCCTTCACTCTCCTAACAGCCGACGAACTCGACTACGCCAAATCCGTCGAGATCTTCATCGACCAGGAGATCAAGCGGGAGAAACTCGAAGGCTTCGACTACCTTTACACCGCTCTCCTCGACGACTCTCCATCCAAACCCATCCGCAAGAAGCGCGGCGGCGGCGGAAGGAAGAAGAGACGTTGAAAAACTCTAAACTTTAAGTCTGAAACTCCAAGAAAGTCAGGCTGGCGCAGCAGAGTCATTCGTCAGGCTGGCGAGTTTTCCTGCTGGAGTTTGGAGTTTAAAGTTTAAGATTTAAAGTTTCCATGCGCGTCCTCGCCATCGACCCAGCCATTCGAAATACAGGATACGCCGTTGTTGAAGGCGATCACCGGAATGCTAGGGTCATCACCTACGAAGTGATCCGCATTCCCAAGGCCATCCCCCAGTCGGGTGCTCTCGCCGCCGTGCGCACCCACCTCATGCATGTCATTCAGACTCACGCACCGGATGAAGTCGCCGTCGAAGGCATCATTTATGTCCAGTCTCACAAAACCGCAATCTCCATGGGCGCCGCCCGGGCCGCCGCGCTCATCGCCGCCGCCGACGCCGGACTCAGGGTATTCGAATATGCCCCTTCAAAAGCCAAGAAAGCCGTCGTCGGCAACGGTAAGGCCGACAAAGCCCAGGTCGCTTTCATGATCCGCGCCCTCCTCGGACTCTCCGAAACTCCACCCCACGACGCCGCCGACGCCCTCGCCATCGGCCTCGCCCACCTCCAAGCCTCCGACCCCCTAAAAGCCCAAGCCCTAGACCGACGCCAAGTCTAAGGGAGCAAGGGCATTTCTGCCCTGTCCGCCTCACCCAAAGACCTTCCCCCACTCAAAAAAAGCCCCAAGCTCACAAAAATGCTCACTAACAACAAGGGGTGCTGCGGAGGTGAGGGACGAGGAAGTTCGTGCGAAGCCTGGCTTTGAGGAGTGGAGCATTTCGAGGCGGGATCCGATGGCCATTCACTTCTACTGCTTGCGCCGTGATGAAAAAGCCGTGATGAAAAAGCTTGCACCCGTTTTCCAAGCCCTCACCCGTTTTCCAAGCTCCCCCCTTTCCAGCGCAGCCCGCGAGGAAATCACAGAAGCCGCTCGCTCTTCTTCCTTGCCGCTCTTCTTCCCTATTCCACCGCACGCAGTTTTAGCGCTCGCAGAGAAAACAGTCCCACGCTTGTCTCTTGTATTTTTCTCGCCCCGTCCTTCCGCGTCGCCCCAAAATGCTCCCGCCTCCCCGCGAACACCCCCTCCACAAAACGCCGACTCCCAATCGCCACCCCATCGCTGAAATACCGCACCCGGCATCTCAGCAGCTCCGACAAACTCAGCTGCCCTCCCTTCTCCAAAACCTTCTTCGCCTCCTCCTTCGAGATCCCCTTCCGTCCCGAGGATACCGCAGACTTCTCGACCTCCACACCTTCTCCAAACAACCAGCAGCGATACCACTCCGCAGCGCTTAGATCAGACCGCCCGGCCTTCTCGTTCCACGAATCCAGCGGCGAATCCACCACCCGACAAAGCCCACGCCGTGCTCGCTTCGAACCCGCCACCGCCTCCGCGTAACCGCACCATCGGTAGTCCTTCGGATCCTGCGCCAAGCCAGCCCTAACAGGATTGAGGTCGATGTAAGCTGCCATCGTCCGCAGCGCATCGCCATCCGGCACCAGCACACTTTTGTAGCGATCCGTCCACAGCGTCCCACGCCGCCCGTGGTGCTTGTTAAACCAGCGCGAAAAGCGCTCCTTCAGCTCTTTGACAAACAGCGAAAGATTGCAAATTGACTTCGATAACGTTCCAGCAACTCCTCCGCAGGTCTCGTCATCCCTTGCGCACTGTTTGCCTGGTATCTTTTTTGGTATCTTTTTTGCCTGTGGAATCTTTTTTGCGCCGCGTAGTTTCCGTAGAGCCGCTGGATGACGCTGTGAACATGAAAGCCCCTACAACACCTTGCGGTAATTGTTGTATGACCAAATTACTCTCCTCGCTGCTGCTATCGCAGTTGCTGACATCGGCATTGCTTGCTGAAGCGGCGAGTGATAATCCCTCCGCAGAGAGCAACGATACCGCCAACTTCATCTGGCCGTCGAAGATTCCTGGCAACTGTCCGTTTCAACCATCCCCAACCCTCACCGGCATCCAATTCACCGGCCGACACAGCGACTACCACTGCGGTGACACTTTTTATCCAAGTTGGGCGAGTGAGGGAAACCTCTACACCCCCTGGACCGATGGAACCACCGACGGCAAGACCTGCAGTTCAGGTGGAGGCATGCCTAACGGCTTCCGCACCGGCCAGGCGGTGATGATCGGTGAGGATCCGCTGAAACTCGAAATCACGAATACCTCACCTCCCAAGCAGGCCTTGGCCACACCGTATCGCGGAAGATACCCGGCCGGATCGCTCGTTCACAACGGCATTTGGTATTACGGCACTTACTGTCTCGGCCCCACGGCGAGCTACAAACACCACGGCCTCACTTGGAACTGGCCCAACCTCGGTCCGATGCCGGGCTTCCACATTTCCCGCGACCTCGGCAAAACCTGGGAAGCTCCTGGCACTTCAGTAAGTAATCCGCTTTTTCCCGAACCCGCCAAATTTCTCGACCCCGTCAAAATGGGTGCCCCACACTTCGTGGATTTCGGCAGGAACATGGAACACTCGCCGGACGGCAAAGCCTATGTCGTCGCCATGGGTGCCGAGGCCAATGACCCCCTGCCGCGCCCGTGTCTGAAACTGGCCGACGACGGAAACGGCTACGTGGTCAACGACAAGTGCGAGGAACCCTTGCACATCGAGATGCGTAAAAGCGAAAAAATCCAAGAACCCTTCCGCTCGGCATGTGAAGCAGCCTTCCCGCAAGCCAACGGCAAACGCTTCGCTCATGGAAACCTGAGCTGGATCTCGGCGGATCAAATCTATCTCGCCCGAGTCACGCCCTCGCCGGAAACCATCAACGACATCAAGGCGTGGGAGTTCTTTGCCGGTCATGACGCCTCAAGCAAACCGCTGTGGACTGATGATTTTTCGGAAATCAAACCGCTCATCGAATGGAACAACCACATGGGCTGCGTCACAGTGACCTGGGTGCCGGGGCTGAACAAATACCTCATGTGCGTCACCGACGGCTGGCCCACCGTGGCGAAGATGAATTCCTACATCCTTGAAGCCGACACCCTCACCGGCCCCTGGCGCATGGTCGCTTATATGGAGGGCTTCGGCGAACAGGGATATTTCCTCAACTTCCCCAGCAAGTTCATCTCCGAAGACGGAGGCACTTTGTGGCTCGCTTACTCAGCCAACTTCACCACCGACAACGGGGATTTGGATTTGACCGACCTCAAAATCAACCCACCCGGCGGTCGCTACGGGCTGAGCCTGCAGGAGGTAAAGCTTATTGGAGCAAAAAAATAACCAGCGATCGTCCACCACCTACGGAATGCGCGAAAGACCATCAATGGGATCGGCCGGAGCGACGAACAGCGGCGGCGACGCCTGCCGCAGGTGGTCAACAACTCCCGCTTCCTGCTGCTGCCCGATCAAACCAGCCCTAATCTCGGTTCCGCCGTCGTTTCCCACGTTACCGCGCGTCTGAGCGACGACTGGATGGAGCGCTACGGCCACCCGGCTCTGGTGATCGAAACCTTCGTCGATACCGACATTGTCGAGCAAGTCCTGGTCGAATGGAAGCGGCGCATCTGCGGTCCGGTCACGGAGAAGGAAACCGTCGCCATTGATGGCAGACAACCCAGACACGCCGGCGGCCACAATGTCGTGACCGCCGTCACCACGCCCTCCCAGCACGACCTCGGCTGCGAACTCGTGGCGGACACCATCAAAGACAACACTCCCGAGACCAGGACGCACATCGAGTCGAAGCTGCCCGATCCGGGCTCCCCCCCCTGTTGTCCCCTCCGAGCACCTTGGACGAACCGCCGGGCACCGCCGTGAGGAAAAGAAACGCCAGGCCGCTGCGGCAGCACTCGATGTTCACGCGCGTGGCCGCCAGCATCGGTTGCGAAGGGTTGTCGCGTCACCACAAGCCCAAGTATGTCACCACCACCGACTTCTGCGGGGCGATGGCCGCCGAGCGCGACCGCGCCGCCATTTCGCTCGTCATCAGCGCAAGACCGCGACTTCCAGCACCAAAACCGCAACGCACCCCTCGTGCCTAGGCGCTGCCAATCACCCCGCTGCCCCGGATGCCGCTTGCAGGATGGACCTCGCGCTGCTTGAGTGCAGACTGATGACTCCGCCACCCGAAGGAGAAGGTATCCACGATCTAGCCGATGGCCGTCTCGAACTCGCCCTCCGGGCATCGAACGAAGGCATCTGGGACTGGTGGACGGACAAAAGCGAAATCTACTACTCGCGCCGCATCCTCGAGTTCCTCGAATGCGGCGATAGGCAGGCACCGAACTTCTTCACCCCGCCCCACCGCACCGTCCACGCCGAGGACCGCGAAAGATTCATCGCCGCCCTAGCAAACGCCCTCGATCCCGGCGGCCCCGAACGTTTCTCCATCGACTGTCGCGTCCACACCGGCAGCGACGGCTGGCGCTGGCTGCGCATCCGCGGCACCGTCGTCCGCAACCGCAGCGGCCATGCGACCCGCATCGCTGGCTCGATGATCGACATTTCCCGCCGGAAATCCGCCGAAGCCCAGATCGACGAAGAGCGCCACCAGCTCCGTCTGCTCATCGACCACGTACCGCTTCAGGTCTATTTCAAGGACACCAAATCCCGCTTTGTCCTCGCCAATCAGCGCATGGCCGAATGGAACAACGCCGGCAGCCCTGAAGAAGTCACCGGCAAACACGACCGTGACTTCTTCGCCTCCGAGCACTGGGAGGATGCCGCCCGCGACGAAGAAGAAATCATGGCCACCGGCAAAGCCATCACTGGCAAACTTGAACATGAAGTGCGCGAGGGCAGTAGCAGTAGCACCTGGGTGCTCACCTCGAAATTTCCGTGGTTCGACCGCAAGGGAAAAATCAAAGGCACCTTCGGCGTCTCAAGCGACGTCACCGAACTCGTCGAAGCCCAGCACAAAGCCGCCAACCTCGCCTTCGAACTCGCCGAGCGAAATCAAGTTTACGAAGAAGAAGTCCAGCTCGCCCGCGAAATCCAGCAAGCCCTCGCCGGCTCCCATTTCCCACAAATTTTCGACAACAAACACGAACTTCAGTTCGGTGCCCGCTATCTCCCTATCTCCGGACTCGCCGGTGACTTCTTCGAAATCGTCCGCATCTCCGATCATCTCTGCGGTCTCCTCATCTGCGATGTCATGGGCCACGGAGTCCGCTCCGCCCTCGTCGTCGCCATGCTTCGCGGCTTGATGGAAAAACAACGCCGCAGCGCTTCCGACCCGAGCGCCTATCTCAGCGGACTCAACAAAGGCCTCGCCTCGATCCTCGACCGCGCCGATGCCACGATGTTCGCCACCGCCTTCTACGCCGTCGTCGATCTCAACGAAAACCAGATCCGCTACACCTGCGCCGGACACCCCGGAGCCATCGTTTGCGGAAGCAGCGGCGTCTATCAACTCGCTTCTAACAAGAGTGAACGCGGACCCGGCCTCGGCCTCGTTGCTAAAGCCAGTTTCCCATCCCAAGAAATCCCACTCGATCAAGTCCGTCGCCTGCTCCTTTTCACCGATGGCCTTATCGAAGCGGAAAACGAAGATGGCGAAGACTTCCGAGAAGCCGGCCTCATCAAAGTCGTCGAAGCTCGAAAGGACGAGAATCTTGAAGAGATGCTCGATGGCGTCATCGCTACCGTCCTCGCCCACTCCGAAGGTCACCACTTCGACGATGACGTCTGCCTCTTAGGAATGGAACTCAGGAAGGCCTGAGTGAGGGGGCAAGGAGCTTTAATTGATGTCCTGAATGACAAGGGAGTAAGGAGAGGCTTGCCGGACAAGGTGATCTGGCGAAGGTGGCGTGGATGAAGCCATTTGTAAATCTTGCCGAGGCACGCCTGCCTGATGGAACCGTGTTCTCGCTGCACAAGCATGACGGGAAGTTCTATCTGAAATACAACGGGCTCGATCTGATGAGCACGGCGCTGACATTTTCGGAGCAGCTGCTTGCGGAGAAGGGCTGTGAGGAACTTCTGGAGGGAAGCGCATCACGGCCGAAGAATCCGAAAGTGCTGATTGGTGGCTTGGGCATGGGCTTCACGCTGAAGCGAGTACTTGAGCTCATTGGTCGCCCAGCAACGATCGAAGTAGCCGAATTGGTTCCTGAGATCATCGAGTGGAACCGCACCTTTCTGGTCGAACACAACGGGCCCCTGTTAGAAGACGAGCGCACGAAGCTCTATCTCGGCGATCTCTACGACTTGATCATGAAGGGTAGCGCGAAAAGTTATGATGCGATCCTCATTGATATCGACGACACGCCGGAGATGCTGATCACCGAGCTCAACGGGCGTCTCTACACGGCGAGCTTTCTTGAAAAGATCAAACAGGCGCTGAGGCCGGGCGGGTATGTGACCTACTGGCTTGCGATGCCGACACCGAGTTTTGAAAAGGCTCTCCAGAGGGCAGGTTTTTCGGTAAAGGCTTTTCCTGCGAAGCCGCATGAAAAATCGAAGCGCACGCGCCACTGCATCTACGTGGCGCACCCGGAAAACCCCTCATAAATGGGCGTCGTCCGGTGACTTCGTCGGTCTTCTTTGAGTGATGCGAACTTAGACTGATCGGCATCTTTTGGTTGTTTTGGCACGGCCATTGAGATGACATCATCGTGGATCGCTGCGGAAGTGGTGCTAGATTTTGCCATGCTCGTGAGTATCAGTCCGGTATAATGAGGATGATGGGAGGAAAATCGATTTTGGGAGCATGGCTGGGGCTGGTAACGGTTCTGGCAGGGCAGTCGTTGGAGCAGGAGTTCGTGGATCCGCCGACCCACTCGCGGGCCGGGGCATTTTGGTGCTGGCTCAACGGCAACATGACCAAGGAGCGGATCACCAGCGATCTGGAGGACATGAAGGCCAAGGGGATGAGTGGAGCCGAGATCTGGGATGTGAAGGCCCACAGAGACCCGGACGGCGTGGTGCCGACAGGGTCAGCCTTCATGGGGGACGAGTCGGTGGCACTGATTGCCCACGCCATCCGGGAAGGCACGCGGCTGGGATTGCGGATGGGCATGGTGGCATCCAGTGGTTGGAACGCAGGCGGTTCATGGGTGCCGCCAAAGCATGCGGGCAAGGGCCTGTTCTGGTCGAAAACCGACATCACGGGCCCCGGCAAGATCGACCTGCCGCTGCCGTTTCCCGAGAGCAAGCTGGCACCCAAGGGGGCGGACGGCCTGCCGTTGCACTCCAAGCCGGTCGCGGTGCTGGCCGTGCCGAAAACCAGCAAGCTGTCGGGCGTGGCCAAGGTGATCGACATTTCGCGCTTCGTCGATGAAAGCGGCCGCCTCGTTTGGGACGCGCCGCAGGGCGAGTGGACGGCGCTGCGCGTCATTTGCACCAACCACGGGCAGTCGTTGATCGTTCCGAGCCCGAACTCAGAGGGCCCGATGATCGACTTTTTCGATCCGGCGGCGACGGAATTCCATGTTCGCTTCATCGCCGACTCGATCCTGAAGCAGCTCGGCCGCCAGGACTTCCGCGGCACGGCTTTCGAGTATCTGGAATTCGACAGCATGGAGTTGATGAGCGGGGTGTTATGGTCGGATGAGTTCGCCGCGCGGTTCGAGGAGATGCGCGGCTACAGCCCGATTGCCTACTTGCCCTTGCTCTGCGGGTGGTCGCTGGAGGATGAGGAGGCGAACAGTCGCTTTGTAGCGGATTACCGCAAGTCACTGAGTGACCAGCTGATTTTGAGCCACTACGTGACAGGCAGCCGGGTGATGAGGGAATACGGACTCGAACTCGTGGCCGAAGCCGGCGGGCCCGGGCCGCCGATCTGGGACTCCTGCCCGGTCGATGCGATCAAGGCGCTGGGTGCCGTGGATGTGCCGCGTGGCGAGTTCTGGATGGGCAATTCAAAGAACATTTTTCTGGTCAAGGAGATCGCGAGCGCGTCCCACGTCTATGGAAGGAAGTTGGTGGATGCCGAGGCCTTCACCACCTGGAGGCGCTGGATCGACGGGCCGGTGACTCACAAACACCTAGCAGATCGCGCGCTTTGCGAAGGGCTCAACAGCTTCACCTTTCACACCGTCGCCAGCTCGCCGCCGGAGGCGGGTCTGCCCGGATTCGCCTACCATGCAGGCACCGACATCAACCGCACCGCCACCTGGTGGCCCAAGGTGAAGCCGTTCATGGATTACCTCGGCCGCACGGCGCACATGCTGCGCCAAGGGCTCTTTGTCGCCGATGTCTGCCATTTCTACGGCGAGCAGGCACCGAACTTCTATCCGGCCAAGATGGATGTGCCGCGCAAGATCGTGCCCGAGGAGTTGGGCCTCGGCTATGACTATGATATCTGCGACGCCCAGGCCTTGATCACGCGCATGAACGTGCAGGACGGGCGCATCGTACTCCCAGACGGCATGAGCTACGCCATCCTCACCCTGCAGAACCAGGAGATGATGTCGCTGGAGGTGCTTCGCAAGATCGAGCAACTGGTCAATCAGGGAGCGACCGTGGTCGGGCGCAAACCGACGCGAACCCATGGGCTGCACGAAGCGGCACGGCACGACGCCGAACTGCGCGATCTCGCCGACCGTCTGTGGGGTGCCTGCGACGGCAAGACCGTCACCGAGAACCGCTACGGCAAGGGGCGCATCCTGTGGGGCCCGAGCTGGCGCGAGGCGCTCATGGCGCAGGGCATCGGTCCGGACTTCCATGTCGTCGAGGAGGCCTCCCGTGATGACTACGACTCCATCCATAGGACCACGGACGAGCTTGATTTCTACTTCGTGCGCAACCGGACGCTCGAGCCGAGGTCGCTCGACTGTGTGTTCCGCCAGCAGGCGGACCGTGTCGAGCTATGGAACCCGGTGACTGGCGGCAGGTCGGGCATCGACGCGCTGCCGGTGGACGGCGGTTGCCGCCTGGCGCTGGCCCTCCCGGCCGCGGGTTCGGTTTTTGTCGTGTTTCCCAAGCAGCCATCCGGCCGACCTGCCCTGGCGGTTCAGGACGAGCCCGGTGTGCTGCGCGGGATCAGCGGACCATGGAAGCTCCGATTTCCCGAGGGCTGGGGCGCGCCGAGTTCCCTCGAAATGGAATCACTACATTGCTGGACGGCTTCCGAGAATCCCGGAGTGCCGCATTTCTCCGGCACGGCGACCTACGAGAAGACCATCACCCTGGCCAAGAGCGAGGCCGCACAGGCGGCGGGCCTGTGGATTGACCTGGGGGATGTGCGTGACGTGGCGGAAGTGTTTTTCAACGACCAAAGCCTCGGGGTGGTGTGGACGCCGCCCTATCGGGTGAAGCTCGGCCCAGCAGCCAAGGCGGGCGACAACCGCCTGCGCGTGGAAGTGACCAATCTCTGGGCAAACCGCATGATCGGCGACAGCAAACTGCCGTTGGACAAACGTTTCACCCGCAGCAACATGAGCCATAGCTTCAGCGGCGAGGAAAAACTGCTGCCGTCCGGCCTGCTGGGCCCGGTCCGCCTGCTGGCAGAATAAAGCGAGGGCCTCCGTAACGGTCTGACGAAGAAGGACCGCCGGAAGATCGAAAAGATCCGCCGCTTTTGGGATTCGATCGAGATTGCGAAAACCCGAGAACTGATTGTTTCCGAAAATCAACCTCAACGCAGTCAAGTTCCCGCTCCTTGACGCCTCCGCCACCACCCCACCCACGCTAAAAACCCACACGAGGTCAACACGCCCACCACATAGCACGCCAACTGAATCGTCTGCGTCGTGATCAGTGGCCGCGTCTCCTCCGGATAGATGATCTCTGGAAAAATCATCTCTCCCGTCTTCCAAGCATAGGCTCCCGCTAGCAGTCCCGCCAACTCGGCGACCACAATCGAGCCCGCCACCACCTTCAGCATCCGCTTCACCGGCATCTTCGGCAAGCTCCCCGCGCGCCCCACAAACACCGCAGCCAGGCCAAGCAGCAAACCCGGACCGATCGAAGCCTTGAACGCCCAAGCAAAGGCCAGCGTCGTCAGGTCGGTGATCCCCCACAAAGGCGCGTGATACACGGTAAAATGCTCCGGCGCGATGCGGATCAAATACTGATCATGCAGGACGCAGTAGAAAAACACTTCCGCCCAAATCCCAAACACCAAGGTGTAAACCACCGAGCGTTTTTCATCGAGCATGCTTCCCGTCAACCACTTCATCGTTCCTCATTGTCCCACAAGCTCGCCTCGGCCGCTCACAAAAAAACTCCGCGATGGCTGACGAACGAAGCAAGGGTGGGAACCTGATGATCTACTACTGGAAACGCCGTAAATGGCTCAAGCATTGCAAGGGTTATTCCCTCGGTCTATCGAGGGGGCTGCGAGTTGATCACAGGCCTAAAGAAGAAGGATGAAGCAGTCACATCCGAGGCAACGTAACGAATTTGCCCCATGGTCGTCCCCGAATTTATCCTGGTGTCCACAACTTGGGCTCCATCGCCCGTGGTGTTCCATTCATTCAGGTCCACCGAGGTGTGGACCGCGACTCGGTAGTCCCCTGCACCAGCGCGGAAATTCAATGAAAGGGTCTTGCCGATCATGGTCATCAGAGGGACCAAGGGCCGATCTCCGGCAATCATCGGATTCGTGGCGAGGAGATACTCCATCCAGTTGTTGGTGCCATCGCCGTCAAAATCGTCCTCGGGTGCGAGATTGATGGTCGGATCTGGAGCCCGGGGAGACTCTTCGTCGATGTAGTAGCTGAAAAAAATCGTGTCGGGGTCGTCCTGACGGAACGCATATGGAACCCAATCGCTGTAATTCCCGACCTTGGGCAGCTGGGTGGGAGCATCCACAAAGATGAGCGATCTTTCGAACACTTCGGGCGCGGCGTTGGTGTGACCCATGCCTTCGATCTGTTGATTGTAGCAGTCGAACAGGGGTTCGTAGCGGATGCGTGTCGTCGGCTCGCTATGGTCGAACCAAGCATCGTATTTCCACGATGTCGGATAGGAGGCGAGCTGATCGTAAGCGTAGGAATCCTTACCGAGGATGTGTGACCAACGCTGGCCGTTTGCGGCCATCTCGCGCACTTCCTCATCTTTGGCAATCCGATCTCTGTAGAGCGGACTCAATGCGTGCTCTGTGGCGATAATGCCGCGGAAAGTGTCAGGATAAAGCATGCCGGAAAGAATCGCGATCAACGCCCCACCCGATATTCCCCCCACATACACTCGCGAATCGTCGATATTGTAATGCTTCTTAAGGGTCGTGACAGTGTCTAGAGCCCGGGCGAATCGCTCGGGGTCATGCCGGGTGTTGCCGGTTTGATCAGGCGACGCACCGATCAGACTGTGTTGATCGAAAACGGGTTCCAAGTTCTGTGGCAAACGGGCGGTCTCACCCGCATTGATGTGGATGTAGATCCCAATGGGCACTGCGGGGTCATACGAAGGCGGCACATACAAGTCTGCGGTCTGGCTTCCGGCTTGATAGTCAAGCTGGTCGTCCACCGTCACGCTGATGGGCTGGAGGAATGTGCCGTCAATGATCCTGTATTTATCCCACCAAACGCGGGCCTTGATCTGATGGGGGGTCGTGAAATAACCGTCGGCTGCGTTCGCATACCTATGGGTGATACGGAAGGAGTTGATACGCCCCGTTCCGGGATTTGAACTCAATTGGCTGCCGAAGGTGATGGCACTGATGGTAACGGACTCGCCCCTGTTGGCGAGATTCTGGAAAAGGTCGAGCCGGAAGATGTCAAGTGTCCCCGGGCCCCAGCCCTTGGCACCGGTGATGTTGGTCCCGCCATCATCAAGGTCGATGATGATGGAGAAAGGGCCAGCCTCCGGGGTGACGCTGCCCAGCTGGATCATGCTGTCGCTTCCACCACCCACCGTGCTGTCATCGTCCTGCCAATACATTTGCCAAGTTCCGTCGACCAATCCAGGGGAGGCCGCCACGATATCGATTTTCACGTATCGGTAGGTAGCGGTGTTGAAGCCAACACCATCAGCAGCTCCCTCCCATGTTAGGTTGAAGTCCGAGTTCGATGAGTTGCGATCGAAATTCACCACCAGATCGCTGCCGCTATTAGACAAGTTCACCCTGCCATTGGGTGTTGCGATTTTTGCTGAATCAAGGGTGAGCGAAGTGGTCGTTCCGGAAACAAACAAGCTGGTGTCGATGATCGAGCCAGCATCAGCAGCCGGGCCGCAGAGGGCAGCTGTGATCCACGCTAGTAATCGACATCTTCTTCGCATCTTTTGGAGGCGGATTGTGGCCTTCGATTGGAACGGAGACTGGAATCCACGATCGGGAATCCATGCCACCGCTGGACACGCTCGGGCCAAGGGAAGACTCTCAGATCTGATCGTCTGGGTCAAATCTGGATATCCTTGTGGCTTCAACCCACAGCCGTCCCACGAGCTCGCCTCATCCGCTCACAAAAAAGCCCGCCAGCGCAAGCGCCGACGAGCTCTGAAAAAACTCGGGATGTCTCGATCCCGAATCAGGCACCAAGTTTGGGCTTGCTGACGCGGCGCACGGTGCCGAAACGCTTCTGGAATTTGTCGATGCGTCCTTCGGTGTCGACGAACTGCTTCTGACCGGTGAAGAACGGGTGGGAGTCGGAGGTGACGCCCATCGAGATCACGCTGTATTCCACACCGTCGATCGTTTCCTTCTTTTCGGAGGTACGGGTCGAGGTCGTGATGAACTTGGTGCCAGTCGTCATGTCGACGAAAATGGCCGGGTGGTTTTCGGGATGAAGATCCTTTTTCATGGCGGTAGGAGAAAAGCGCCACGTTCCAACGCGGCGGGGGCGGGAGAATGCACGCCAAATTCGCCCTGTCAAGCCACCAACCCCTGATTTCCAAGGCAATTTCATCCTCTACCGAAAATCCGGGCTGCGACGGATCAGGGAGTTAAACCCATGAAAAAACTCTCCAAACCCGTCGCAGCGACCAAAAACGCAGAAAATACTGCAATTTCCATGCCATGCGGGCTACCAACTACGACAATCCCATCAAATTGACTTTCTGGAGACCTTAACAGTAATCCAAGCTGGACGGTCGGAATATTTAAGACTACGCAGTCCAAGCTATGAGATCACCCATAATCACCCTGATTACGCTAGGCATGGCATTTGGAGCAATCTCTTGCTCGGATGTCATCACCGACCATCCAGCTGCCGGCTACACTGAGACCGATGCTTACAAGCGCGGTTATGACGACGGCAGCAGCGACCGATCCGCCGGCAAAGCCCACAATCCTCATATCAATGAGGATTCCGAGGCCCTGCCCTCAGCCCACCGCAACAACTACATCTGGGGCTACAATGCGGGCTATAGTGGCTCCGGCAGAATTAGCGGCAGCAAGTAAGTTTCCCTCGGCTCAAACCGGGCCGAGTTCATCCAAACCAGTTTCCAAGCCCTTAGCCGACCTGCTTCAGTAGGTCGGCAGGTTGCCTTGGTCTTGTTCAGGATCGGAACCATCAAAGGCCTTACCATGGGCCTTGTTCTCCAATCCACTGCCAAGCTGGCGAAGATCACGTCCGAGGCCAATCGTGGTATTGCACGAGCCCAGAGCGAAAACAGCAATTATTGCGAGGGCGACTTTCTTCATAAGCCATCCCCATAACCCTCAAATTGTCCGGGCGCAACACCCAATAATTAGGATCCCTTTAACTTTTTTCGAAGATCCGTCAGCTCTTGTCTGAGCCCAAAAACCTCATCCTTCAGAGCCTCAAGCGCCCGCTCCTTGTCATCGTCCGTCTCGACCTCGATCAGCCGCCCACTGGCGGCTAGCGCCTCATTCAGCCAGACTAGGCAGCGCTTTAGAATCGCCAGCACAAAGCCGGTTTCACGCTGATAGGTTCCATTGAGCGCCCCCGCGAGCTTCGCCGCCACCTTCATCAACGCTCCGGTCAATTCGCAGGCATCCGAGGCCCTATTCGAGTCTTCCCTGACTAAATCAAAAGCGCGCATCGCTAATTCCTTGGCCTCCTTCTGAAGCGGATGGGCCTTGAGAAGGTCCTCGTCTTCGATGCCATCCGCGCCTTTCCACGACTCGGCGGCTCGATCATCCTCATCGGCCTCGTAGACCTCTCGCTCCCAGTCCGGCGTGTCCACCTCCTTGCCCTCGGACTCAGCAGCCATCGCATCCAACAAGCCATCCCAGCCCATCACGAAGGCCTCTTTTTGCTCAGAATCCGGATCGTCCAGGTATTTCTCGAGGACTTCCTGATAAGCATCCGTCAGCCTATCTGATTCCTTCAGGCGCTCCTCCCACTCAAATTCATCATCCCTCGGCAGCTTGCTCGCTGGTGGCGGTGGACGACGACCGATCATGCCATCCAGGAAATCCCGCATCGCCTGGAGGTTCGCCAACTTTTGCGCCTCCTCCGCATCGGAGTCCATGCGCCACTCGTTTTCCGAGAGTTCCAGATCGAATCCGGTCGTCTCAATCACCACCCGCCCATCTGCGTCGCTGAACCACTCAAGGTAGAGCGTGTTCTTCCAAACCAGCGGAACCTCCTCGCCAGCCGCGCAGCGCGCCGCGAACTCGTCAGCAGAACAAACGGGCACCCTCGCCTTCCGCGACGCGGTCATGTCTCCCACCACGCCCTTCTGGATCGCGTTCAGCATGTCACACGGGCCCGGCTTCGGGTCGAGGTTCCGGAATTTCAAGCGGGAACCCGCCAAATCCCTCCAACAATCGCCAATCAGATCCAAGGTGATCGGCTCCGTCCGTCCGAGCAGCCACAGCCACCCGGTGGTCTTGCCTTCCTCCGTATTGTCGATCTCGCCGCGAACGAGCACTTCATCGATCCGATGTGCCACGTGGGTGATACTCGGACGCCAAAACCCGGCACGTCAATTCCCGTTGCCGATTTCCGTCCCCAAAGCGCAGAAGACTAACGCCCTGCCGTAAACTTTAACTTCTTGAAGCATTCTTTTCCCACCGTAGTCTCCGCGCGAAACTCGCCATGCCCGCTGAACCCACGCCTCTTCTCATCGCGCTCTTGATCCTCGTCGTGATCATGGTTTTCAACCTGATCATCTTCATCCACGAACTCGGCCACTTCTGGGCGGCCAAGTGGCGTGGACTGAAAATCGACCGCTTCCAAATCTGGTTCGGCAAACCGATCTGGAGCAAGACCATCAACGGCGTCCAATACGGGCTCGGCTGGATTCCGGCGGGCGGCTTCGTCGCCCTGCCCCAGATGGCCCCCATGCAGGCGATCGAAGGAGACAACCGCGAGGACAACGAGCCGCTGCCTCCCATTTCCTCCCTCGACAAGATCATTGTCGCCTTCGCCGGACCGCTTTTCTCGTTCCTTCTCGCCCTCACCGCCGCCTGCGTCATCACCGTGGTCGGAAAGCCGCTCGAAACCATCCCAACCACCACCATCGGCTGGGTCGAAGCCGGCAGCCCGGGTGAAACCGCCGGCCTGCAGCGCGGAGACAAAATCCTCGCGATCGATGGCGGCCCCGTCGACATGTGGCACGGCACGAACGACAGCGTCGTCATCCGCACCATCACGGGTCGCAACGACAACGTGACTTTCACGATCGACCGCCCGGGCGTCGGCCAGATGGAAATCGTCTCCGAATTTGTGATCCCCGAAACCGCATGGTGGCAACGCCGCGCCACCCGCCAAGTCGGCATCTCACCCATGAGTGGCCCTGTGGAAGTCGCAGCAATCACTGGCGAAAATGCCCCCATCTCCAATGCCGGTCTCAAAGTCGGCGACATCATCGTCTCCCTGAACGACATCCCTATCATGACCGTCGATCAGGCTCTCGCCTACCTCGGAAAAAATGGTGAGAAGCCCCTTCAAATCACCTTCAAACCGAAGAACGAAGATGGCTACGGCGAGGAAAAGACCGTAACGGTAAGCCCCACCAAACCAGTCAATCCGACCCCCGCCTACGATCGGCCGATGATTGGCGCATCGTTTACCTCCACCGGCGACATCAAGGAAGAATGGATTCATCCCGGCCCTTTCAAGCAGATCAAGGAGACCCTCGATTCCATGTGGCTGACGATCACCAGCGTTGCCTCACCGAATTCCAGCATCGGCATCCAGCACCTCAGTGGCCCAATCGGCATCGGTAAAATCCAGTATTATACGCTACTCATGGATCACCCCGTGAACCGCATTCTCGGTTTCCTCGTGCTGATCAATATCAACCTCGCAATCCTCAACATGCTTCCCTTCCCGGTGCTTGATGGCGGCCACATCACCATCGCCATCATGGAATCCATCGCAAGGCGTCCCGTGAATTTCAAGGTCCTCGAAACGGTTCAGCTCATCTTCGTGTTCCTGCTCTTCAGCATCATGCTCTACGTCACCACCAAGGACATCCCCGATAGCTTCGGCATGGGTGGTGGCGGTGGAGAACCCGCGAAGATCGTGTTCCCGAAGCCGGCCGCAGAGTAGCTCAAATACCGCCCACCTGCCGCACGGCTTCGTAAAGCACGATGCCGACCGCTGTGGAGAGATTCAAACTGCGCGTGCCACCTTCCTTCATCGGAATCCGCATCGCTTGATCGCCCGCAGCGCGGATCAGGCTTTCCGGCAGCCCCCGCGACTCGCAACCAAAGACCAGGTAGTCGCCAGCGCGAAACTCCGCAGCCCAGTGACTCCGCGTCGCCTTGGTTGTTAGAAACCAAAACTGCGCTTCGGCTTCGGCCGCAGCGCGCAGTTCATCAAAATTGTCCCAAACCACCACATCAACGTCCTTCCAATAGTCGAGCCCAGTCCGCCGCACGTGCTTGTCGTCGAGCGAAAAGCCCAACGGCTTCACCAAATGAAGTCGCGCCCCCGTCGCCAAAGCCAAGCGCCCTGCCGCTCCCGCATTGTGCGGAATCTCAGGTTCGATCATCACGATGTTGAGCATACCGATGTCCAAATTCTAATTCCCACCCCCCCATTCCAAGCCCAAAGATGGCACCCGGCGCGGGTATTCTGAACCGCAACCCCCCACCGCTATCCCTCGCGCAGATCACCAAACTCATACGCCTCTACCATCTCCTCCAGCACCCGGATCTGTTCACGGATTCCAACACCTACTTCGGTGTCGCCAACCAAACGTGGCCGCTCATACTCTCGTAGCAAAGTCCTTGTCGGAATGAGATCCTCACCCTCCCGCACCGCTGCGATCGGATCAGGAAAAGCATGATGCTCCGCGAGCACTTCCCCTTCCGGTCCGAGGATCAGCGTAAAGCCACGATCTCCGTAGGCCTCGGAAAATGCGCCATCGATCGTCACCGCATTCCCTCCCCCTTTCAGCGGGCTTTCCCCTTCCTCCACCTTCACTGGCACGTGCCCGTTCACCAAGATTCCCCCTTCTTCCACGCCCATCTGCTTGCAGATCCGGTCGCAAAAATCGAAATCATGAATCCACTTGAACCACGGATTCTTGATCTCTTTGTGCGTTGACTTATCAGCCACGAAATACGTTTCAAAAGTCGCCATGCGATCCTTGCCAAACAGTGGCGACTTCGGCCCCGCCCACAGATAGTAAAACCAATCCTTGTCCTCCTCCGTCGCACGACTGCCGGCGCGGAACGCCCGCTTGATCACACGGTTCAGCGCCTCAAACTGCTCCGGCCCACGGCGTTCCTTACCTTCGATGCTTAGAGGCAGATACCCACCTTCTTCATCCACCGCCAGACAGGCATGGAAGATCACCGCCTTGTCCCGCACCGTCGCCATCTGGCCGCGTTCTGCCATCCACTGCATGTGCTGCCACAGCCGCGGCGAGGTCATGAATGACTCTTTCAAGCGATCAATGCACTGCTGTTCCTCTTCAGACAACTTGTTAGGATCACTCGGATCGATCGTCGGCAGGTGCGTGTCGCGCAGCGGAAAGACACCACCCTTCAGTTCCACGGTTCCGTTTTCAAAATCAATCTTCCGCAGCAGGTTCCGGTCATCCATTTCCCACTCCGGATGGCGCTCGACAAGTTGTCCTTCGAGTTTGAACTGAAGCACCGCCACCGCCTTGTGCATTCGCGCAATCAAAAGCGGATCGCGCTCACCGGTCCGCTTCGAAAGAAAATACTCAGCCGGGTCATGGGCATAGGCCGTGTTGGCAAGTTGCTCCACCGCCTTCGTCAAAAGCCCATAACCTTCCTCAAGCTGATAGAGCCTGCGGTAGCGCAGGGAAATCCGCAGCACTAGGGCGATCAAGGCCTCCTGCCCAAGACACGCCCCCATCCAGCTCACGTCATGATTCCCCCAGATCAGCGAAACGTTCGGGATCGGCAACAGATAATCCACCACCCGGTCCAGCCTCGGACCACGATCACCAAGGTCACCCGCCACGATCAGCTCTTCGACGGTGAGATTGCGAATGAAACGAGACGCATTCCGGATCGCAGGAAACGCCAAACGCCGTTTTACCATCTCGCGCAACTGCACTTCCAAAAACACCTCCGCATGACCACCCGCCGGATAGTTCAGCAGCACCTCGAACAACTCGCGGTTCTGCTTCGGGGCCATCAGCTTTACCGTCTTACGTCGGCGATTCCGAATCATCACGCGGATCAGATCAAACTGACGCGTCAAAGTCGCCAACACCCACTGATAGCGTTCTTCCTCATCGGCGAGGGCATCGGACTTGATCTGCAAAATCTCCGCCGGATAGTAGAGCACGTTGAGGAACTCGCGGAATTCCTTATCGCTCAGCGAATCCCTGAACAATTCCTCCACCAGCGGCCGCAACCGTCCCGAGGCATTATTGATCACGTGACGCAGCTTTTTTGCCTCTCCATGAATGTCGGAAATCACATGAATGACTCCCTTCGGAAGCTCCAGCTGCGCCTTTAAAGCCGCGATTTCAGACACCGCCGACTCAATCGTCGGAAACCTCTCACCAAGCACTCGATGGACCCATTCGGACATGGGCCGAGTTAACCCACAGCATCACCAATACCCAAGCCTCATGATGACATCAATCGCTGAATACTTGGGTGCGCCGAGATGCCCGATCACCACTCGGTGCTGAAAAAACCCACAGATTCTTGATGAAGAAACTTGGGTGCCCATCGCAGAATGGTTCTTTGCACATAAAAGGGAGAATATCAAGAAGCCGAGCGCCCAATCACATTCGGTCACTATCCCACCCCTGATCGCAAGTCTCGTGCCGACCACACACTCCCAGCCAACTCACCCAACGCGCCCCGCGGCCTCCTCGCTCCATTGACTCGCCTAGCCCCAAAGCGCTCCCGGCACCCTCGGAACACATCGTCCACAAATTCTCTCCCCCCAATGGCGACACCATCCGTGAAATATCTCACCCGATGGCGAATCACCTTGGAAATCGCCAAATCACTCCCACGCCCCTCCATCGCGGCCAATTCCTTTCCCACCCGTTCCCGCTTCATACCTCGGCGTTTCACTTCACCATCCACCCTCACCTCCACCGCCCCACCTAACAGCAACGCTCGGTATTCCCTCGCCAAACCACCCTGCGCCCACGCTCGCGCCGTTCCAGCGTGGCCATCGCCCAACTTCAGTGCACGGACCAATCCCCCACGCGCACGCTTTCCGCCCGCTATGGCTTCGGCATATCCACTCCACCGGTAGTCCGCCGGATCCTCGCAAATACCTGCACGCACCGGATTCAAATCAATGTAGGCTGCCATCGTTCGCGACGCCACACCGCTCTCCACTATCACACTCTTAAAACGCTGTTCCCACAGCCGCCCCGTCCGATCATGGGCCCTATTGAACCAATGGCTGAAGCGCTGTAGCAGCACTTTCATGAACTGACTCAAATCGTTCATTCGATAACAGTAAGACTCTTTCAGCGCTGCCTCCGCCACCTTGTTGCCTCGCCTCCTCAAAGCCACCAACTCTTCCGCTACAGCCGCGACGCGGCCCTTTGAATACAAGGCTCCCATGCGTTCTAGCAGCACCTCATCCGGCAGCCCTTCCTTCGGTTTCGGTGGTACTTCCACGAGAATATGGAAGTGATTGGACATCACGCAGTAAGTCAGCACCCGGCAGCCCGTGAAGTTCTCCGCCATCCGCATGAACATCCGAAACTTCTCCTTCTCCTCCGGACCAAAGGCAAAGCGTCGTTCCACCACCCGCGACACCACGTGGTAAACGCTCGGCTTCTCCTCCGAGTCCTTCCAGGGACTAATCCACCGCTTCTGCGCCATGACAGTGGCGAGCTTGAATACCACAAATCCCAGCGTCAATAGAATT
>CAZVMS010000086.1:0-7772 GCA_964628795.1 uncultured Haloferula sp. | reverse complement strand
CGGGAGGGCTGCGACCAATGCCCCTCCCATGGCGACGCGTGTCCTGATGCCACGCCGCCGCCCGGAGCCACTGTGTCAAAACCGCGTGTCGTGTCCTCCCTCCATATAATCGCGGGCTTTTTCACGACTTCACCGCATTTTTAGCAGCCATCATGCCGAACACTTCTGGGTTTCAGGTGACAAATTGACTTGGAAAGCCCCCATTTGACAAATGCAAAAATACCCCCTATGGGTATCGGCATGAAGCGCGATGAGAAGGCCAAATCACCGCTGACGAACCGGATCAACCGGATTGTCGGGCAGGTGCAGGGGATTGGACGGATGATTGAGGAGGACCGGGAATGCCCGGAAGTCCTGCACACGATTTCGGCGGTGCACTCGGCGCTGCGGGCGCTTGAGGCGAAGTTGCTGGAGGATCACGTGCGCCACTGCGTGTGCGATGCGGCGGCGGACCCGAAGCAGTTGGAGACGCGACTCGAGGAAATGGTCACCCTTTACCGGAGGAGGTTGTCATGAGCGATTGCTGCGGAAAAAAGGAGCCAGAACCCGAGAAGAAGGCCTGCTGTGGCATGAAGGATGACGGAGCGGAACGCTCCGAACACGGACTGGAGCAGGATGCTCCAGCCACGACTTGCTGTAATGGTGGGAAGCCTCAGGAAAAGTCGAAGAGTTCCTGTTGTTCCTCGGAACCGAAGGACGGAGAATCCTGCTGCGGATCCGCGAAGGGCCGGATCGATTGGCTGCTGTGGGTTTCGATGGCTCTGGTCGTCGGCGGAATCGCCGGGCACTTCATCGGGCTCGGACCGAAATGGTGGCTGACCTTCTCGCATGGCAGCTACGAACTGATGTCGAAGGCGTGGTGGGGGATTCTGTTGGGGATCATCGCAGTGGGGGTGATTGGGCAGGTGCCGAAGGAATTGGTGACGAGCTTGCTAGGTCGTGGCGGAACGATGAAGGGCATCCTGCGCGCGACCTTCGCCGGGACACTACTCGACTTGTGCAATCACGGCATCCTGATGGTGGGGATGCAGCTTTATAAGAAAGGGGCATCGCTTGGTCAGACGATCGCGTTTCTTGTTTCGAGTCCGTGGAATTCGCTGTCGCTCACGCTGATCCTGATCGGCCTGATCGGTTGGAAGTGGACGCTGGCCTTCGTCGGGCTATCGATGGTGATCGGTATCGTCAGCGGATGGGTCGCGGATCTGTTGGTAAAGCGCGGCGCACTTCCGGCGAACCCTAACAGCTCTGAATTACCGGAGGACTATCAAGTGGGTCCGGCGGTCAAAGAGGCATGGCAGCATGTGAAACCGAGCGGCGTCAACGTGAAGCGCATCGCGAAGGATGGCTTGAGCGAATCGAAGATGATTCTGCGCTGGATCTTCTTCGGTATCGTGATGGCCGGAGCGATCCGTGCCTTCGTGCCGGATGATATTTTCTCGCAGTTCTTCGGACCAAGCATGATCGGCCTGTTGCTCACGCTGCTCGCCGCGACGGTGATCGAGGTCTGCTCGGAAGGATCGAGCCCGATCGCTGCTGACCTACTGACGCGTGCCGGCGCTCCTGGGAATGCTTTCACCTTCCTGATGGCTGGTGCAGCGACGGATTACACCGAGATCATGGTTTTGCGCGAGACCACGAAGTCGTGGAAAGCGACCTTTGCCTTGCCGTTGTTGACAACTCCGCAGGTGTTGCTGATTGCGTGGGTTTTGAATCATTGGGGGCAATAAAACTTAGGGGGACAACGAGTCAGGAGAAGAATCCTGGAATATCGGTCGCATCGTCAGCGAGGCGCCGCAGGGGAATCTGGTGGCCGGAATGCATTGGTTCCAGACAACCTAAACCCAGCGATTCAATGCGGAGAACGGGCTCTGGGGCCATCTGTTTTGCAGTCTCTACAAGGCGAATGTGGTGCAAGGCGACAGCGAAAGATATTTCAGGTGGCTGATCGACGACGGGCATCTCATTCCCGTCCGTGCCGGACTGGTCCCGGAGAGCGGGGCTTCGATGCCTAACAATGAGATCAGCAAGGACAAAACGCTGCGGAAAACCAAGCTTGCTATTCCAAGAATCTTTTCCTGACCCCTTTTTTTCTGACCCCTTTTTTTGAGATGCTTAGCTCTTTCTCTTCAAATGAACGATAGCACGGAGAACCGCATCGAGCGTGGTGTCGAGGTGTTTACCGAGGTCTTCGGCGAGGAAGCGGAGGACGAAGATGCCGCTTTCCTGAAGCACGGCGTCCTTGCGGCGGTCGCTGCGATAGGCGGTCGGATCGGTGAGGTGCTGAGGGCCATCGATCTCGATGGCGAGTTGGAGTTCGGCGCAAAAGAGATCAATTTCGATCTCACTCCAAGAGTCGAAGGGGATGGGAAGTTTGGCGTTTAGTTGGAAGAGCCCGGCGGTTTCCGGCAGCGATTCGAGACGATGAAAGAGGAATGATTCTGACGCGCTGCGGGAGCGTGTCTGGTCGTTGGGCGGGCGCGTGCTGGCGACGAAGAGAGTCGCCAAGGGGACATCGACACCATCTCGGATCAGACGCCGGATACTGGCGGCGTAGTCGTTTTTCCAAACTGGATCGATCGGTAACGGAACCTCGACAGGCCAACCGGGCAAGGCGCTGGCGGGTAGCAGGATGGTGTAGCCAACAGCTTCGTAGCCCGCGCAGCGTTTGTCGAACATGCGGGAAAGCATCGGCACGTTGAGGTCGGCGTAGTCGTGAATGCGGACTTCGCGCTTGCCGTGGTGGAGGCGGTGCAAGCGACCGGCGTATTGCGCGACAATGCCGCGCCACGACACCGGCATGGTAAGGAAAAGAGTGTCGAGCCGGGAGTCGTCGAAACCTTCGCCGACATATCTTCCGGTGGCGATGATCACTCGCGACTCATCTTCGGGAATAGCGGCGAGCTGAGACATCGCTTCGGCGAGCACCTTCTTTCCCATGCCGCCTTGGAGGATGATCAAGTGCTGGGTATGCGGACGGATCAGGTCGGCGAGGGCAGTGATGTGTTCGGTTCGCTCGGTGAGCACGAGGGGCGAACGCTTTTCACGCAGCGCGGCGATCACGTCGTCACGGATCATCGCGTTGCGCGGGGTGGAGCTGACGATTTCGGCACAGAGGTTTTGGTATTCCTGCCGACGGTCAGGGTCAGCTTCGAGCATCGGGCGAAGACCGGTCGGGCGGACGATGACGTGGTGGGAAAACGGGCGGGCGTCGGCTTGTTGTTTGGCATCGACCCGATGGCGGACCGGGCCGCACTGCATGAAGATGATGGGATGATGGCCGTCCTTTCGTACGACAGTGGCAGAGAGGCCAAGCACAAAGCGGGCTTTCGCACGGCGGGCGACAAGTTCGAAACTCTGGGCGGATAGATGGTGGCATTCGTCGATGATCAGATGCCCGTAATCCGCCACCCGATCATCGACGACTCCCTTGCGAACGAGGCTCTGGATCAGCGCGACATCGATGATTCCGGTCGGTTTCTTGCGCCCGCCGCCGATGCGGCCAATGGATTTTTCGGGTAGATCGAGGAATGACGAAAGCCGCTCGATCCACTGCTCGAGCAATTGCTGGCGGTGGACGATGACAAGCGTATTGACACCACGGCGGGCGATGAGCGAGGCCGCGACGACGGTCTTGCCGAAAGCGGTGGTAGCGGAAAGGACACCATTGTCATGGGCAAACATCGCCGTGGCGGCGGTTTCTTGATCCGGACGTAATGTGCCGGTGAAGCGGACATCAAGCGGTTCCCCAAGCGTCCGCTCATCGCGGATCATTGCTTTGATCTTCAGTTTGGAAAGAAGGGCGAGGACTTCTTCCAGGCAACCACGCGGGAGTCCGATGTGCTCACTAAGATCTTCGGCGCAGGCAATGATACGAGGCTTTTCGTAGGTCGAGAGACGCATCGCTTGTGCTCGGTAGAATTCCGGATTTTGAAACGCGGCAATTCGAAGCAGACGATTTCGAAGTGAGGGCGGCAAGGTTGCCTTTGTTAGATAGATTTGATCGCCCAGTACAAGTTCGAGTTTCTTAGGTAAGGGCTCGCTGATAGGCGGTTCGCGATAGCGACGGGAAGGAGGAGCATTCCAAGGCTGAGACTCGTCGTCGGATGAAAGAACGTGGCGCACGCCGACGACTCGGCCCCGGCTTTCGGCGTCGCGTGCGAGGGATTCCACCCTCTCCCGCGACAAGCGCTGGATTGAGGCAAAGTAAGTCCACGGGTCAGGATGGGGCGTGAGGGTTTCATCCACAAACACGCTGTTGCCGTTTTTTCTAGGTCCCTTCTGCATCGGCAGTGCGATCAGGTTTCCGAAGCCACCTTTCGGCAGGGTGTCCTGATTGGGAAAGAGTCGGTCGTAGGAGGCGAGGCCGAGTTCGGGGCGGCGCTCCATCGTTTCTGTTAGAAGGTAGGAGCCAAGTTGGCGGGCAAGAGTCGCAGGAACCGCCTCAGAGAAGAAGAGCCAGACGTGGCCGCCATTTCCGGAACGTGAACGCTCGAGCGAAGCGGGAATGTCGAGGCGGGTACAGGTTTCCATCACCGCCCGCACGTCGCCCTGCCATGAGTCTTTATCGAAATCCATGGCGAGAAAATGGCAGGTTTCATCCGCGAACATCGGATAGACCCCTGCAACGAAGTTCTGACCGCTGGCGTCCTTTCCCGAAAGGTGCATGCGGATGACTTCATCGGTCACTGGCAAGAATGCACGCTGCGGGCAATCGGCACACTTGATCCGCGGCTTCTCACAAACGCCCCGCACCCATTCGTTGGCGCAGGCCGGAGCGTATCCCGCGCGACCGGTCTTTCGGTTCTCGAAACGCCGCGGATAGACATCCTCGCGTCCTTTGAAGAGCGAGCGGAAGAGGGCAATCTTTTCGTCGACCGGGCTACGCCCGTGGACCCCAGTGTGCATTTCGTAGCCTCACCGATTCCGCATGGGATGTCGAGGATAGGTGCGTGAGTGCCGGGCCTCTGAAGTCGTGGCTTGAACTTGGCCTAGGACATGGTGAGTCCTCTCCCTGTGACCACGACGATCATTTCGGGTTCTGCACTTCAGGAAGCGGATAATCGGCCGAATCGCCGGCGGCCTGGGTGAGCAGGAGAACGACTCTGACATACTCTTCCCACGCCGATCTGTATTTCTCTCCGTGCTCTTTGCGGCTGTTAAGATCATCACCATAGCGTTTGGCCTCGCTCGCGAGGCCGCTCATGATCTTTGTCAAACTCATCGCTGGTGCATGGAGCTCTTGCCCATCGCCGACAGAGCTACGCAATTTTTCAACCAGGGCCAGTTCCTGTCGGCAAGTATCCACCTTGGCCTGAAGGGATTCACCCTGGAGTTCCATCCAACCGCCCTCTCGGAATTCGGAGCGCATCGGCTCGATGGAGGCTCGTATTTCACGAGCAAAGATTTCCCGCGGCAGACGCTTGGGCCAGTGGGAGGTCCCACGCAGCGCCAACATCCGAGCCGAGATATGAGAAGGGCAAATACTAATCACCTGCTTGAGTCGCTGCTGGGTCGAATCATAACTCAAGAAGCCTCCAAGCGAACGGGTACCAATTGCCTCCCGGACTGTTTCAAAAACGTCATGCGCTTCCTGAACTTCCTTTGGAGGATTCGAGGAGGCGAATTCACAAAGACTGGCAACATCATCGGCCATCAGGACCTCGAAGTTGATGAAGAACCTCGACTTATCGAGTGTGATGAGTGGTGCCATGAAATCCTTTGCGGCCGAGGGTAAGATCAAGCGGCTTCCTGGTTTGGAGTCAGCCAACTCGCGAATCGTCTGCCAAAACTTCGGCGGAAGCTTCAGAGCTCCGTCGCTATCCGGCTCCGCAAACACGATTCCCTCGGGCGCATTGCCACTGAAGGCCGCATCAGCAAGCACAACAATTGCTCCAAGGATCGCGTTGCCGTTGCGCATGGGTGAATAGGGAATGCCATCCGCCAGCTGGAATCTGAAATGAAGGCCCTTCGGCAACTCGCCGTGGCGGGACATGAGGAAGTCATTCAACCTACTCGCCATCTTGCCGTCTTGTTCCTTTGACTCCCCGCCGCCCACCCTGGCATCGATCGTTTCATTCTCCCCCTCGATCCACGCCTGCATATTCACGGCAACGGGTCGGAGCGTCAAATTGCTGTTCGCCTCATCAATGTACCAAAGTGGGATCGAGACCGATGACGTTGCGAGTTTCAAAGCCACCACCGAGTCATTGTTAGAGAGTTCTTCTGATATTTCCTCCGTATCCGCCATTTCAGGACCATCGAACGCTACCAGACGACGCTCCTTGAAGGTATCAACCGAAGCAACCCAGCCATCCCATTTTCCCTGCTCGCCTTTTCCTGCCAATTCGACCGCACGTGGATGCTCGGAATCGACCCCACTCAGGACGTCAGCCAAGCATGCGGCAAGCGCATTGCCATCAGCTCCCGCTTCCGGTTGCTCCAGCCATCCCATCAGGTGCCAGGCCCGACTCGTCGCCTGCCCAATCCCACCGGTTCCGCCGGTTCCGCCAAAGAAAGTCTCTTTTCCCTTCGCCATGCGCCTCACGATGTTGAGGCTCTTGCGATTCGTCGGATCCAGCGCCAGCGAAAGCCCGAGAATCTGCGCTGCTCGCCGCGCCTGCACCGGGTCAGCAAGATCCGTGGCTCCGAGCATCACAAGCAACTGGCCTGAAAGCGAAGTCATCGTATCCGCATCCACCGGCAGCTTGTCGCGACGAAATGGGACCGGCCCATCTTTCGGCGGGACAAACGCCGCGTGCGCCAGCGAAGTCATCACGAGGACAAAGATCAGGAAATATCTCATTCGCTGTATCTTGAGCTTCGATACCTTCCATCACAAGCCGTCATTGCATCGCATCTCTTCTATCGTTCAAACTCCCGCCATGCCGGACGCCGAACTAGCCCCCCGCCCTACTTTCATCACCCGCGAGGAAGTCATGTTCTTCGATACCGACTGCGGTGGCGTGGTCCACAACATCGCCTACCTGCGGATGATCGAAACCTGCCGCACCAAGCTCGCCGCCTCGATGGGCTTGGATTTGAAAACCATGTCGGAAACGAAGCTTTTCCCGGTCGTCACCCGCACCGAGATCAACTACCGCCGCCCCGCCAAACTCGGCGACACGATCGTCATTCACGGCAAACTCGCCGAGCTCCAGCGGGCGAGGTTCTGGTGTGAGTTTGAGATGAAGAGGGAGAGCGACGGCGAGCTTTTAGTTACCTCAAGGCAATCGCTTTCCCTTGTGCAAATGCCTGAGGGTAAGCCGGTTAGGTTTCCTAAGGAGTGGGTTTGGTAAGCCACAGACACAAACTGTCCCGTCCCTCTGCATCGGTCATCCTATGCGTTGGTCCGTCTTCACCGTCCCATCGGGACGGTCCATGATAGCCATGGACTTCAGTCCACGGGATCGAGGCTTATTAGAGCCAGTGTCACGTAGTGACACCTCAAACCCGATTCGCCCCTCTACCGAGTTGAAGCGTCACTACCGTGACGCCGGTCATTTCCCGCCACCGCATCCGTGGGTTGAAACCCACGGCTATCATCAAAAGCCGCTACGCGGCTGGGAGCTGCAGCGCCGATTGCGGCGCTGCCAGATGACTTGGCCGCCAATCCATAGCAACAAGTAGCCAAGGACTAGCAGTCTGTCGGACTTTGGTGCGAGGCGGGATTTGAAGCTTCTCGGATTCCGAGCTTTCGGGCGGGGGAGCTTTCCGGAGGAGCGTTTTTTAATCCAAGATTGCTTCGAGGCTCTTCCGGAGCGCTGATCTGGCTT
>CAZVMS010000085.1:0-5888 GCA_964628795.1 uncultured Haloferula sp. | reverse complement strand
GCTTTGATGATGCGTTCGAGAAGTGGAGTGGGCTTTTGGGTCGGATATTGGGTGTCTTCTTTAGCTTGCGAATTCACCGGGTTGATGTCTGCCCAAACGGATTGAAGAGCGACTCCCGCAGACTCATCCAAATATCTTTTGTATTCTGGAATTCCAGACTTGGTGTAGATGAGCCTTCCTTCAGATTCCAAGTCGGTCATTTTGTCCTTTGTCCATCGCCACGTCCGAATGTGCCCATTCCAATCATAAGTAAGATTGGGGCGATTCTTGTTTTGATTCAAACAATTGTCCTTGCGGTATACGCGGCCATCTGGGTCTTTGAATCGATACTTCGATTCAACATAGGAAGCGTCGAGGGGCTCATAAAGCTGGTTCCAAATTGGCGAGTCCGTTTTCGAATAGAATAGGATATAGTCGTGAGTCGCTGGATAGTAGTCCCCGTGACTTCTGGATGACACACGTTTCCAAATGATCTCACGCAGAGCATTCGCACCACCAAAAACTTCATCAAGCACGCCTCTGACCAAGTGATTAACTGCGGGTCCCATATGCACATAGATGCTTCCCTCTGGATGCATCAAATCCCGCATCAGGATCATTCTCTCGTAGACCATTGAAAGGAACGAATCTGCTCCCCTTCCCCAAGTATCGCGGTAGGCGATTTGCTCTAAGAGGTTGGGTTCCTTGTGGAAGGTTTCGCCGCCGATCTCGATGTCCATGGAGAAGTCGGCGCCGACGTCGAAGGGGGGATCGATGTAGATGAGCTTGAGGCCGCCGGCGTCCTCAAGCTGGCGGCGGATGGCACCGGCCTTGAGGGAGGAGAGGATGAGCTTGTTGTCGCCCCAGATGAGTTTGTTGGCCCAGCCCTTGATCTGGCGTCCGGTGGTGTCGAGCAGATCCATTTGGGTGGCGGACTGAAGTCCGCGCTCCGTTTCCTTCCGGGGTTCGTCGATGTGTTCGAGGGTCTGGAAGGGGAGGACGGCGGTGCAGACTTCGCGTGTTTTGCCGTTCCAGACGAGTTCGACCTCGCGCTTGTCCTCGAAGAGCAGGAAGCGGTAGCGCTCGGGCAGCGGTTTACCATCCTCGATGAGCTTGATGAGGTCGCGCTTGTCCGTCTCGGAAAGCTCGTAGTGGTCGGCGGTGGGGCGGGGCATGGTGGGTGGGGAAGGGAGAGTATTGCGTCAGCTAATTGCGTCAGGATCGAATGGTTGACGTGATTTGGAATATGTCCAAGTGTTTGATTTTAGGCGTTTTGTGGATAATTGCGTCGGGACTCATGCGCCGGTAATTGCGTCAATGTCAGGATCTTGACGCAATTGCCAGCGGGTGGATCGGCCAGCTCCTGAAAGCTCTACACGTCCTTCGGTGCGTAAATCCTGCAGCATACGGAGGATGGAAGCGCGGGACTGGGCGGGCAGAACTTGTTCGAGTTCGGAGATTTTCGCCTTCAGATCAAGGCGGGACCGGAGATGCTTGAGCAGAAGCTCCTTGTTCGTTTCGTAGTCGAGGCCCTGTTGTCGGGTGTGAGTACCGGGCGTGCCCATGGTCTCGTAAAGGGCGCGGGAGAGGAAGGATCGCCGGCCTTTACCCCGACCTTGGGATTCCACCGCACCTGCTTCGATAAGATATGGAAGCCGGGTTTTCATTTCTGGAGACAAATCCCGTCCGTGAGCGAGGGCGTCGAGGGCGAGGAAGTCGAGTGTCTGGAAATGGGCGAGGGCGTCTTCTCCGAGTTGCTCAATGTAGCGGAGGAAGGCAGGATTCTGGACGGTGCCGGCGAGGGTGAGGAAGACTTCGTGTGCGGCGGAGCGGGAGAAGTCGGGCAGTGGCTTGGTCTGGCGGACTGCTTGCTCGATCATGAGGTTCACGCCTTGGCCGGAGCGCTCGATGAAGCCGCAGCGGTTGAGGGCTTCGGCGAGGCGGCGGTTGCGCGGGTTCTGCTGGTCGGCGATGTTTTCTTCGGTGACGCCGGGTGGGAAGCCGCCGGGGCTGACGATTTCCAAACGCCGCGAGTACTGGCGGATGAAGGTGGAGCCTCCGGCACGGTAGTCGCGGTGGCAGATGGCATTGAGGACGGCCTCGCGGACGGAGGATTCGTCGAAGGTGGGAATGGCGTAGCGGAAGAAGTCCTGCTGATAGCTCTGGCGGTCGTTGCGGAGGTTGATTTTGGTCCAGAGCTGGTCGTGGAAGAGCAGGAAGGGTTCGCGATATTCCTCGCGATCGGCGGCGGGGCCGGCGGCTTCGGCGGAGCGGTATTCGAAGATGACTTCTGCTTGGGCGAGGTAGTGGCTGATGGCAGAGGGCTTTCCGAGGAGGATGAGTGCGGCGTAGGTGATACTCTCGCCATGGATGAGCCCGGCATCGGTGAGCAGTTGCTCGTTGGGCATCGAGGCGAGGCGCGGGTTGCCGGATTTCCTCTGCCAGCGTTTACGGAATTCCTGGACGGCGAGGGATTCGAGATCGCTGAGGCTCGCCTTCGGAACAAGTTCGGCGGTGAAGTCCGGGCCGGTCTCGGCGAAAATGGTCTTGAGTTCGTGGTCGTCGAGGGTGGTCAGCTCATCGCCCGCCCGCTTGAGATAACGGCCGTCATGGTTCCACGCGCAACCGGGGAGTCGGGAGGGAACGTGGATGAGGAGCACGCGTTTTCCATGGTGGTGGATTTCCTCGACCGGGATTCGGTGATTCAAGCGCTGGTGGAGTCCGGCTTCGGTTCGCCCCGGTTCGGAGAAGGCTTGGCTGCCGACGACTTGGCGTGGTCGTTTATCACTGACGCCGAGGATGATGAGGCCGCCGCCTTCGTTAGCCAGCGCGACGCAGTAATCGGTGAGCTTGTCGAAGTCGTAGCGGTTCTTCGCTTCCTTGAACTCGATCCGGGTGCCTTCCGGTTCAGAGAGGTAGCGTTCGAGCTGTTCTGACGTGGTGGGTGGCATCAGTCCTTGTATTCTTTGAAACTGGTGGTGAGGTCGGCGAGGGTTTTGGGGTCGTGTTTCTTGAAGCTGTCCTCATCGACGTAGAGGAAGTCGTAGGTGGTGCCGTTTTCCTCGGCGGCGGTGGCGTCGGCGCACCATTGCTTGAGGCGGGCCATCTTCTGCGGGAGGTCGAGTTCCTCGCGGCCCTTGGTTTCGATGAGCCAGATGGTGCCTGCGGTATCGCGGACGAGGAAGTCGGTGATGTAGTGGGAGAGGTCGCCGTCCTTTTTGACGTAGTCGAGCTTGAAGCCGACGGCGAGGTAGTTCTTGGCGAAGGCCTGGACGTCGGGGGCGGCTTCGAGGAAACCGGCGAAGGCGAGTTCGAGGCCGCCGCTTTTGGCTTCGCCGACGATGCGGTTGAAGACGGATTTCTTCGGCGCGACGAAGGGGCGGTGCTGGGTGCGGAAGGGGCGGGTGCTGCGCAGGCTGATGCGGTCCTCGATGACGGTGGAGCCGGTTTCCTGGATGGTGAGGGCGTTGATGGCGGACTTGAAGCTGTCGAAGAGGAGCTTGCCGACGGCGGGCTCGGAGAGGTTTCGGAGGATGACGGGATCTTCGAGGTGGACGGGTTCGCCTTCGAAGAGGCGGGTGCGCATGAAGTCGCGAACGCAGGGGTAGAGATATTCGTAGCCGCCAACGAGGCGGAGGTCCTTGAGCAGCTGGCGGGCGAAGAAGGAAACGACGGAGCGCCAGTCGGCGGCACCCGTTTCATCGAGCTGGATGGTGTGGTCGTGCTCGTCGTCGAGCATACGCTTGAAGACGATCTCGCGGGTTTCTTCTTCGGTGAATTCCTTGAGCGGGAGTCGGCTGTTAGAAAAGGTGGCGATGTCGAGGTCGGCGAGTTCCTTGAACTCACGCTGGTAGCGGCGGGCGAGACGGGGAAGCGGGATGTCGAGGGCTTCGAGGTCCTTGTAGGGAGAGTCGGTATCGATTTCGACGATGAGGGAATCCTGTGGCGTGGTGCCGGTGCCCATGGGGCGGTGTTCGAGGGTGACGCCTTCCTGCTGGATGGATTCGACGAAGTCCATGAAGGCGGGCGTGCCCATGACGGAGACCGTTTCGCGGACGTCGCTGCCGAAATACATCCGGCGCAGGCCGCGGCCGAGGGTTTGCTCGGGAAGGATGTTCGATTTGGCGGCGTAGGCGCGGAGGCCGCAGATGACGGTGACGTTTTTCACGTCCCAGCCTTCCTTGAGCATGAGGACGGAGACGATGGCCTTGTAGGGAGATTTCCAGGAATCAATTTCGTTCGACTGCTTTCTTAGTAGTTCGAGTTCTTCCTTCTTCTTGCCGGTGGCGGACTCGGAGATGTCGCCGTTGTTTTTGGTGTGGATGACGAGGACTTTGCCTTCGAGCTCGGGGCAGATTTTTTCGAGGTGTGCGCCGACGTCGTCGCAGTTCTTGGTGTCATCGACCATAACGAAAAGGACGGCTTTTTTGCCAAGCTTTTCGTGTTCGGCGTAGCTCTTGCGCCATTCCTCGACGCCGAGTTTCAGGTAATCGTCGTATTTTTCGTGGAAGAGCGAGGACTTGTGTTCGCGGAGCTTCGAGCGGCTGGCGGCGTCGGGAAGGATGGGGTGCTTGACGACGTTCTGGTGGATGGCTTCGACGAGCGGGTAGTCGGAGACGGTCTGGACGAAGATGGAGCCGTTGTTGTGCTTGGGGGTGGCGGTGACGTCGATCTGGAGGGCGAGCTTTCCATCGCGCTGGAGCATCTGGTGGTGGATGTCCTGAATGGACTTGAACCAAGCCATGCGCTCGTCGTGGATGTGGTGGGCTTCGTCGTTGAAGACGGCGAGTTCATCGATTTCGCGGACGATTTCGCCTAGGTCGGTTTTTGAGTCGGTGGTTTTGCCGGTGGGCTTTGGGCCGAAAGCGTCGTCGAGAAAGTAGCTGCGGAGATCGTCGTCTTCGAGCGTAGGTTCGGGTGTTTCACCGAGGAAGACGCGGTGGATGTTAGTGAGGAAGAGGTTTCCGGTGGGCTGGAGAACGCGGACTTCGTCCTGGATGTGGAGGGTGAGCTGGAAGTCGTCGCGCCAGTTGCGGCCGTCGGTGCCGTTGTCTGGGAGGATGGGGTCGTTGAAGAAGATTTTCAGGCCATCGAAGTCGGCGCGGAGGCGGTCGAGGACGATGATGTTAGGCGCGATGAGGAGGAAGTTTCGGGCGAGGGGGGAGTTGGGTTCGTAGAGCTTGTGGAAATAGCACCAGGTGATGAGGAGCGAGAGGACCTTGGTTTTCCCGGCACCGGTGGCGAGTTTGAGGACGTAGCGTGGCCAGTTTTCGGCGAACATGCCGTGGGAGACGGAGCCTGAGGCGTCGAAACGAAGGAGGTCGAATTTGTCGTGGGCATTTTTGACTTCGAAGAGCCAGATGGCGGTTTCGACGGCTTCGCGCTGGGCGAAGTAGTAGGAGAAGGGAGAGAGGGTTCCGTCGGCGTTTTCGAGTAGGTGCTCGGTATCGAACCAGTGTTTGAGAAGAGTCTTGGTGGTGGTTGAGGCTCCTGCGTAGTGGTCGGCGCGCCAGGCGTGGACTTCGGTGCGGACTTTGGCGACGAGGGGAGGAAGGAGTTTTTCGTAGGCGCTGTCGCGAAGGGTCTCGTCGGCGGGGAACCAGCGATGCTCGGGGTGAAGTTCCTCGAAGGGGGAGGAGGGGAATGAGGGGTGGAGTGCCATTTGGTAAAATCAAACTAACGGAACCGTTTTGGATCAGACCAGCCAAGAAGTGCCGACGGATAGCGCCCGGGCACCATTTTGGGATTTCAACGAATCCAGTTCCCTACGCCAAGCGGGGCGAGCGCGATCTCGGGGAAGATGGTGAGGATGTCGATGTGCATGGTGGCTGGGGGATCATGATCGGGACGGTCATGCCGCTGGTAGGTTAGCCGACGTTCACGGGGATCAGGGCAACGGTGTAGCGGCC
>CAZVMS010000084.1:0-16461 GCA_964628795.1 uncultured Haloferula sp. | reverse complement strand
TCTTTGGCAATCCAGTCCCGCAGATCGGGCGGGAGCAACAATGGGGTGTCGTGATCAATATGAACGAACTTCGCTGCCATGCGGGAGCTTGAAAGGATCTGCTTATAAGATCGAGATCTAAGTCCGACAGACTGCTAGCGGCTTGGGTGGGGACACGCTTAGCGGGAGGAGGGAAGAAATGCGAAAAAAGCGAGATCCTGAAAGCAGCATCGGCGGAGACACGACGGAATGATTTCCGCTGAGGCCCGGCTCCCATTACCCACAAAGAAAAGACCTCAGGACATCGTGCACGGGCCTCGAAACATCGTGCAAGAGCCTCGAAACATCGTCTACGGGCTTCCAAACATCGCGCCATTCGCCATTCGCCATTCGATCTGTGGCTTGTGCCCCAAGAGTCGAGCCGGTGAAGGATGCGCATCGGGCGCGTGAATGGGGTCAGAAAACGAGCAAAAGATTGGATAACTGGCGGAGTGCTTCTTTTCTTGAGTGCTTACCATCGACACTCGTCAGCTCCTCAAGGCCGATTAATCCCAGGATTCGGTGAACGGTGGTTAAGTCGATATCCAAGCGGTGAAAGGGCGTGCAGCAGCTACCGCTTTGAACAGAGACCGTTTCGATGCGAAACGGGTACTCCGAGGAAACAAGCCACCAGAACGCTCTTCCCATCCGTCGTCACCCCACAAATACTCCGGCCCGATGGCCGTTGCCGAACCTCACAAGGAGCTCCGCTTCACCCGCTCCGCCCAAGCCGTTCCCTTCTGGATCGGCGCGGCCGTGTTTGGCATCGCGGCGATTATCCTCGTCGCCGTCGCCTTCTACCGCGCCGAAAACCCCGCGCTGCCGCACCCGCTCTGGGCCGTCATCCCGCTCACCCTCAGCTGGCTCTGCCTCCGCGTCGCCATCCGCTGCACCAGGCACGCCTACATCATCCTCTCGCCCCTCGGCGTCGAAGTCTTCTCCTTTTTCAATCCCACCAGCGGCATGCAGATGATCCCTTGGACCCACATCACCGAAGTCGAAGTCGGCGAGCACCTCATCACCCTCCACTTCGCCGAGGACCAAAGCAGCGGCATCCACCTCTCCCTCTCCCCCATCGAAAAATCCAAACGCCCGCTCCTCGCCAAAGCCCTCACCGGTCGGGTAAAATCAAAACCTTAAACTTCAACTTTCAATCCCCAACCCTTGCTCCTTCATCTCAATTGGAGTTTAAAATTTAAAACTTAAAGTTTCCACCATGCGCCCACCATCACTCCAGATCCTCTCCGTCGAAGAAGCCTTCGGCAAAAACAACTGGCACTGCGAAGCCGTCGACGGCAAGGACGTGCTCCAAGCCGTCTTCACCGGCCACCACACCCGCATCGAGCTCTTCGTCCAGGCCTATACCCCGATGAACGCCCTCGCCGTGATTGGCGAAATGCCGCTGCCCGTTGATGACGACCACCAACCCGCGATCCTCGAACTCCTCGCCCGCGCCAACAAATTCCTCAACCTCGGCGGCTTCGAATTCGACCTCGACCGCTCGCGCCTCGTCTTCCGCATCACCAACATTTTCGAAAAGGAAAAATACGACGCCGACATCGTCAGCTCCATGGTTCACTGTGCCGTCGCCGAGCTCGACCGCATCGCGCCCTACGCCACCACGGTGGTTAGGACACCGGAAGACCTCCTCCCCGATCTCGACCTCCAGCTCCTTCTCATGCGCGAGGACTTCATCCCACCGGTTCCCGGCGATGAGGACGATTTGCCCTGACCGATTGAAAGAGTCGGCGGAAGCTTCCCTGTATTCCTTTCAATCCGCTCACCGAACGTCACTCGGTCATTCAAACAAGATCATTTCAGACATGACCAAGACCCGCGCCCTTCTTGCAGCAGTCCTGATCCTGCCACTCGCGACCAAGGCAGCCGCCGCCAAGCCTAACATCATCCTCGTCATGCCAGACGACGTCGGCTACGGCGACTATGCATGCCTCGGCAACCCCATCATGAAGACACCATCAGTGGATGCCTTCAAAAAACAGAGTCTTCTTCTCACCAAGTTCCACGTCAGCCCGACATGCGCGCCGACCCGAGCATCGCTGATGAGTGGGCGCCACGAATTCAAGAACGGAGTCACCCACACTATCTACGAACGCGAGCGGATGAGCCTGGATACTTTCACGCTCCCGCAAATGCTGAAGACCGCCGGCTACACGACTGGTATTTTCGGAAAATGGCATCTCGGCGATGAAGAAGCTTACCGTCCGGAAAGCCGTGGCTTTGACGAGGTTTACATTCACGGCGGTGGCGGCATCGGCCAAACTTATCCCGGTTCCTGCGGTGACGCACCGGGAAACACCAACATCAACCCCGCCCTCTGGCACAACGGCAAGTGGGTGAAGACCGAAGGCTACTGCACCGACCTCTTTTTCGCCCAAGCCACCAAGTGGATGGATGCCAAACGCAAGGAGGACAAACCCTTCTTCGCCTATGTCTCCCTCAATGCCGCACACAGCCCCTACGTCCTGCCGAAGAAATACTACGAGCACTACCTCGGAAAGCCGGGCGTGGATGAGTCCGTCGCGAAGTTCTTCGGCATGATCGAGAACATCGACACCAACTTCGGCACACTCATGAAGAAAGTCGACGAGTGGGGCATCGCCGACAACACCCTCGTAATCTTCCTCGCCTCCGACAATGGCGGCACCAAGGGCATTCATATCTTCAATGCCGGCATGCGCGGCAGCAAGGGACGTCCGTATCAAGGTGGCACTCGGGTTCCCTGCTTCGTCCGCTGGCCGAAAGGAAACGTGCAAGCCGACGCAGAGTGCAACGCTCTAACATCCGCGACCGACATCTATCCTACTCTCACCGCGATCGCCGGTGCGGAACTGAACGAGAAAACCAGGAAGCAAGTCGAAGGACGCAACCTTTCTCCTCTCTTCGAAAACCCGAAAGCCGAATGGCCATACCGGACGCTCGTCCATCACGTCGGACGCTGGGACAAGGGAAGAGCCGAGGATTGGAAATACAACGCCTGCTCGATCGAGGACACCCACTTCCGACTCGTCAACAATAAGGAACTCTACGACCTCCGAAGCGACCCGAAGGAACAAAAGAACATCATCACGGAGAACCCTGAAATTGCCAAGAAACTCCGCACCGCCTACCATGAGTGGTGGACCGAAGTGCAGCCTCTCCTCGTCAATGAGGACGCCATGGGCCCGAAGATCAACCCAATGAAGGCACTCTACTGGGAGCAATTCGGCGGCGAGCCTGGCAAGGAGCTCCTGAAGCAAATGAACCCGGACCGCCTCATCAACGGAAGGAAGAATCCCGTGAAGAAAAAGTGAGCGTAGCTCATAGACCTGTTCCTTCATTCGCTTTTAAGGATTCCCGGAATGTCGAGGGAACCGCATTCAGGACTCCAGCATCCGCCTGCCCCTAATCTTCATTCTTGAGACGTCGATCCTCAGGAAAATTGGGTTAGCAAGCACTGCCATTTCCGCTTTAATCACGACATGTCAGCAAGCGCTCAAAACCCTACTCTCACCGCATGGAGCCACGATTTGCCAAAAATCGGCATTCGCCCGACCATCGATGGTCGCCTCGGAGGCGTTCGTGAATCCCTCGAAGACCAGACCCAGGCCCTCGCCAAGTCGGTCGAAAGACTCCTGACGGAAAACCTCAGATACCCGAACGGCGAGCCCGTCCAATGCGTCGTCGCCCAACCTTGCATCGGCGGTGTCGCGGAAGCTGCCGCCACCGAAGAACTCTTCCGCCGCGAAAACGTCGGCGTCTCTCTAACCGTCACGTCATGCTGGTGCTACGGATCGGAAACCATGGACATGGATCCCCTCCGCCCGAAAGCCGTCTGGGGCTTCAACGGCACCGAACGCCCCGGCGCCGTCTACCTCGCCGCCGTGCTCGCCGGTCACTCCCAGAAAGGATTCCCCGCCTTCGGCATCTACGGCAAGGACGTCCAAGAAGCGGGAGATCCCACGATCCCGGCCGACGTCCAACACAAGCTCCTCAGCTTCGCCCAATGCGGGCTCGCCGTCGCCCTCATGCGCGGAAAAGCCTACCTCTCCATGGGTGGAACCTCCATGGGCATCGCCGGCTCCGTCGTTGATCACGCCTTCTGGGAAAAATGGCTCGGCATGCGCGTCGAAGACATCGACATGACCGAATTTGTCGGCCGCATGAACAAGAACCAGTTCGATACCGAGGAATTCAAGATCGCCTCCGAGTGGGTGAAAAAACACTGCATCGAAGGCAAGGACTACAACGCCCCCGATCAGGTCCGCAGCCGCGAACAACTTGACTCCGAGTGGTCAGACAGCGTGAAAATGGCGCTCATCGCCCGCGACCTCATGGTCGGCAATCCAAAGCTCGCCGAGATGGGACTTGGCGAACAAGCCCATGGCCACCAAGCCATCGCCGCCGGCTTCCAAGGTCAGCGCCAGTGGACCGACCACTTCCCGAATGGCGACTTCATGGAAGCCATCCTCAACACCTCCTTCGATTGGAATGGCAAGCGCGCCCCCTACATTCTTGCCACTGAAAACGACGCGCTCAATGGCGCGACCATGCTCTTCGGCCACCTCCTCACCAACACCGCCCAGATCTTCGCCGACCTGCGCACCTACTGGAGCCCCGCCGCCGTGGCGAATGCCTGCGATGGCTACAAGCTCGAAGGCCAGGCAGCCGACGGCCTCCTTCACCTCATCAACTCCGGCCCCGCAGCCCTCGATGGCACCGGTGAGCAAACGGCGGACGGCAAGCCGACCATGAAGCCCTTCTGGGAAATCACCGACGAAGAGGCCACCAAGTGCCTCGACGCCACCACCTGGCATCCATCGATCACCGAATACTTCCCGGGCGGCGGCATGAGCACGCGCTACAAGACCAAGGGCGGCATGCCATCCACCATGACCCGTATCAACCTCGTCGCCGGACTCGGCCCCTGCCTCCAGATCGCCGAAGGCTATACCGTCGACCTTCCAGAAAATGTCCACGACACCCTCGACAAGCGCACCAACCCCACCTGGCCGACCACCTGGTTCGCACCAATCATCACCGGCAGTGGAGCCTTCACCTCGACCTACGAAGTGATGAACCACTGGGGTGCCAACCACTGTGTTCTCACAGCCGGCCACGTCGGCCACCTCTTCATCACCCTCGCCTCGATCCTGCGCATCCCGGTTTACATGCACAACCTCTCCCAGGATCGCATCTTCCGCCCCAGCACCTGGCATGCCTTCGGCACCGAGAACCGCGAGTCCGCCGACTTCCGAGCCTGCGAGACCTTCGGACCTCTCTACGGTCGGAAGTAAGCACAAGGTGGCGCACACCTCCCGAACCGTAAGCGGGGTAAACGCGCACCTCGCTGAATTCTGGTTTTCACTGCCAGTTGCCCTGCTTTCGTTTGGCAAAAACGTCCCGCCAATCCAAACCTTGACGGGGGCGCTCAGCCCTACCACGCATCCCCACCGGATCCGTCATGTTTTTGCGCTGCAAAAAACGTCGTAAGGACGCGACCTTCTCATCAGAAGCGACCCGGATTTTCAAAGCCATTCTCGGCAAAAATCATACATTAAACCTTGGAAATCAGTTTTCCATCCTCGTCAATTAGGATCATTATCATTTTCGCATCCCTCGATTCAGAAACCTCCTACCTCCGCCAGCTCGCGCCGAATCCGCCCGAGGGCGTCCCAGCATTCATCCAAGATCAAGCGATTGGATTGATTGCTCGGATCGCTTTCCAACCTTTCCAAGGGACCGTTGATCGCAGTCATTCCACAGATGGCACTCGAGCCGCGAAGTTTGTGCGCAAGCCTCCTAACCGCTTCGCTGTCTTGATTACAAATCGCGCCCTGAATTTCCCCGAGAATGTCATCCGCCTGCCCAAGATAATCAGCGACCAAATCGTCCCGCAGACCATCGTAGCCGGCAGTGATCTCGTGCAAGCGCACATGATCAACGGCTGAAATCGTTGAGCACGCCGAACTCCCGCTCAAGACCAATCGACGCTTGAGGATCCGTTCGAGGTCGTCCCAAGAAACCGGTTTGCTCAAATAATCATCCATTCCGGAAGCGAGACACCTTTCCCGGTCGCCAGCCATCGCGCTGGCCGTCATGGCGACGATCGGCACCTTGTTGCCGCGACTACGAATCTCGCGTGTCGCTTCAAAACCATCCAAGCCCGGCATCTGACAATCCATCAGGATCAGATCAAAAGATTCTTCTGTAGCACGGTCAACGGCCTCACACCCATTGGCGACAACCTCTACATGGTAGCCTAACCGAGTCAACTGAATGACCGTAACCTGCTGGTTCAGGATATTATCCTCGGCCAGGAGAATCCGTAGCGATCCGGCCGGAGATACCTCCTTCCTAACCGATGATGGGACACCCTCTGAACCTTCCCAATCCGAGTCTGAGCCCTCACCCTCTGATCGATTGGCGGCATCGAAACTGGCGATCGCCCCGTCGGAGGTCGGAAACCGGATGACCACGGAAGCCTCAGTCCAGACATCCTTGACCCAAGCTACCGCTTGCGCGCCCATTCCAAGCACCCACACAAGCACCGAAGCATAAAGAATCAACGACACAAATTGCAACCTATCACCCAAAAAAACGCACCCAGAAAGGCATCCTAGCAGCACCAAAAAACCTATCACCATGACAACACCTCTTACGCAATGAATTCCCCCTGCTACGCCAGACACCTTGAATACCCCAAGCCATAAACGAAAGGACGGGCTGCCACATCTAGGCTTAGAATCAGTGATCATTTCGGCAAGAAAAGCGGTCCTCTTGTAAATCATTCCAAAGAACATGCCACACTAATCTTCCACCTAAGCCATTCCTACCCGATTTTTTACCTAAGGTAACACGAAGGCCCATTGCCCGACCGCTTCAGCCTCACTCAAACAAAAGCCCATCAACTGAGGAAAATCCATGCGTCAGCAACCCTCAACCGCACCAAAATGGCCATGAATAGGCCGCCATCCACCCGCCCTCGTACCGCTAAAAAATGACTAGAAAATAGCAAAAGGCGCTCACCCGGAAGAAGGTTTACGATCGTCAGACCATCGAAATTTCCCCTATCTTGCGATCAAGCAGGACTATCGAGCAAAGATTCGCCACCTCAACACCGTCGACGAGAGGGCCTTGAGGAGAATTGAAAGTAGACAAGCTAACCACGCGTATGAAAAACCTCAAAATACTGAGCATTCTCATCTTCTTTATCTTTTCACAGAGCCATGGCGAACAAGCGGGTGAAACCAAGGAAAGGACGCCGGTCAAGGCGCTTTACATGCCATTGGCGGATCACTATGCAGGCATCCTCGCCCACCATTGGTATGCAGACGACCTAGTGGAGGCCGACTACAGACTCGAGCGGATGCAAAGCTGGGATTTGCTGCGGGCGGCCTTCCGCGATGGCCACGCGGATATGGCCTTTATTATCTGTCCCGAAGCGATGGCGATGTTTACAAAAAAGCCGGACTTCCGATGGGTGGGTCTGCTGCATCGCGACGGCAACCAAATGATCGTCAACCGGGATCTTGCAGAAAAAATGAAGTTAGAGCCAAAGCTGAAAGACCGCAAACCAGACAGCCAACTGGCGGATCTCATGCGCGAAAGCCTAATTTCAGACACGAATCCGATCTACTGCGGCATCCCCGCGTTGCGAGCGACACACACGGTGGTGGTTTACAAATACCTAAAGGATCACGAATTAGAAATGAGCCTCGAGCACGGCTGCGGCAACAGCATCACAGCTGAGCTCATTCGCCCGACCCAGAGCCTGAGCTTTATTCGTAAGCGAAACAACCGCAGCGAGGAGGCCTGCATGCAGCAAAGCCTTCCTTGGGGCTCCATCGTCGAAACGCGCGGCGATGGCCAAATCGCATGGTATTCCAAGGATGTGTTGAAATGGCCGAATGGACACGTCGAATGCATCATCATCGCTTCTGACAAGGCACTCGAGGAAAAACGGGCAGCCATCATGGACGTGCTCAAAGCCATCCAAAAAGCCGGTGCTCATATCGAAGAAATCCGCCGACAGGACGAGGAATCGATCCAAAAACTAGCAGCGGTGATCCGTAGCTATGTTCCGGAACACACGGATGCCGGCGTATCGGCAGCACTCGACCCCGAAAGTGGGGGCATTCGTTACGATTCCTTGGAACTGGACGATAACGCGATCGGCAGCTTGAGCCAAATTATGAATTTGGCAGTTGAAGGCGGCATTTTGGAGCGACCGATCAACCTTCGGTCTTTTGTCGATGAAGTCTCGTATAAGAAGGCGCAAGCAGATGAATAATCCAACCGATAGGGTTCACGGGCTCGAAGGGACCCCTATGCGAAAAGGTGGATTGAGGGGCCGCCTACTGGCCAGCTTTCTCAGTCTGTCCCTCATCCCCCTCTGCTTGCTTGGTGCCTTAGGTTACCTGACGAACCGTGTCAATGTCCTCCGCGATATCAATGAACAGCTTCAGATCATCGCCGAAGAAAAGCAAAATTCCATGTACACGCGCTTATCGGAATTTTTGCGGGATCTAAACATGCTCATCGAAAGTGAAGGCACGGTGCTGCTGATGAAAAATCTAACCGAAGCCATCAGGGAAAACAAGCTTCAGACAGCCAGTTTTGTCGGTTCTTACGAATGGGAAAAACTCTTGCATAAACATGTGGATGACCTGCGGGCGTTCCGCCGCAACTACGGCTATCACGACATCCTGCTGCTCGACCTCGATGGCAACGTCCTCTACTCGATCGGACGCGAATACGGCCTAGGATTGAACGTGATGCAAGCAGACTATGGCAAAACGCCGCTGCGCGAAGCATTCAAGCGGACCCTCGCTAGCGGCGAGTCGACCATCAGCGACATCCATAGGGATGTGCATTCCAGCGGGATCCTGACTGGATATGTCACAGGAATGGTGCTCGATGCCACAGGCGATCCAGTCGGCATCGTCGCAGTCCAATTCCCACTCATCGGGTTCGACAAGATGATCAAGACGAACCCTCGTCTCGGAAAAAAAGGCGAAGTTTACCTGATCAATTCCAAACGCGTTATGGTTTCCCATTCCAGTCGCAAACTCTCGGAACAACCAGAACTCATCCCAGTCGATTCCGAAGGCACCAAATTCTGGGTTGATGAACACTTCGAGGCAGGTAGCAAGGACGTACATGAAACCCTTCAAAGCTATCGAAGCTACCGAGGCGAAGATGTCTTCGGTGCCCACCGCACCCTCCGCGTGGGAGGCTTAGTTCTGGGTGTGATCGCCGAAATGGACGCAAGTGAGGCGATGCGACCTGTCAGACTGCTTGGAGGTCAGATAGCGGGGACGATCACTCTAGCAATACTGATCGTCGCGATCGTCGCCATCTTCCTCGCCCGTGGGATCAGTAATCCCCTGCGCTGCGCTGCCTCCTTTGCAAAACGCATCGGCATGGGCGATCTCTCCGGCCGCCTAGAAGTGGATGCGCGCGGCGAAATAGAAGAACTCGCAAGCGCACTCAACAACATGACTGCCGAGTTGCGCGAGCGACGCACTGCCGACCAGCAAAGGCGGCGTATCGATCAGCAACTGGGGCAACTGCGCGACCAAATGATCCACTCGAAGAGTCTTTCCGAAATGCTTGAAACAACCTTGGCACAGTTAAGCCAGGACTGTGGTGCGACGGCCGGCGCCCTCTACTTGCAAACCGGACAGGGAGGCCTCCGCCTCGGCGCAAACTTTGCGACCGAAGGGAGTGTGCAGGCAAAAGATTTCATACCAGAGGGCACCGGACTCATCGGACAAGTCGCCAAGAATGGCAAAAGCATGATCGTGAGCAAGTCGGCTTGCGCTCCCCGCCTCGTCACTAGTGGTCTGGCGGATGTCGAGGTGGAGGAAATTCGCTGCGAGCCGGTCGAAGTCGACGGCCGCCTCGTCGCGGTGCTGGAACTGCTCTTCGTCGTCCCGCCGATTGACACAGATCTCAAACTCCTGCGGGACTTCCTACCGGTTCTGGCCTCAGGCATCCTAATCGAGCAGGCGAACATGCAAACCCGAGAGCTTCTAGAAGAGACCTGCATGCAGTCGGAGCAGCTCCAGAAGCAACAGGAGGATCTGCAAGCCGCCAACGAAGAACTGAAAGAGAATTCCGAGGAATTACTCAGTCAACAGGAAGATCTGAGTGCCTCCAACACACAACTCGAAGAGCAACACGAGCAGCTTGAGGCGGAACGAACCTTGCTGCGCGAGCGGAATCTTGAGCTGCAGCGGATACGCGACCAACTTGAGGATAAAGCACAGCAGCTCGAGGAATCGACCCGTTACAAATCGGAATTCCTCGCCAACATGTCGCACGAATTGCGCACTCCGCTGAATTCCATCCTCCTACTCTCCCGCAACCTAGCCTCGAACCCGGATACAAACCTCTCGGAGGACGAAGTGCGCGCGGCCGACATCATCGCCCGCAGTGGTGAAGGCCTGCTCAATATGATCAACCAGATCCTCGATCTCTCGAAGATCGAGGCGCGCCAGGTCAACATCCGCGCCAAGAGCTTTTCCTTGAAAGAGCTCAAGCGGAACATAACGGACATGTTCACTGACCTCGCGCACTCGCAAGGGCTGACCTACGAGGTTACACTTGCGGAAGATTTGCCTGACAAATTCCTGTCCGACCAAATCAAAATCGAGCAAGTGCTGCGCAATCTGATCAGTAATGCCTTCAAGTTTACCGAGACCGGCGGCATCTATGTCAGCTTCAAAGCAAGGAAGAGAAACGAAGAAGGACGTGCGGAGATCCGCTTTTCCGTAAGGGATACGGGGATCGGAATCCCCGAGGACATGAAGCAAAAAATCTTCTATGCCTTTCAACAGGTTGAAAGCGGCTTGACGAAAAACTACTCCGGGACAGGTCTCGGCTTATCCATCAGCCGCAATTTTGTGGATCTTCTAGGTGGCCACATGGCGGTCGAAAGCACAATCGACGAAGGCAGCACCTTCTACTTTGATCTACCCGAGCTATCAGAAGAAGGCGTCTTTACACAAAACGATCTAGACGAAAACATCATTGGTGGGCCAAGGATCATAGGCCATCAATCCCAATCGCAATCAAAAGCTCCCCAGCCGCCGGAACAGCCGCATCCAAACCGACCATTTTCCGGCTACGAGGAACCCTGCGAGGATGACCGAGACCAGATCGCTCCGGGTGATTCAGTGGTCTTGATCGTGGAGGATGATGCTCTGTTTGCCAGCATTTTGCGGGACAGTTGCCGCGAGTATGGCATTCGCTGCCTGTTGGCGGGAACCGGCGAAGCAGGCTTGGAGTTGGCTCAAGAACAGAAGCCCAACGCGATCCTGCTGGACATGATACTCCCAGGCATCTCCGGGGAAACCGTCCTGAAGCGCCTCAAAGACTCCGTCGATTTGAGGCATATCCCGGTGCATATCCTGACCGGCTCCAACATGCTCCGGCAGCTCGAAAGCCGCGGCGTACTCGGCGTACTGAAGAAGCCGATCAGCAAAGAGGACATCCACGCGCTTCTAAAAAGGCTGGAAGTGTTCTGGCAACAAAAACAAAAGAACCTGCTGATCATTGCTCACGATGCGGTGTACAGGCAAAGGATTCGAAACATCGTGGGCGACCAAGATGTCCTCTCGACCGAAGCCTCCAGTGGTCAGGAAGCTATCGAACTACTCCGAAGCAAACGATTCGACTGCATCGTGCTCGACCTGGAATTACAGGACATGGGCGGGGTGCAGTTTCTGCGTTCCATGCACGACAAGCTCGAACATATTCCGCCGGTGATCGTTTACAACGGCTCCAGTTACAACCAAAAGGAATTAGGCATGATCGAGGCACTCTCCGATTCGATCATCATAAGCGATGTGAAAAGCGAAGATCGCCTGATCGACGAGACAGCGCTATTTATGCACCGCGTCGTCGCCGATCTGCCAGCCCAAAAGAAACAAGTGATTTCTAGTCTCTACGACCCCGACCAACTGCTACGAGGGAAATCGGTTTTGTTGGTCGATGATGACATGCGGAATCTTTTTTCCCTAGGCAAGGCGCTAAGACAGCACGGCATGAAAGTCACCCAGGCGGAGGACGGAGAAACCGCCCTACAAAAGACCGTCGACGAACGTTTCGATATTATTCTCATCGATCTGATGATGCCAAAAATGCACGGCTTCGAGACCATCCAGAAAATACGTGAGCAAGAGGCGGCCGCCGAGAGAGCCCTCACCCCAGTCATCGTTGTGACAGCTAAAACAATGCCAGGGGACCGTAGAGAATGCCTCAAAGTAGGCGCGAACGACTACCTCGCGAAGCCAGTGGACTTGGAGCGACTTTGCGCCCTCATGCGTATCTGGCTTTATTAGCCCAACGATAAGCAGCGATGAATGATCGGCAGGAAATTGAAGAAATCGAACTGGAGCTGATGATTGATGCCATTCATCGCCGTTATGGTCACGACTTCCGGGATTACGCCCGAGCTTCGTTAAAAAGACGCTTTGCGATGCTCGCCTCCAAGTCCGGAGTCGGAAACGTAGGACAGTTGATCCCGCTAATCCTCCGAGACGAGTCACTATGGGAGCATGTCTTCCTTCGAATTGCAGTGACGGTTTCGGAATTCTTCCGCGATCCCGCCTTTTTCCGCACGCTCAAGGAAAAGGTCTTTCCTCTGCTCGCCACCTACCCCGCCATCCGGATCTGGCACGCGGGCTGCGCAAACGGAGAAGAAGTCTACTCGCTGGCGATCCTACTCGAAGAAGCAGGACTGCTCGACCGTTGCACCGTCTTTGCCACTGACTTCAACGACAGAGCCCTGCACGCCGCAGAGACGGGCATTTCAGAGGCCAGCAAGATCGAAAATGCCTGCACACGCTACAACAGCGCTGGTGGCACAAAAACGTTTCGTGATTACTTCACCTTCAGCGCAAGCCATGCGAAGATTAAGCGCCACCTGACTGACGCCGTTACATTTGCTAACCATAATCTTGTAACAGATCAGTCTTTCGGCAACATGCACTTGATCCTGTGCCGCAACACGTTCATCTTTCAACGGAAAACTTCAGGACCGAGCAGTGCGCCTTTTTGCCGAGAGCCTTGTCTCCCGTGGTTGGCTGGCTCTCGGTGCCCAGGAGACATTGCGGTTCTGCAAGTCCTCAGATGCGTTTGATCTGTTTGATACAAGTTACCCCATTTATCAGCGAAGGAAATAAAGTGAGTAACTACACAGCAAGACCCCGCTCTTCCCACGACGCCCTTCTAATCGGTTGCTCCTCAGGAGGCTTGAAGTCGACCCAAAACCTCCTGAGGCATCTGCATGAAACGGGCGATTTTGCCGTGTTGATCTCCTGCCACATCCGAGCAAATTCAGTGACCCAGCATATCCAGCTACTCGGGAAGAATTGCCCGGAGGCCAGTCTGCGCCAATTGCAAAGCTTGTCCGGACCTTGCTTCACCGTTTCCCTGATACAACTGGAAATTCTTTCAATAGATACAGACCATGATCCAACAGAAAATTTTACTAGTCGACGATCGTGAAGAGAACCTGTTTTCCCTTGCCCGAATTCTCAGGAATATTGAAGATATTGATATCGTCCAAGCAAATGAACCTGAGATGGCATTAAGACTCTGCTTGAAGCACGAGTTCTCTCTTGCTATTCTGGATGTACAAATGCCCGGAATGGATGGCTTCGAATTGGCTGAATTCATCCGGGGCAATGAGAAGACAGAAGATCTACCGGTGATTTTCCTCTCGGCAATGAGCACTGAAGAGCATCAGATTTCCAAGGGGTATGCTTTGGGCGCTTCCGACTACATCATCAAGCCCGTGCGAGCTGAAGTGCTGATCGCTAAAGTGCGCGTCTTTCTTGAACTCGACCGCAATCGACGGCATCTCCAAGAACTAGTCGATGAACGTACCCGCCAACTCACCGATTCTGAAGCGCGCTTCCGAGGAACTTTCGAGAACGCCGCTATCGGCATCGCACTCGTTTCCGAAGATGGCGGCTTCCTTGAGGTCAATCAGCACCTCTGCGACATGCTGGACTACTCGAAGGAGGAACTGGAATCAAAAACCTTCCTAGAAATTACCGTTCCGGAGGACCTAGATAGGGATCTCGAGCTTTTCCAACAATTGAAAGATGGTAAGATCGCTTCTTATACTATTGAACTACGCTATTACCACCGCGACCGGCATACCATTTGGATCTCTCTGACAACAGCAATTCAAGAAACTGATACCGGCGACTTCGGCTACTGCATTTCACTCATCCGTGATATCAGCCGCCGGAAGCGTGCCGAACAAAAATTTGAAATGGAGCGGAGTCGAAGCAACCTGATGGCGGAAACTGCCGGACTTGGATTGATCGACTGTGATCATAGAACCAAAAAGATATTTTTCTCAGACATCTCTCTCCGATCACTCGGCTACCAGAAGGATGATCTCGTGCAAAGCTTGGAGACCTTTTACAAGCTGATCCACCCAGGGGACGTCGCTCGGGTTCAGGAACGTTTAGCCAGCGATCAAAGCGGCAAGTGGACCGAATCCCTTCGTTTGAAACACAAAGACGGCCACTATTGTTGGTTCCGTTCCAATGCCTTGACTTTCACACACGAAGATGACGGGGCAACTCATACGATATACGCACAAATTGACGTCACGGAAGAGAGAAAAAGAGCCGAAGCATTTAGGAATGCGATGGAGCTGGCCAAAGCATCGGATCAGGCCAAGTCGCAGTTTCTTGCCAACATGAGCCACGAATTACGGACGCCCCTTAACCCGATCATAGGGCTTAGCGAGTTAATGATGAACGATGGCACAAGCGGAACGGAGGAAGTCCGGAAAATGGCGAAGATGATCAAAGACGCAGGCAGACATATGCTCAGCCTGATTGAGAACACCCTCGATTTCACTCACCTTCAAAACGGTAAGCCACTTCCCGATCGCACGAACCACTCGCTCTCCAAACTCTTCAGCGAGGTCGAATTGATGCTCAAGCCTGCGGCTGATGCCAAATTCCTCAATTTCTCCATCGCGGTCGATGCCATGTATGACGAGGTCGTGTATCCAGTCGTCGTCGTGCGCCAAATCGCACTAAATCTGCTAAACAACGCCATAAAATTTACCGATAAAGGGGCCGTAGAGGTGCTGGCTTCGATTGAACAAGAAGCCGATTCCGGGCTAACACTTCGTATTGAAGTCAGCGACACCGGAATCGGAATACCCATGGATAAACAGGAAATCATCTTCGAACCTTTCGAGCAGGTGGATAGTAGCAACACCCGCAAACAAACTGGCGCGGGCCTAGGCCTCGCCATAACGAAAAAGCAGATCGAGCTCCTCAATGGAGAGATTGGTCTCAAAAGCCAGCCAGGGGAAGGATCGACTTTTACCGTGCGGATCCCAGTTGAGTTGCCCGACAAGAACGAGTCACAGCCACCCCTTGGAACTAAAACGTCGGCGACCGGAAAAACGCTGCGAATCATGGCCGTCGAGGACCAAGAATCCAACCAAGTAGTGATTGGAAAGGCAGTCCTCCACCTGGGACATGAAATCCACATTTGCTCCACTGGAGAAGAGGCCATTCAAGTAATCGAGAGCCGAAAGCATTTCGATCTCATCTTGATGGATTTGAAAATGCCTGGAATGGACGGTTTCGAAACAACCCGTCATATCCAGGAGATCACAGCGGCCAACCCTATTCCCGTCGTCGCCTTGACGGCTAATGTCACCCAGAAAAGCAAGCAATCATGTAAAGAGGCTGGCATGGATGGATTCATTGAAAAGCCTATACGCATCGCAGAGTTACGGCGAATTTTTGATCACTATGTGGAGATCTCGGAAAGCTCATCGTCCGGCTGAGTCGGCGGTGTAGCGTCATGCCCGTAAGGAAACTCGATTCTACCGCGAGCAATGGAAGCTCAAAGCCGCCCACGGCATCCAGCTCACACGCAGCCTCATGTGCTCCTAGTACGACCACCTCACCGATCGTTTGTAAGCGGGGTAAACGCGGCCACCTTGACAGTGCTCAGGCGGCGCGGTCGCGGTCGGCTGATTTCCTGCGGGCGGCGGCAATGCGCGCGGGTGTGAGCGAGGCGATGAGTTGCGGCGCTCGTTGGTGAAGGCAAAGATTGCTCCGTCCTCGAGTCCGCGTGCGACGAGTTGGCGGGCGATGGCGGAGAGTCCGTTGAAGGACTTGCGCATGTCGTGGGGCTCGACAGCGAGATAGACCCGCACCCCGGCGGGGAACCCGATCATCGCAGTCCCTCCTTTCCACGGCGCAGGGTTTCGATGAGGCGGGTGGCGAGTGGGATTTGGCTGTCGTCTGCGACGACGACGCGCAGCCCGCACTCGAACTCGACGCGCAACTGGCGGTCGGTGCGGTGGGTGATCTCGATTTCGACGAAGGTCACGTCGGAGACGCGCCACGGCTTGGGTATGGATTTCTTGGCCATCCAGCCAGCGTG
>CAZVMS010000083.1:0-6559 GCA_964628795.1 uncultured Haloferula sp. | reverse complement strand
CCATTGTCGATGCCTTCCATCAAAGCTGTCACTTCCCCGCGCAGCACCAGGTCGTGGTCAAAGCACTCGACGGCACCCGCATGCGCGATGAACTCACCGCCTTCGCCAAAGAACACGCCCCCGACCTCCACTTCGAACCTTGGCTCGTCCACCTCTCAGCCCGCGGTTTTTTCAGAAAATAGCCCTCAGTCACCCCCGAAGACAAAGCCCGCACACCCTTTGTTGCCTCGTTATTCGCACCATCTTTTTTCTCGACTTCCCAAACACCCGTCCGAGGGTTCTCGCCGAATGAAAACATTATTCCTCGCCGCATGCGCGGCCACCCTCAGCCTCGGAACCGCCCTCGCTGGCGGCGAAGGCTGGACCAGCGATTTCGAAGCCGCAAAAAAACAAGCCGCTTCCGAAAACAAGGATCTTCTCATCGACTTCACCGGCTCCGACTGGTGCGGATGGTGTATCAAGCTCAACGAAGAAGTCTTCAGCCACGACGAATTCAAGACCGGCGTGAAAGACAAATACGTCCTCGTCGAACTCGATTACCCACGCGACAAATCGAAGCTCTCCGAAGAGACTCAAAAGCAAAACGCCGAACTTCAAGCCAAGTACCAGCCCCGGGGCTACCCCACCATCCTCCTCGCTGACGCCACAGGAAAACCTTACGCCAAGACCGGATACCAAGCCGGTGGCCCAGAGAAATACGTCACCCACCTCGACGAACTTCAGAAGTCCAAGGTCGCTCGTGATGAAGCCATCAAAGCCGCTTCCTCAGCAGAAGGGGTCGCGCAAGCGAAAGCCCTCGTCTCCGCTTTGAACGCAATGGGGCTTGAAGACGCCGCCGTTGCCACCTTCTACGGCGACATCGTCGAGCAGATCAAAGCCGCCGATCCCAATGACGAGACCGGCTTCGTCAAAAAAATCGAAACCAAAGAAAAGTTCGCCCAATTCGAAAGCGCACTCAACCAGTTCGGCCAGAAGCAGGATCACGACGGTGCCTTGAAGCTCGTCAACGACACTCTCGCCGCAGACGAATTCGAAGGCCCGCAGAAGCAGCAGATCACTCTCATCAAGGCCATGATCCTTGGCGAAAAGAAGCAATTCGCCGACGCTCTCACCACGCTCGATGCCGCCAAAGCCATCGACCCTGATAGCCAACTCGGCTCTCGTGTCGATGCATTCAAAGATCGCATCTCCAAGATGCAGGCCGAAAGCGAAGCCCCGAAGACCGAAGAAACGAAGGACGGAGAATAATCCGCTCGACCCATCTCATTTCCCAAGCGCCGCCGGACCCGTTCCCGCGGCGCTTTTTTTGCGCACAGCCCTCTCTCCCTGCGTCCAAAATCCCGCTTTCGGCTCTGGAACATTTCCCCACTTCCGCGTTTGATTCTCCTCACACCACCATGGAAAACGAACTACTCGGCATCCTTCGCGAGGAACTCCTCGACACCACCGACCCGATCGATAAGGAAAGCGACCTCTTTGCCGCCGGATTGGACTCCATGGGCATCATGCAGCTCATCCTCGCCATCGAGGACCACTTCGCCACCGTCATCGACCCCTCGGAGCTTTCCCGCGACAACTTCGCCACCGCGACTCGCATCGCCCATCTGATCCGCTCAAAACAGCCGACAGCCGATTAAGTGTGCCTCACTCGATCCTTACCTCCTCCTTCCTCTGAATTCCGCGATCCATACCACCGTCAGCGACGGCTTCCTTCTCGGCCTCGAGTCCCTGATGCGCCGCACGGGGCAAGGCCACCACCTCGCCGTCACCGTGCTGGAACTGGAAGGCCAGCCAAATCCAGAAGCACTGGACCAAGCCACCGAAACCCTCGGCAAACGCCACCCCATCCTCCATTCCCGCCTCCGCCGCAGCCTCAGAACCTTCGAAGCCGCCTGGCATCCTTCGGCCCCACGCCCCATTCCCGTTCATCACCACCAGCCCCAGGATCTCGACACCCTCATCCACCAACTCCTCAACGACGACTCCATCGACATCCTCGCCGACGGACCAAACCTCCACCTCCACACCCTCCCTCTCACACCCGACCGCTGGGCCCTCCTCATTCTCTGGCCCCACGCCTTGCTCGATGGGATCGGCATCGACAAATTCGTCGCCGAACTCGCCGGCAGCGAAACCGGGCCCGCCCACGGCGACACCTGCACCACCGAAGGATCCCCCAGCGCCCTCTGGAAACAAGCCGAGCCCGTCCTCAAAGAAATGCGCGGTTTCCCCAACCACCGCGTCCGCTCACTCCATCAAAAACACAGCAAACCCACCACCAGCCACTTCGAAGTCATCGGCTTCAACAGGCAGGAATCCGATGCCATTCGGCGCAAAATGGCCTCAACCGCCGGCGAACTCCTCCTCCTCCCTTACTTCGCTTGCTGCGCCTCACGCGCCGTCCGCAGCATCATCGCCAGCCGCCACCCCAACGAAGACGCACCGATTCTCCTCTCGCTTCCCGTTCAGCGTCAGCCAAACCCATCCAAGCGACCTCTCTTCCACAACCACATGGTTGCCTACTCGCTGCTTCTCACCGGCGGAGAACTCAAGGACCTCGCCCCAGCCACCAAAAACCTCTACCGAGCCTACGCCAGCTTCCTCCGCCGGAAATTACCCGCTGCCATGGAGCCGCTCACCAAGCTCATAGAGCGCTGCCCGTCCCGCTTCTACCTCAAGCCCGCATCCCTCTACCTGAAAGGCGAAATCTGCTCGCTCTTCCATTCCCACACCGGCCAATTCCCAACCCATACCACATCCCTCTTCGGCTCACGGCTCATCAACGCCTACCACGTCCCCAGCGTCTCATCACCGCCGGGTATCGGCATCTTTTTCTCCGAGTTCGATGCCCAGCTGAACTGCACCATTTCTTGGAAAAAGGGCAGCTTGAACCCGAATGAACTCACCCTCCTCAAAAATACCCTCCTAAGCGACCTCCGCGTAACGAATCACCAGTGACCAATCACCAGTGACCAATGACCACCTACAACCTCATCGAGAACATCTCCAAACAACACCCGGCCAGCGCCCCCGCCATCGTCGCAGGCGACCGCGTCGTAACCTTCGGAGAACTCTTCGACCTCGCCCGCCCCATCGCCGAAACCATTCGGCAAAAAAACACCCTCGCCCGCAGTCCCCGCATCGGCCTCCACTGCCCGAACGGTCTCGACTACATCATCCTCTCCCTCGGCATCCTCCTCGCCGACGCCTGCCTCGTCCCCCTCGCCGAAGAACTCACCCAAGACGAACGCGACGAAATCATCAAAACCACCTCGCTCGATTTCATCGTGGCTGGAGCATCTTGCTCCAGTCCGTGGCAGGAGCGTCCCGCTCCGCCTTTCACTCTAACACCCTGCACCACCCCCACCCCCCAGTTCCCCGAAGCCGCCTTCCAATCCCTGAACCCCGCCTTCATCCGCTTCTCCTCCGGCACCACCGGCACCAGCAAAGGCATCGTCCTCTCCCACCAAACCCTGCTCGCCCGCATCACCGCCGCCAACGAAGGCCTCCAGCTCGGACCCCACGACCGCGTCCTCTGGATGCTCCCCATGGCTCACCACTTCGCCGTCTCCATCGTTCTCTATCTCTACGCCGGCTCGCTCACCATTCTCGAACACTCACCACTCCGCGAAGACATCCTCGCCACGGCGGAAAAGCACGCCGCCACCGTCATCTACGGCTCACCCTTCCACTTCGCGCTTCTTTCTGGCGACACCAGTGACTTCCGTTGGCCAAGCCTCCGACTCCCCGGCGCCACCGCCGCCGCCCTCCCCGAAATCACCGCCCACGCCTTCGAAAAACGCTTCGCAAAACCCCTCGTCCAAGGCCTCGGCATCATCGAAGTCGGACTCTCCGTCCTCAACCTCGACGCCGCATCCGAAAAACCCACCTCCCTCGGCAAAGCACTCCCCGCCTACGATGTCCGCCTGGCCGACGACCAGGGACACCCCGTCCCCGAAGGCACACCCGGCGAGCTCCAAATCCGTGGCCCCGGCCTGTTAGACGCTTACCTCGTGCCCTGGAACCCAAGCCCCCTAACAGACGGCTGGTTCGCCAGTGGCGACCTCGTCGTCCGCGACTCCGATGGCTACCTCACCCTCGTCGGCCGCAAAAAATCCGTCATCAACATCGCCGGCATGAAAGCCTTCCCCGAGGAAATCGAAGCCATTCTCAACACCCATCCCGAAGTCAAACGCAGCCGCGTCCTCGGCCGGGATCACCCACAAATGGGCCAAATCCCCGTCGCCGAAATCATCCCCGCCGATCCCACATCTCCGCCAAAGCCCGTCGTCCTCCAAAAGCACTGCCGCCAACACCTCTCCGCCTACAAAGTCCCCCTCCGCTTCTCCTTCGTCGACAGCCTCCCTCTAACAGCCTCCGGCAAAATCAAGCGGACATAGGAGTGGCGTTCTGCGAGCGCCATGACGGGGCAAGACGACTTTCCAGTCGCTCAGCTCTTCAAAAACGAATCCATATCTCCAAAAAAGTCTCCGAGTTCATCATCACTCACCTCGGCACCCATCACATCATCATAACTCGTGTGCAGCACGTGCTCGTCATCCAGCTCACTGATGAAAGTGCTCGGCGTGCAGCCCACCTGCTGACCCCACTTCATCCGCACATTGCAGTAAGTCAGCGTCAGCCGCTTCTGCGCCCGCGTGATTCCCACATAGAGCAAGCGACGCTCCTCATCCTTCGTCCCTTCCTGAATGCTTCGCTGGTGCGGCAAAACCCCTTCCTCAAGCCCCACCAAATAAACGATCGGGAACTCCAAACCCTTTGAAGCATGCAGCGTGATCAAAGTCGCCCCCTGCTTCTTTTCCAAATCATCATCCTCCCGATCAGACGCCAAAGCGCTGTCATCGAGAAACTTCCGGATGCTCTTCCCGCGCTTCAGAGCCGTGGCAAGGTCATTCATCACGCTCTGGATGCTCTCCCCTCGATTCAGCTTCTCCTGCTCGTTTTTACACCCGCGCTCAAGCCACGGAAGATACCCCGTATCATCAAGAAACTCCCGAATCACATGATTCGCCGGAGCCACCCCACCTTCGATCTTCGACTTCGCCGTCACCACTTCCGCCACAAACGCCTGAATCCCATGGCGCGCCTTCGGCCCAAGGATGTCCGTAAACTCCGGATCACACATCGCCTCCCACACACTAATCTGCCGCTCACGACTGAAATCCGTCGCCATCACCGTCACTGCCTGCCCGATCCCACGCGGCGGCGCATTGAGAATCCGTAGCAAAGGCACATCAGCCGTCGGGTCATCAATCACCGCCATGTAAGCCATCACATCCTTCACCTCACGCTTATCATAAAAGCTCTGCGCTCCCACCATTCGGTAGGGAATCTTCAGGTGGCGCAGAGCCTCCTCAAGCTTCCGACTCTGCATGTTCGTCCGAAAGAGGATCGAGAAATCCTCCCATGGCCGCTGCTCCGTGGCCTTCACCGCAAGGATTTCCTCCGCAATAAACTCCGCCTCCTCCTCATCCCCCGGCATACCCACCACCCGCACCGGTTCACCACCTGCCAGAGTCGCGCGCAGCATCTTCTCACGCCGGCCCGCATTACGACGAATCAAGCTGTTCGCCGTGTGCAAAATCGCATGCGTCGAACGATAGTTCTCCTCCAGACGAATCACCGTCGGATCCGGGAAAAAGCGCTCGAATTCAAGAATGTTCGCCACCTCCGCGCCACGCCAACCGTAGATCGATTGATCGTCATCGCCCACCACGCACACATGATACGGCGGCCCCACCAACTGCTGGACCAGCTGCATCTGCAAACCATTCGTATCCTGGAACTCATCGACCGTCACCCGCCGATACAACTGGCGAAAATGATCCCTCACATCCTGATGTTCCCTCAGCAACTTCTCCGCCAGCAAAAGCAGGTCATCGAAATCCACCGCATTTTGAGCCCGCAGTTCATTCTGATAAGCCACCGCCAGCTGCGCCATGAACTCATCCCGCATGTTCCCAAGATCCGTCCCCGCATTCTTCGCCTTCGAAATCTCCGCCAACACCGCCTCCGCCTTCAGCTTCTCATCCTTCCCCCCCTTTCGAATGATCAACTGCTTCATGATCCCCACCTGATCGCTCCCCGAGCAGATCGAGAAATTCTTCTTGTAGCCGATCTTCTCGATCCCGCCCCGCAAGATCCTCACGCACAGCGAATGGAAGGTGCAGACCGTCATCCGCTCCGCCAGCTTCTTCGAAACCATCCCCCCGATCCGTTCCCGCATCTCGCTCGCCGCCTTGTTCGTGAAAGTCACCGCCAGGATATTCTCCGGCGCGATTCCCACCTCCAGCATATTGGAAATCCGACAAGTCACCGTCCGGGTCTTCCCCGTCCCCGCCCCCGCGAGAATCAGCACCGGACCATCCAAGGTCCCCACCGCTTCCCGTTGTGCCTTGTTCAGTGAATCAAACGAAAATCCTTCAGCCATGCGAGGCGCGGAGGAAAGCCCCGACCGCTCCCGATTTCAATCACCCATCCTGATAAATCTTCACGCCGGCCTGCCAAAGCCCGTTGTCCGTTGTCCGTTGTCCGTTGT
>CAZVMS010000082.1:0-6261 GCA_964628795.1 uncultured Haloferula sp. | reverse complement strand
TGCCTCAAAGGCGTTGACGCGGACGACGAGATATCCTCTTGCGCGCAGCGCGGAGATGAAGTTCGAGACATACGGGGCCTCGTCTTCGCCACCGATGAAGATATGTTTTTTGGGAATGTTGCGGCGGCGGGCCGAGGCTTCGATTTGCTCGACGAGGAAATCGATTCCCTCGGCGTTGTTGCGGACGGGAAATGGAGCTTTGAGAATGTCGCCGTTGCCATCGCAGCATGAGCACAAACTGATTGGCATGTTCCGAGACGCTCAAGCGGTAGAGAAAGCGTGCGACACCATCGTGTGCGAGAACGAAAGCACGCTGCGCAGGCTCTCGACGACCGCCGCAAAGGGAGCGAAATCCCTGCCGAACGAGTGCAGGAGGAGCACGCGTTGGGATTGGGCCGGGAGCGATGGCGTCGAAAGCAAAAGTAAAACGACGGCGAAAAGCAACCCGACGACCGGGGGGAGTGAATGACGGACGTTGCTCATGACCGGGGACCCGAATGGCACGGGATTAAGCCGATTTTCGAGGATCAGGCGGCTGAGATGGTCGGTAGGTAAAAAAAACATTCCAATCCTTGCGCTGATTTTGTTTTTTGATCTTGGCTTCAACGATTCATGAGACCTCGTTTGGTGTTCCCTTCGTTCAAGCTTCACGATGGAAGAAATTGAATTATCTGACAATGATCTCGCTCATGAATCGTTCCACTTGGATTTGGATACTGGTTGCTTTTGGCCTGCTTGCCTCGCTTGTTCCCCTCGCCGCCAAGGAATATCTGGTCACTCCGGACTACGTGGTCACCTTCGAGGGAGAGGTCGCTTACGACTCGGCCCGCAGCGGCTCCGGGCGCGTGGGAGCCGATACCCGGGAGAACGGCAGCCCCACCCGTCTGGTGATGGAGTTTGCTCTGACTTCTGTTTCCGATGCTGCGAGCATCGAGCGAGCCACCTTCAGCATCGGGACGACTGGTGGATCCCGTGCTAACGGAGGCTTGAAATACGCCCTCTTTGCCTACGGAGGCGATGGCATTCTTTCGGTCGGGGAGGGCCTCGGCGGAGTGCAGGCAAGCGAGGTTTTTGAGTATGACATCGACACGGGATCCAAGGGAAACACTTCGCAAATTGATGTCCTGAGCTTCGTTCGTGATGCGATCTCGAAGGGTCACACTCATGTCGGCTTCGCGCTCCGGGATCTTAATACCGAAGCGAGCTTTCTTTCCGATCAGCAATACCTGTCGACTAGCAATACCAACTCCTACTCGCGCCCGCCGCTGCTGATTGTCCACGCCGCCGACTCCGCGCCTCATGCCGCAGCTGCAGCGCCTTCGGCCACGGCCTTCGAGTCTGCGGCACCGGCATTAGCCGCTTCTCAAGCCGAAGCCGACGGCTCGCCCGTGATGGCCGAGCTGGAGACATTCTACCATTGGACATTCGACACCGATGTCCGAACCAGCGGCGACAACAGTTTCGATGGCTACCTCTGGGGTCAGGCAAAGGTCGCTCAGGGAGGTTCCATCCTCGGCACCGGGTGCTACCTCGGTAATGGCAATGGCAACCTCGATGCCGATCCAGATGGGATCTCGGGAAGCCTGCCCCGATCCATCTCACTGTGGTTTCGCACCAATGGCGGAACGGGAACCTATGACACCCTTGTCGGATGGGGGCTCGACTTTCCCGGCAGATCCTATGACCTCCAGATGGCAGGCTCGAACCTGAGACTCAATGTGACCGGCACGAATCTGCTGTTCAGACTCAGCAAGGGGGTGAAGGACGGGCAGTGGCACCACGCCCTGCTGACCTACACCGGCGGCCCGCTTTCCAACCACCGGCTCTATGTCGATGGCCGCTTTGCCAGCCAAGTGAATTCCTCGCTCGTTCCCGACACCTATGAATATCGTTCCATTCAGATCGGCGCCGACTCGGTCCGGACTTCCCCCAGCTCCTTTTCCGGGCGGATCGACGACCTCGGCGTCTTTCCTCAGGCTCTGGACGAGAGTCATGCCGCGCTGATCAACGGCCTCGCCCGGATCAGCGGTCTCGATCTGAGCTACCTCCCCGCGGCTTTACAACTCTGGTCCGTAAATTGGGGCGGCGCCGCAAGGCTTGGCGCCGCCGACTGGATCAAGACCGAAGGCCTGACCGGCACTCCGGGCACTTTCGGCGGGTCCGCCAGTGCCTACAGCGCCTTCATCGTTGTCGACGACAATGGAGGAGGAATCCAGATGCTCCGACCCGCCGCTGCCGATCAGTTTCAGACTCCTGATGGTGATCTGGATCTCGCTTTAGGATTCGGCAAGTCCGGCAGCTTGACCCCTTCTCTCTCAAATAACGGAGACCGGGCCACCTGGCATCTGCTCTGGGAGGACGAGGAATCCAATGCCCTTCTTGAAACGGCCGCGACCAATCTCGGTCGCCTGTCCTCCAGCGTTCTCGCTCCGATTCCTGACCGTCATCGGTTCTCTGGAGGCGAGACGGGAAACTTCATCGACTCCACCTCGGGTATCTACAGTTCTGGTGGCAACCGGATTTATATTAACAATACTCAGATCAACTATACCGGTGGGGATATTGTCCAGAGTTCCCTGAATGGCAAGACGGCACGCTACTACACGAAGAATTTAGGCGGTCTTTTTGCCTGCATTGCGGATCTTGAGGGAGGTGCGGATTTCCGAGTCAGCGATAGCTACATCCCCTATAATCGAGAGCTTTCCTCGAGCTTCACTTTTCAAGGTCCGGATGGTGCGACCTACCGCGCATTTACCCGCACCTTGGTTACGGAGACTCTGGATAGACCCTCGCTGCACCAGCTCCTCTTTGTGAAGGACGCCCCCGGAATCACGAAGTCAACGGATCCCCTGCGCCTCAGCAATCTCCCGGACTCCTGCCGGGTTCACTACCTGATGTTCGCTCGCCCGGATGGATCCCCCTATTCGCCATCGACCTTGCTCCAACTCGCCAGCCAGTTCCTCGCCGCCAGCCGCAACGGCGTCGGTTGGGCTTGGGCCGAACCCAGCAACGGGGTTGCCAATGCCTTCGGAGAAACACCTGTGACCCTTCAGGTCGACGCCGCTGGTCTCTCTCCCGGACTCCACCACACCCGCTACAGCATTGTGCCGGGCGACACGCAGATCTCCGAGGTCCCAGAAGACGCCTGGCAGTCGCTGTCCCTGACCGTCGGTGAACCCGACTTCGAGCTTCCGGAACCAATGTTTAGCTACACCAGCCTTGGCGGAGGGGTTCCGCAGTCCGCATTTCTGGAACTCCCAACGGCCGACCCTTCATCCTTCGAAATCACCACTCTCACCAGTGGCGCAAGCTGGCTGACCCCGACGATTTCCGAAGGCCAGGCCAATCTTATCAAGCTTGTCTTCGACTCGACTGGTTTGGAGGTCGGCAGCTACTCCACAACCCTGACGATCGAGACGGCCAGCACCCGCCGCATCCTGGATGTCTCGTTTACCGTCCAAGCTCAGCAGATTATTTCCATGCGGACCGATTATCAGCGCAACCGGATTTACGCCCTCAATCGCACGACTTCGGATGAATCGAGATTGCTCGTCTATGATGCCCAGGACACGCGTTGGGTGGGTAGCGTCGAGCTCGGTGACAATGCAGCGGATTTCAGTATTCATCCCGATGGCCACGAGCTTTACGTCATCCATAACGGCGGTCAGCTGTGGAGGGTCGATCTCGAGCAGCTTGCAGTCGTCGGTAAGCGCAACGTCGCCCCGCTGACGAGCTCATGGGATGTGCGCTATGAATCCTCCAAAATTGCTGCGGGTCACGGATCCGTGGCCTACGTGGCACCCAGCGCCTATCTTTGGGCTCCGGTCCTGATGGTCGACGTGGAGACGGGTCAACTGCTTGGCACCGTGGATGGAGATGGTGTGGAGGATGATGGTCGAGCTGAGCGGGTGGCCAGCTTGGTCTATAACCCGCTCAGCTCCGAACTTTTTACCTGGACTGGATCATCTAACAATACTTCAGCGGACTCCATTGGCCACTTCCGTGCGGATGCTGATGGGCTCCTTGAAATCGTTGACAGTATCGAGGTGGATGTGGGCGAAAATAACGCGACCATCGCCGTCAGTCGCGATGGCAGTAAACTATTCATCGGCGACCGGCAGATCGATCCTGATAACATTAGCCGGCTCCCTGCCAAATACCTCGCTACCATGCGAGCGATCACGCCAAACGGTGAAGTCGTAGTCACCCGCTCTCAATTGATCGATAGTGCCAGCGCCGAAGTCCTCGCGGAAATTCCTAATATCAACAGCTATAAAGTCGTCAGCGCGGACTATTCCCGACTGTTCTACTTCGACGTCGCTGCTGGGCTGATCAAGTCCATCAACCTCTTTGATCTGGTTGGAGAAGAGGCCCTTGGGCTCCGCCTTGAACCTGCGGACAGCGCCAACGTCCTTCCTCCTGAGTTCCTCCGCTGGAAACCGGTCGCTGGGGCCATCGGTTATCGCGTTTACCTTGCCGAGACGCGGCAGGCCCTCGAAGTCGCCGTGCCTGATCCGAGCCTCTTGTTCGCCCCTGTTGCCAATCACTGGGCCGCCACCGGCGACATTTGGCAAGCGGGTGCCACTTACTTCTGGCGAGTTGATCCGGTCATGGCCGACGCCACTTCCATCGCGGGTCAGGTCTTGAGCTTCAAGATCTCGAACCTTTCGATCGATCGCCGTGACCTGCTTGTTGCCACTGTGGCGGGCGTTGATGGGCGCAAGGAAATCATCCAAGTCACCTCGGCGAATCAGGCAACGCCATTGGCCGCCACGAGCGAGCAGGATTGGTTGATCGTCACTCCGGCATCCGCCATAGCTCCGGGTACTTTTGAGATCCAGATCGATGCCGGGACCTTGAGCAAAGGAGAGTATCGGGGGCAAGTGACGATCCGTCAGGGGGACGACTCTATCACCATCGACGTCACCGCCCAGGTCAACGGTCTCTATCTCCGCCGCGTTCACGGAGATGCCGAGACCTCCTTCGTTTATCTTTTCAGTAGGGAAGAGTATGGCGACAAAAGTGAGTTCCTTCTTCGGTTCAATACCGACTTGGAAACATTCGATGGGGTTCTTGAAGTTCCGTTTGGCTCGGTGAGCTCGGAGGTTCATCCGGGTGATCGTCGGCTCTACATTGCCTACGGTGGCTACGGTCGGACAGGCCAACTGCAGGGAATTGATCTCGACACCTTTCAGCCCGACGGTCAGTTGCTGGAATTGCCCGAAGCCCTTGGAACAGCTGGCTGGTCCAGTGCGACACCACTGGTCGCCGGGCCGCCTGGTGTTCTGATCCTCGGCCGGAGTGCTTTCCACATGTTTGACACCAGAAGCATGTCAGTCGTGGGAGCTCCGCTTGGTTCTGGTGTTTACCTCCAGCCGAGAGCTTGTGCTGTCGACCGGACGAACGGTTCGATCTTTATTTCAGGTGATAAAACCGACGGCAAATTCTGGGTCTCCCGCTACGATGTGATCGATGGGAACCCGACGGAGGTCGTGACCCGTCGTGCCGATTTCTACTCGTATGATTCTCGGAATTCCATGCATCTCTCGGACGATGGTCGCCGGCTCTGGCGGGGCCGGGGTATATTCGATGCGGACTTGAACTTTCTCGCCTTGGCGGACGCCTATCAAAATGACTATGGGCCATTCATCCTCGACAGCACCGCCAAGGGTGAGTTTGGCGCCAGCAATAGCGTCCTTTTTAACGGCACCAACGGACTTCCCGTCGGGAAACTGGCCGATAGCTCACCGTATCTCGCGATCGCTTCGGACGACCGTCGCCTTTTCCAGTTCGGCTCGAGGCAGGCCACTTGGGTGGTCACCGACCTTGAAGAACTCGCCTCCGTTGACGATGGCGACATCACGCCCGATATCGCTGACGGTGCCATTCGCTTCCACACTTCGCTGCCTCTCAGCTGGCAGGCCGATTCCAAAGCCATTCGCTACCGAGTCTATCTTGGCACCGATGCCGCAGCGGTCGCTGCGGCGGGTCCCGATTCTCCTCTGCGCCTCGGTGAACCTGAAAGCTCAAGCCTCGAGCTCACGACTCCTCTCAATTTCGACCAGCAGTATTTCTGGCGCGTCGATGTCGTCGGACTGACCTCCACGCGCACGGGCGGGGTTCATTCGTTCCGCACTGCGTCCTTCAATACCACGCCGCTCCTATTCCAAGCCAAGGGTGTTGCTGGGGTTCCTTTGGAAGAACAGAGCATCTCTCTCGAGTCTCCCGAGCCGACTTCCTGGACCGCCAGCAGCGAAACTC